>CAYFRH010000177.1:1253-5189 GCA_964345345.1 uncultured Puniceicoccaceae bacterium | reverse complement strand
GTAGAAACGGGCTCCCGCCCGTTTCCCAGTGCCTCGCGGAACAGGCGGCGGTGAGGTGACGGGACACAGGCGGGAGCCAGTGTCTACATACCTACCCCGCGCCCCGCAGAACAGACAGCGTGCGGCGACGGGACACAGGCGGGAGCCAGTGTCTGCAGGCCTACCCGGCGCCACCCGGGACAAACTTGAGCAATTAGGATTGACGCAGGTAGTCGGCTCGCCTGTTTTGGTCTTCTTTTTCCATTAGAATTCCTATGTCTGTAGAAGTGAAAATTCGCAAAGGAGAGCCCGTCGACCGGGCTCTGCGCCGACTAAAAAAGCGCCTTGATCGAGAAGGCGTTATCCGTGATGCACGTGCCAAGCGGTATTTTGAAAAGCCGAGCGAGGTCCGACGGCGCAAGAAAAAGGTGGCCGCCTTTTCGGCCATGTTGCGTGCTCGTCACGAAAACCGCTAAAGCGGGACGGAAGCGAATCGTTTTTTCTCTTCCCTGCAGGACAAATGCCTGCAGGGTTTTTTGTTTCTGTATCATGCGTTTTGCAATTTCCAGTTGTTGGAACAGCCACCGTCACGAGGACGGCTATCCCATGCTGGTTGAATTGGCGGATCTGGGATTCGAGTGGGTGGAGTTGTCCCACGGAATTCGGCTCTCTTTGATTCCCGGCATCCTGAAGGCGCTGGACGACGGGATTGTGAAAATTTCCTCCGTGCACAATTTCTGCCCCTTGCCGGTCGGGGTCATGGGGGCCGCGCCGAATCTGTACGAGCCCACCTCTTCGAGCCGCCGCGAACGAATTCTCTGGCTGCACAACACCCTGAAAACGATCGATTTTGCCGAGCGGGTGGATTGTGACCGGGTCGTTCTGCATTCCGGCAGGGCCCGCTTTCTTTTCGGGAATCCCGGCAAGATCCTTGAAGAGGGCGCGGAAGGGGAGGTTGATCCCGGCTCCCGCCCGGTTCCGGATGAAAAAGCGGTTCGCAAACTGCGTAAAGCCAGTACTAAACCGATGCGGCGCCTGCGCGAAAGTTTCGGCCTGCTGGTCGACCGGGCACGGGAAAGGGGCGTGACCTTCGGGGTGGAGAATCGCGAAGCCTCAACGGAATTGCCCATGGATGCGGACATGAAACCTTTTCTGGAGGAAATGGCGGAGCAGGGGCCCTTCGCTTACTGGCACGACGCCGGGCACGCGCAGTTGAAAGAGCGGATGGGGCTCCTTCGGCACACCGAATTTTTGGAGGAAATGCGGCCTTTGCTGACCGGGTTCCATTTGCATGACGTTTCCGCAGAGGGAAAGGACCATCAGGCTCCTGGAACGGGCACGATCGATTGGGAGGCCTTTGCCCCCTTCGTGCAGGACGGCGACACGGTCATCATGGAAATGAGTCCGCGCCTGCGTTCGGCGGAAATCAGGAAGGGACGCGACTTCTTGCGGCAGGTCATTCCGGCGCTAGGCTCGGAATCATGAGCGAATGGATTCTCGCTTCCGCTTCGCCGCGACGCCGTGCGCTTCTGGCTCGTCTGGGCCTGTCTTTCCGCATCGTCAAACCGGTCGTCGAGGAGTGGGAACCGGAGGAGGCCGATCCGGTCGAACAAGTGCGGTACAATGCCCGTGCGAAAGCGGAGGCGGTAGCGGCGGAATTTCCCGATACCGCAATCCTTGCCGCGGACACCACCGTTGCCCTTGGGCACCGCCTTTTCGCGAAACCGGCCAATGCCGCGCATGCGCGGGAAATGCTTCGTACGCTCGGGGGCCGCACGCACCAGGTTTTCACCGGTGTGGACCTTCATCTGAACGGGACGCGGCGGACTTTTCACGAGCGCAGCGAGGTCCGATTCCGCCTCCTTACCGAAGAGGATATTGAGCGCTACCTCGCCACTATGCACGTGTACGACAAGGCGGGAGCTTACGGAATTCAGGAAGAGGGTCGTTGGATCGTGGAGCATTTTTCCGGATCGTTTGAAAATATCATGGGCCTGCCCCTTCAACGTTTACGCGCGGAGCTGGTCGAAATGGGCGTGAAGGGTTTGTCGGAAATCGCGGGCTGAGGACATGCGCCGGGAAGAAAAGTTATCCCTTGGAAAAGCGAAGGCGGGATTGCTGTCCGGCGGAAGCGAGCGCGGCAGGGAAGAGGGCCTTGTGGCGGCAGTGGCAGTCGCGGTGTTCCTGCACCTTCTTCTCTTTTGGGCTACACCGGCAAAAATTTTCCCCCACGCTCCCGAAGGACCGGAGCCGGCGAGCAGCATGGAAGTGGTTCTTGAGGAGATACCGGAGGAACCCAAGATGGAAGAGCGTTATGTGCGCGCCACTCCGAATGTCGCCGAGGAATCGCCCGAGGAAACCCCCAACATCTCCGATCGCGACCAAACGGCCGCGCAGCCGGAGGAGGCGCCTCCGGATCCGGAAAACACTCCTTACGTGGAGGGCGACGAGGAGATTTCCAACCGCCTTGTGCAGGGAAATCCGCGCCAGCAGCCGACGCCGCAGGCCCCGCCGGCGGCCAGCTCGACGCAGGGACAGAGTCCCGTGCCCCGGCAGGAGGCTGCTCCCCGGGAGCAGGCGCAGTCCCAACCTGTTCCGGAAGCGCTCGAGCAGGAACCGGAAACGGAAGAAGGCCTTATTAGCCGCGAGGAGCCCGAGGAGACAGAGGAACCTCCGGAGGAGACGCCCACGCCGGAAGATCCCGTCGCGGCCAATCCCAGTCCCCGCGATGGACGGGGAGAGGATCGCCAGACCACTCCGCCGCAGGCCGAACAGAAGGCCTCCCAGCAGCAGCCGCGGCCTCGCCAGCGCGTTGAGCGCGATACTTCCTTTGGCCCGATCAAGGACAACCGCCAGGGCGCCGTCCGGATCGGGCGGCTCGCCTTTAACGCGCAGTATTCCGAGTTTGGCGAATACTGGCGCCGCGTCGCCGAAATCATCGAGGCGCGTTGGCGGAATCTCGTCTACAACACGAAGTCAATCCCCTTTGATGGAAACCGTGTGGTCGTGGAGTTTTTCATCACCCGCAAAGGGGCGATTGAGGATGTGCGCGTCGCTTTTTCCAGCGCCGGCAAGCTTGCCGAAACCATTTCGCAGGATGCCATAGTCGCGGAGGCTCCCTATTTCGACTGGACTCCGGAAATGATCGTCCGCATGGGCGAGCGCGCCCCCGCCGCCATTCACTTTTACTACTGAGATGGAGTTGCCTCTGCACGCGCGTTGCCGCCTGCTGGAGCGGCATCCCTGCGGCCTGCTGGCTGTGGAAAAAGCCGCGGGGATCCTTTCCCATCCCAATCGCCCGGAGGATCGCCGGCGTTCCCTGTTGCAGGCGGCCTTTGATCCGGAGACGGAGGCCTTCGCGCGGGGGGAGGATCGCTGGTACCTGCTGCACCGCCTCGATGCCCCTACCTCGGGCGTCCTTCTTCTGGCCGAGGAGCCCGATCTCGCCGCGGCCGTGCGCGGGCTCTTCGCAGAACATGTCGTGAAAAAGCACTACAATGCCCTTGTCAAGGGCCACCAACGCGCCGGACGGGAAACCTGGCGCGACCACCTTGCCGTGCAGCGGCAGCGGGGCCGCCTCCGTACGGCGACCCGCCGGGGCCCGCCCAACGCCGTGACGGAGGTGCGCGTATCCGAGCGCAAAGCGGGGACGCCGGCGCTGACCCTGCTCGACCTGTTTCCGCGGACCGGCCGCACCCATCAGCTTCGCGTCCAATGCGCCTCGCGGCATCTGCCCATCGTTGGCGACGCCACCTACGGCGATTTTGCCTTTAACCGCGCCTTCAAGCAGCGCACGGGACAGGATCGCCTGTATCTCCACAGCCGCCGCGTCACCGTGGAGTTGAACTGGCAGGGAGCCGACCTCGCCTTCGCCCCCGAAAGTCCCCTGCCCCAAGAATTTGCCTCCAAGCCGTAGACACGGGCTCCCGCCCGTGTCCCGTCGCCCCTCCGACATAC
>CAYFRH010000177.1:0-1153 GCA_964345345.1 uncultured Puniceicoccaceae bacterium | reverse complement strand
CCAAGCTCCCCGCCATCCTCACGCACCGGCACTCCATGATTGCCATTGCGCCCGCAGCGCATACACCAATGCGGCTTTTAGTAAAGTAAAGCGGCATGATCATTTCCAAAGAACCTACCCTGACCGACGCCCAGCTGGCGGAGGTTGAATCCGTCGTCGGCGAGTTCGACTGCAAGATCCAGGTGATCCACGGCGCCCACCGGAACATCTACGCCATTATCGGGGATGAGCGCAGTGAAACGATGGTCAACCGCCTGCTGGGGTTGGAGTATGTCGCCCGCGTCGATCGCATGGAATCCGTCTACAAGCTGATGGATGCCCGTTCGGACCTTGCGCACCACCGCATCCGCGTTGGCGGAGTGGAACTGGGAACGGAGCCGTTGTTCCTTGCCGGTCATTGTACGATCGATCCGCAGCGGCGGCAGGCCTTTCTGGAGACGGCCGAGGCTGTCAAGGAGGCGGGAGCGCATGTTCTGCGCGGAGGCGTCTGGAAGCCGCGAACCTCTCCGCACAGTTTTCAGGGAACGGCGAAATCGCTGGAGATTCTTCTCGAGGCGCGCGAGCGAACGGGACTGCCCGTCATTGCTGAGGTCATGGACGAGGCCCAGCTGCGCATTGCCCTTGAGGCAAAGGTGGACATGCTGCAGATCGGCACGCGCAACGCGCTCAATTATCCCCTTCTTGCCTGCATTGGCGCGGCTACAGCGGAACAGGGGATGCCGGTCCTTCTCAAGCGCAGCCGCCACATGGGTCCTGTCGACGAATTCATTTCCGCCGCGGAATACCTTGCCGCCAACGGCAACCCGAATGTCCTTTTCTGCCCGCGCGGAACAATGCCCGGACTGGACGGGTTCCGGAACCATCCCGACGAATCCATCACGCCGCTATTGAAGGAAAAATCGTGGGCGCCGGTCGTGGTCGACCCTTCCCATGCTGTCGGGCGTTCCCGTTATGTGCCGGCCGCCGCCCTTGCCGCCTTTTGCTACGGAGCCGACGGCGTCATTGTGGAAACGCACGTCGATCCCATTTCCGGTATCGGGGATGATCCCAAGCAGAGCATCACCCCCAGCGTGCTTAAAAAACTGATACAGGACGCACGCGCTATCTGGAATTTCCGCACCGTCCGTGAGGAGGGGTAACAAAGGGCAACCGC
>CAYFRH010000176.1:2013-5196 GCA_964345345.1 uncultured Puniceicoccaceae bacterium | reverse complement strand
GACACTTCATGGGTCCGCTTCCAGATCCATCCCGTGCAGCGGAAGAAAACGCCCTCTCTCGAAGTGGAAGCGGAGGTCCTTGAGTACCGCATCATCCGCAGTTCAAACGGGAAGGCGAACCGGCGCCCGGTCATTGTCACCGCAGTGGAAATGCTCGGGAAGCGCTGGCCGATCGAGCTGACCCTCGCCAGCCGGGACGAAATGGGTTTTCGCATGTTGCTGGGGCGCGAGGCCGTTCGCAACCGATTCCTCGTCGATACCGGGAGTTCTTTTTATTCGGCAACATGAAAGTCGGCATTCTCTCCACCTCTCCCCGCTGTTACAGCACCCGCCGCCTGCGCGAGGCCGCCGAGGCGCGCGGTCACGAAGTGCGGGTCCTCAACACGCTCAAGTTCGCCATCGACCTCGAGCAGGGGGAACCGGACCTCTTTTACCGGCAGCAACAGCTTTCCCATTATGACGCGGTCATCCCGCGCATCGGCGCTTCCATTACCTTTTTCGGCATGGCGGTGGTGCGGCAATTCGAGCAAATGGACGTTTTCTGCGCGAACACCGCCGCCGCCATCGGCACCTCGCGCGACAAGCTGCGGAGCCTGCAGGTGCTCAGCCGACACCACCTCGGCATCCCGGAAACGACCTTTGTCCGGGACAAGCGGGACATCCTGCCGGCGATTCAGCGGGTTGGCGGCACGCCCGTCATCATCAAACTGTTGGAGGGCACGCAGGGCATCGGGGTTCTTCTGGCCGAATCCCAGCGTACCGCCGAAGGCATCATCGAACTGCTGCAGAGCCAGCGCCAGAGCGTGCTCATCCAGAAATTCGTCGCGGAGAGCAAAGGCCGGGACATCCGCGCCTTTGTCGTCGGTGACCAGGTCGTCGGGGCGATGCGCCGCGTCGCCCAAGGCCAGGAATTCAGGAGCAACGTCCACCGCGGCGGCAAAACGGAGCAGGTGGAACTGGATCCGGAATACGCCGGCACGGCCGTTCGCGCCGCCCAGATCATGGGCCTGCGCGTCGCCGGGGTCGATCTTCTCGAGGGAAAGGACGGACCGCAGATCATCGAGGTCAATTCTTCCCCCGGCCTCGAAGGCATCGAAACCTGTACCCAGCTCGACATTGCCGGGGCGGTCATCGACTACCTTGCCGCGAGGGTCGATTTCCCCGAACTGGACATCCGTCAGCGCCTGACCGTCAGCGTCGGCTACGGTGTAGCGGAATTGCACATACCAGAGGGTTCGATGTACGTGGGCAAATCCATTGCCGAATCCGGGCTGCGCGAGAAGGACATCAACGTCCTCACCCTTTACCGCGGCACCTCCGTCGTTCCGAATCCCCGGTCCGACCGACTCCTCGAAGCCGGCGACCGCCTCCTCTGCTTCGGGAAACTCGAACTGATGCGCGAACTCACTCCCGCCCGCACACGTCGGCGGCGCAAGGTGAAGCTGCGGCCGTTGCCGGAAGAGAGCGGATAAGCTTCCATCGACATAAAAAAACCGGGTCGGCAAGGACCCGGTGAAAGAGAGAGTCAGGCTTTCAGCAAGATCAGGCTGCTCTCAGCCGCCTCGCTGACCCTGCTGACTCCGCATCAGCTTTTCGTATTTCTCCCGAATTTCCTGTTGACGGGAAATATACTGCATTACCTGGGGATCAATTTCCTTCATTGTTTCCAGAAGGGACGAGCGATACTCCTGATACGCTTCCTGCACATTCGGTTCGTTCATGACCTCTTGTTCGACCGGCATGATCTTCTGGTGAAGTTTATTGTATTCCGAGTAGACTTCCCGGATGTTGGCCTCCTTCGGGTCCACCTCACCCATTTGCACTTCTTCAATTTGGTCGCGGTATTCCGCGCGCTTTTTCACGGCTTCGGCCAGATCCGGATTTTTTTCAACGACGTTTTCACGAACCAGTTTGTCGAATTCACTTTTTTCCTTGGAAACTTCCTCCGTCTCCACGGCTTGCATCTCAATCTGTTGGACTTTTGTCGAAATGCTCCGAAAGGCTTCCTCCAACTCGGCTTTTTTCGAACTGCCCTGCTGTTGTTGTGCGGGCTGCTGCGTGGACGATGCGGGAACATTGGCTTGGGCCGCCGCCGTGGAAGCGGTTCCAAGAGAAACCACGATCGACAGGAAGAGGGAATTTATTTTGTTTAGTTTCATAGAATTTCATCTAAGCAGCGTCATTGCCAATTCTATCGAAAAATTCTTAAGCTATTTTGCTTTAACGCTTTATGAATTTCTCCGCATCAATGATTTCCGCTCAAGAGTGGAGTCTGTACCGAACATGTCCAAATTCCGGACAACCCAGGCGGGAAGATCACTCCCTTTTCAACAGGGTGTACAACGTCTGACGACTGACCTCGAGAATCCTCGCTGTCTCCCGTTTATTTCCTGAACAGCGGGAAAGGACATAGCCCGCATAACGCCGCCGCACCTCCTCCATGGAGAGGAGATCCTTCCCCACTCCAAAAGAGCTGGAAGCCTCGGTGGCTGGTGCCCGCTGCTGGCGCAATTTTTCCGGTAAATCATTCACGCTCAGGAGCGTCTCTCCGCTGAAAGCGACCGCCCGCCGAAGGATATTTTTGAGTTCGCGAATATTACCCGGGAATGAATAAGCTTTAAGGACGTGCAGGGCTCCTTCGGAAATGCCTTCGACGGGCTTGCCCAGTTCCTGTGCCGCCTCGGCAATAAATAAGCCGGCGAGCCATTCGATATCCTCCGTCCGCTCCCGGAGCGCGGGAATTTCCAGATGAAACGTCTCCAAGCGATAAAAGAGATCCTCGCGAAAGGATCCTTTTTCGATTTCCTCCTCGAGATTACGGTTTGTGGCGGCGAGAACCCGAACATCAATGGGGATTTCCTCGTCGGCCCCCACCGGGCGGATTCTTCCCTCCTGTAACGAACGGAGAAGTTTCGTCTGCATTTCAAGGGGCATGTCCCCGATCTCATCAAGAAGGAGGGTTCCGCCATCGGCGCTGGGGAAGAGGCCGGTGCGCGCCCGGTCCGCCCCCGTGAACGCTCCCGAGCGATGACCGAATAGCTCACTGTCGAGCAAGGACCCGGGAAGCCCCGAGCAATTGACGGGAACGAAAGGATGGTTTCGCCTCGTGCTGAGTTCGTGGATACGACGTGCCACCACCTCCTTGCCGGCCCCGCTTGGCCCGGTGATCAGGACGGGGTCATC
>CAYFRH010000176.1:0-1913 GCA_964345345.1 uncultured Puniceicoccaceae bacterium | reverse complement strand
TGGGCGACCGAGGACGCCTCGCGGACGGCGTACCCGTTCTCTTCCAGTTCTTCCCGGAAAAATTCCCGCAGGGAATCGTCGTCTTCAACAAGGAGAATAGTCGCTTTCATGAGGGAGTGGAAGGATTCGATTGTTGCAGCGGAAGGATAAGGCGGAACTCCGCGCCCTGTTCCCAGTTCCGGGCCCGGACAATGCCCTGATGCTCGCGCGCCACCTGCTGGACAAGGGCTAGCCCAAGTCCATGGCCGTTTCCACTTCCGGAGACAAAGGGCTCGAAAATCCGGTCCTCCTCGCCGGGGCGAATCCCCTCCCCGAAGTCCTGCACAATAAAGGAGATTTTCGCGGGCAAAACCCGCACGATAATCCGCACCAGTTCGTTGGGTCCGTGCCGGGCCGCGTTCGAGAGCAGGTTTCGCAAAGCCATGGTCAGGCGCAACCGGTCCATCTGCACCGTCGGCAGCGGTTGTTCCTCGCCAAGGTCCACCTCCGCACGGCAATGATGGCGCTCCAGTTCCGGCGTGGAAGCTTCCACGCCGGCTTCCACCACCTTTGCCACATCGCTTTGTTCGAAGCGGCGCTGACGCGACCCGAAATCGAGTAGCTGGCCGACGACGTCCTCCGTTCTGAGGACCTCCTTTTCCAACCGGTCAAGGCAAGTATGGCGTTTCGCGACATGTGGATTTTCAGGCTCCTCGAGACGGCGCAGCCGCCGGATCTGGCCCCGGATAACGGAGAGGGGGGCTCCAAGTTCATGGGCGACCCCGCCGGCAAGTTTTCCGAGCGACAGGAGCCGGTCGTTCCGCGTCACCTGCTCACGCAACAAGCGTTCCACCGCTTTGCTTTCCATCAATTCTTCTTCGGCGGACTCGAGGCTCGTCATCATACGGTTGAGGGCATGGGCGATGGAGGCCGTTTCCTTTGGCCCGGTCACGCGGGCGCGGTGGGCCCGATCCCCTTTCTCGATGCGACGGATCGACCGCAACAAGCGCGTCACCGCTTTGCCCTGAGCGACATAATGCCCGACCATGACAACCATTGCGCTCAGGAAAATCATCCCGAGGGAAAGGAAGACGCCCTGAAGCCGTACGCTTCCCATAGAGGAGCGGATTTCGCTGCGATCCCGGTTGATCTGGATCAGTCCAATAGGACCTTCAAGGATATCGGTTACCGGAATGAAGGCGCTGTAAACCATGGTGTCGTCAAAATTGACGTACTGCCCGGTGTTATCCGTTCCTTCGAGCAGATCGACAATGTAGTCGCGATAGCGCGGGTCGTTGCCGCCGCGTCCCGCGCTGGCCAGCAGCTTCCCCCGGTGATCATAGACAAAAGCTCCGTAAACGCTCCCGATCGTGAACACGGAATCCAGCGTTTCCTGAATGGCGCTATCGTCTCCTTCGAGGATCGCCCTTCGCATCGGGGTCTGCAAGGCCCGGCCGATGACTTCCACCTCCCGGACAAGATTGGCCTCCACCTCCTCTTCAACCCCCTTCAGGATCCGCCAGCCAAACAGGGAAATCAGGATTCCGAGAGGAATCAGTATGTACATCACAAGGCGCCAGGAAACCCGCATGGGCGCGAAATTCGGCCAAAGTCCGGCTGGGATCAATGCTCTTCCGCAAGGTGGACTTTCCCGGGGAAACCACTCGGTACCGTCTCGCCAGCTTTAGAGTCTCCGGCATCCAATCCGCTGATGAAAGGCATCACTCGTCCGGATCGGCCATGACCACGGACGGGAACCAGCGCCAGGCAAGGCCCTACAGGTGACCACGGTGCCCAAAGGCAACGGAATCCTGCAGGCAACGGAACTCTCTGTAGGCCGGGGCTTGCCCCCGCTCCCACAGCGCCTCTCGGCGGCGACGGGCCCCCGCGCAAGGCGGGGCCCTACAGATGACCACGGTGCGCAGAGGCCACGG
>CAYFRH010000175.1:0-5202 GCA_964345345.1 uncultured Puniceicoccaceae bacterium | reverse complement strand
GGATCCGTACGCAGGTCGTAAAGGTGGGACTCGTGATATTCAGGAGCGGCAGGCTGGCCGGTTTGGTTGTCCGGAGCGGTGACGGCGTATTTCCAGCGCCCGGTGTGGAGGGCCCGCCCGGGCGGGAGAAAGAAGTCGCCGAATTGGATGAGGGCGTCCGCGGGAAGTCCGGAATGATCGCCGCGGGTAGCGGGAAGGAGGCTGTGGCCCTGCATGGACCCTGGAATGGGAATGCCGGCGGTATCGAGGAGGCTGGGGGCGAAGTCGACGAGGCTGGCCATGGCCGTTTGTTCGCCTCCGCCGTCCCAGCCGGGACCCCAGAAAGCCAAAGGAACGCGAACGGAGGATTCGTGCGGGCTGCGTTTGTACTCGGCGTTGCGGGTCTTGAAATGGCAGCCGTGGTCGCTGAGAAAGACAACTACGGTATCGTCGGCAAGGCCGGTGGATTCGAGAGCGTCGTCGAGACGTCCGAGGGCGTCGTCAAGCCGCTTGATCATGGCGCAGTAGCCGGCCCAGTCGCGGGGTGCGCTTCCGCCGAGAGCCTGCAGGTCGGGTGGGAGTGCACTCGATCGGTAGGCGTTTTCCATCCCATGCGGGGCGGGGTAGGAGTCGTCGGTATTCTGGTGATGGGGCTCAAGGTAGGAGAGGAAGAGGAGGAAGGGCTCGTCGGGAGTTTGTGCCCGTTCCGCGAGATAGCGGATGGCCGCGTCGGTCTGGGCGTCGGAACGGTAGCCGGGCAGGCGCACATCCTTGCCGCTGTTGTCATAAAAGCGGGCGGAATAGGGTCCGCTGATCAATTCATTGGCATTGGCTCCGAGCCAATCCTGCCAGCCGCGTCGGTTAACGGCGGGCACCGGGCCGTCCCCGCTGCCTTCGGACAGGTGCCATTTGCCGATGTAACCGGTGCGGTAGCCGGCGGCATGGAACAATTCGCCGAGTTTCGGGCCCCCGGACGGGAGTCCCGGTCCGTTGCGCCAGACCCCCGTGGTCGTGGCGTATTGGCCGGTCTGCAGGCAGGAGCGGGCGGGACCGCAAACCGGTTGCGGGGTGACGGCATTGCGGAAAAAGGTTCCCCGGCGGGCCAGTCGGTCGAAGTGGGGGGTCAGTCCGGCGGGATTGCCGTTCAGCCCAAGGGTGTCCCAACGTTGCTGGTCAGTAAAAAAAACGATGATATGGGGGGAGTTCATGAGAGGCGAAATCCGGATGGCATAAATGACGTTATCGCACACGGACCCACCCGAGGGTACGCAGTCTGTGATAGGAAGGGAAATTGAAGCGGGTGCCTGTCGTTGTCAGTCAAAACGGACGGGAAGATTCCGTGGGTTTACGTTGGCGCCGTTGGAGCGAATGACCTCACCATACCAAGCTGCGGAATCTTTGGGAGTGCGATGGCCAGTGGGATAGTCAACATGGATCATACCAAAGCGCCGCCTGTAGCCTTCGGCCCATTCAAAGTTGTCCATCAGCGACCATTGGAAATACCCGCGCACGTCAATCCCTTCGGCGATGGCGCGGCGCAGTTCGGAGAGATGGCGTTCAAGGTAATCGATGCGCTGGGGATCGTGCACTTTTCCGTCGAGGGAAACCCAGTCGTGCGAGGCCATTCCGTTTTCGGTGATGACCATGGGCAGCTTGTAGCGCCCGAAGAGAAAACGCGGTGTCCAGTAGAGACAGTCGGGGGTGACGGGCCAGTCAAAGTGGGTGTAGGGGAGGCCGAGGTCGCGCGGAAGGCCCTCCTTCCAGCCCTCGGGGTGGCGGCGGAAGCGGCGCCAGAGTGCGTAGATGTTGATACCGAAGAAATCGATGGGCTGGTGGATGGTCGCGAGGTCGGCATCGGAGATGGAAGGCATGGCAGCCCGCACATTGTCGGGCATGTCTGCGGGAAAATGCCCGAAAACGACCGGATCGGACCACCAGCTGACGCCGCTGACGGGGCTGTTGCCCACGTGAAAAAGGGCCTCTTGGGCCGCCTCGACAGAGGCAGGATTTTCCGGGTCGTCGGGGCCGAGGCCGCCGATGGCGGGGGCCCAGCCGATCTGCTGATCATCGGCGGTCGTTTTGGCACGGAGAACCTCGCAGGCGCGCCCATGGGCGAGCAGGATGTGCTTACCGGCGAGCAATACCTCCGCAAGGGCTAATTGATCGCCCGGGGCATGGATGCCTTTTTCGAGGCCGTGGCCGACAAAGATCTGCGGTTCATTGAAGGTCATCCAATGATTCACACGGTCGCCCAACCGCCCGGCCACGGCGGCGACGTAGTCCGCGAACCATTGCGGGCTGTCGGGATTGAGCCAGCCGCCCCGGTGGTAGAGAGCGAGAGGAAGGTCCCAATGGTAGAGGGTGATCCACGGTTGTATGCCGGCTTCGAGGAGGCGGTCGACAAGCCGGTCGTAGAAGGCTAAGCCCGGTTCGTTGAGTGGTCCGGTCCCTTCCGGAAAGATCCGGGGCCATGCGATGGAAAAGCGGTAGCCGCGGAGACCGATCCGGCGCATGTGCCCGACATCCTCCTCCATGCGATGATAGTGGTCGCAGGCAACGTCGCCGTTGTGGCTATCGAAGACCGCGCCGGACTTGCGGCAGAACATATCCCAAATCGAGGGCCCGCGGCCATCGGCCTCGACGGCTCCTTCGATCTGGTACGAGGCGGTCGAAGCGCCCCATGTGAAATTTTCAGGAAAGGTGAGGGTCGGTTGTTTCATTTTAATCCGGATCAACAACTGCAATCACGCGGGTCGAAACTAAACCAAGCAGCATCAAGCCGTTGACCCGTCGTGATCGTCGCCGCATCGGAAAGAGTTCCGGTGAGGAAGGAAAGCGGGGCGGGGTGTATCAAGCGTCAATGATCGTTTTCAGGAAGAAGGTCGTGACAAAATAAGTACGTTCCGGCGGTCCACCCGATCATGGGGGCGGGATCGTATTCGGCCACGGCGAGGTCTCCGGATTCGGCATCGGTTTTTTCAAAGATCTTGCCGTGCCGGGCGAAGAGGCGATCGGTGGTATCGACAAACTTGCGGGCAATGCGGTGGGCGTCTTCCGCGTAGCCATAGCGGAGGAGGCCGGCGACCGCGTTTTCAACCATGGGAGGCCAGACAGCGGGATAGGCCCATTGGTAACGGTCGTAATGAGGGCAGGCTTCCGTGCAGGCGAGGCCGTGGGTGCCTTCGAAGAGAGAAAGGTTTCCGACGATGCGGGCGGCCTGCGCTTCGCTGGGCACGCCGTGGAGGAGGAGTTGGACGCCGGTGAGGGCGGCGACGGAGGAGGATCGGTCGTGGGCGCCGTCATAATCGAGGTAAAGGCCGCGTTCCTCGTTCCAGAGGTACTCTTGCATGCGGGCGAGGCGCTTTTCGATGCGGGCCTGCCAGTCGATGCGGTAGTCCCGACCGAGCTGCTCCTTGTGTTCGAGGAAGAAGCGTTCGTAATCGAGGAGAAGACCGTTGAGGTCGCAGGGGGCAAAGTCGAGGCAGCGGTGGTCGAAGCGGGGATTGAAGTCCCATGCGCTTTCCGCTTCGGCAAGATAATGGGCACCGATGCGCCGTTTTTCGGCGGGGCTCTTTCCTTCGGTCGGGTGAATGGCGGCGACCCGGCCAAAGTGGGCAAAAGCCTCCATCCCATCCCACGTTTCATGACAGCCGTAGCGGTTGAGGCCGGAGCCGTGGAGGCGGGCGCTCATCCACCAGTTGTATTCGGTGAGGAGGGCCTCGGCGCACTCTTTGAAAAAGGACGAGTCCGCTTCGGGGCCTCCGAGGTGCGCGAAATAATCGCGGACCATCCGGCAGAGGTAGGGCGGCTGGGACCGGTTTTCAATGCCGACATGGTTGGGCATATATCCATGGCGGCGGATGAGCCAGATCATGTTGCGGATATTATCGCGGGCGGTCTCGGATCGACCGGTGTGGTAGAGGGCGCGTTGGGTGAACGCGGTGTCCCAGTAGAAAAAGAAATAGAATTTCCCTTCTCCTTTGATGCAGGGGGACGTGTAGGGATACGGCAGGTCAATGCCGCGGAAGCCGCTGCCGTCCGCGTCGCGGTAGATGGAGCGATCAATGTTCGCTTCAATGTAGTTGATAACGGAATTCATGGTTGGTGAATAAATTGAGGAACAGGATGGAAACGGAATGGGCGACGGCTGTTGGGGGAATGGGGCGCTCAGGCGATTCCGGCAATGCGGAGACCGTAGGCCGCCGCCTCATCAAGGAAATCGGGACGGGTCAACAAACGTGCTTCGCGATCGCGTTGGGCGGCCACCTCCGGACCGAAGGCCGCTGCGGCCTCGTCGCGATAGGCAGGGTGCCAGACCCAGATTTTGCCGTCAGCGGGAGCCCTCGCGGCTTTGCCAAGAAGTTCCGGAAGCGGTAAAGCGGACCAGTCGCTTTCGGTCTCAAGATGGAGTTTCGGATAGGAAGGATGGTCGAGGTAGTGCAGCCCCTCGCGCTGACAGAGATCCCGTAGAAAATCCTCCACGCCGGGCAGCCATGAGAAACCCATATGGGTGTCGAGGTAGGTGGGTTCGAGCCCGAGCGACCGCAACCGCGCGAGTTGGGCCTCGACTTCGACAACCGTCTCCCTTGTTTCCGCGGATTCCGCCGTGTCGATGGGGCGGGGATGAAAGGCACCGTCGGCGGCCACCAGACCCGGGACCTGACCGGCGGGGCTGAGCGGACCCCAGCGCAGGGCCGACCATTCGCTGTTAATACAGGCATGCAGGCCCACCGCGATGTTGTCCTGACGCCGACGGAGCGCATCGACCCCGGCGGGGAGGGCCGGGCCGACTGCCATGACACCGACAAGGCGGACGCTGCCGCCATCGACGGCGTCAAGAATCGCCCGGTTGGTTCCGTCCGTCACCCCGAAGTCGTCGGCCCGGATGAAAATCTGCTGGTGCTTCGGTTCGTCGGTCATGGGTTTCCCTGTTCAATCAGGTTCGCGCACATCCCTTTATTTTCTCCTCCGCTAAAAAAAAGCCTGCGGGAATCCCGCAGGCTTTGCAAATTTTCGGCAAGGGAAAAGCACCTTATTGTCGGCGACGCCGATACAGGACCGTCCCCAAGGCGAGGAACCCAATCACGGCGGCCGTGGCAGTAGGTTCCGGAACCGGCACGGTCACATTGTCGACGGTTATGGTGGAACCATTGGTTCCCGACTGGAGGAAGACGCGAACATTAGAGAGTTCCGAGGACGGATCGACGTCCCCGTCGTCGATTA
>CAYFRH010000174.1:3503-5253 GCA_964345345.1 uncultured Puniceicoccaceae bacterium | reverse complement strand
GTCACCCTCGGTTGCGGTATCCTGCAGGATGGGAATTTCAATGTATTCCGTGCCCGCGACCCCGTCTGCCCATGACAGGGTGCCGGAAACGGAGGTAAAGTCCGCCGCGCCGGCTGAGCCGGCTGTCGTTGCATACTGAATACTGGCCGCGCCGGTTCGTCCGCCGGTCCGCTCGACCGGGATATAGAGCGTACCGTCGATTTCCACGATCTCCGCGGAGCTGTAAGCGAAGTGGAGTTCGCCCGCATTGACGACCGTTCCCTCCCCCTCGAAGGCGACCAGCTTGACCGTGGAAACGCCCTCGACGGCGTCAAAATAAGCCCCGGAATAAACCTTCCCTTCCGGCGAGGTCATCCAGTGCGAGAAGAAGGGTTCCTTCCCCGCCTCCGAATACGTGGAAACCGCGTTGAAAGAGGCATCTAGGGAACCGTCCGAATTCAGCCGGAGGAGGGTATCATTGTTTTGCGCGAGAAAAATGCGCCCCTGCGGGTCGATGCGCAGCGGACGGGCGTCCACCACGCCAAGGGCCGGCGGGGAGAAAGTGGTATCGAGGGAACCGTCCGGATTATACCTTGCCAGATAGGAATCGGTGGCGGGATTGTTGATATTTCCCAAAAAGAGGACGCGGCCTTCGTCATCGAGGGCAACGCCTTTGTAGAGCGCGACCGAGTCGGGAACCGAGGGATTAAAAGAGGCATCGCGGGAACCGTCGGGTCGGAGGCGGGCGAAGACTTGGACGTTGGACGGGGGAAAAGTGTTGCCGTACGAAAATTCCCCGACGACGTAAACGCGTCCGGCCGAGTCGACCACCGCTTGCCGGAACCAGCCCCGGGGCGAAAATTGGTCGGGCGGAACCCCAAGTTCGTGGGGATCCATGATGAATGTGCTATCAACGGTCCCGTCTTCGTTGAGGCGGGCGAGTCCATCCCGGTTATGTCTGCCTCCGGATTTGTCCCAGATGGCGCGGAACCCGCCTGCGACCATCAACTTCTGGTCGGGCTGAAGAAAAATATCCTCAATGTAGTTAAGGCCACTGAACGAGGCTCTGGTACCTGACGTTTGATACGTGTCGTCGGGTGTGCCGTCGGTGTTGATGCGCACGATGGAACGCGAAACCACTTGGGTTGTTCCGTCGTCCATGCCTTCCATGACCCCGGCGGCGATGAGTTTGCCATCGTCCTGTTGCGCCAGCGCATGCACCTCCGGCCAGCCGGAATTGGCAAAAATGATACCAGTGCCAAAACCGGTCGGTTCGTTATCGGCGAAAAAGTCCTCGTCGACGGTCCCGTCGGGATTGAAGCGGATGAGCGGCACCTGTTTGGAGGCGCCATCGACGGTGGCGGCCATTTCATTCGATCCGAAGACGATTTTTCCGTCGTCCTGGATTAAGATGGAAGAGATGCTGCCCGTATCCGTCGGGTCGAAGATACTGCCGGCTGTGGCGGCGAAGCCCGTGTCGACGCTGTCCGGAGCCGGAATGGCATTGTGCGGGAGAAGGCTGCCGACGGCAGCGAACGGAAGAAGGCGGATAAGGTATGATTTCATACGGCGAGAGGGTTTGACCGAGGAGTTTATCGATTAGCTGAAAGAATTGGATGAATTAGTAATTTAAATGGCCTGTTCTGCTCCATGGGTTCAATCTTTTTAGGCCCTTTACCCTATACGCAAAAGTGCGTAGCGCATTCATCCGAAGGACGTAGCATCCCGCCGTGAGGCGGATGACCTTACAAGCCGTAGCATCCCGCCGTGA
>CAYFRH010000174.1:0-3403 GCA_964345345.1 uncultured Puniceicoccaceae bacterium | reverse complement strand
CCGCCGTGAGGCGGATGACCTTACAAGCCGTAGCATCCCGCCGTGAGGCGGATGACATCACTGCGTCCAGATCCGCAGGGACTGCAGAAAAAAGGACTCAAGGGCGGTTTCGTCGCGCATATTCAGCGCGAGCAAGCCGGTGATGGACTCGAGGCTTTCGATGGCGCGCGTCAATTGCAGCGACGGAAAGGGAATCTCATGACTAAGCTCGATGGCGGCCATGCGCGTCGCCTCCTCGAGGTCGATCAGCAGCTTGTCCCGCACTCCTTTCTGCAGGCCGACCTGGAGAGCATCCTTTTCCTCGTCGCCGAGATGTTCGGGAAGGTGTTCCTTGTGTTCCTTCCATGCCTTTTCGGCGGCGGCGCCCTGAATTTCAAGAAAGCGGGCGAGGAGACCATAGGCCATGAGGATGGCTTGTCCGGGAGATTTCCGGGCCGCTTCCGGATCCTTGCGCAAAAAGTGAATCCACTGACGGTAGTCCTCGAGGTAGTCGGTCCAGCCTTCGGCACCGCTCGGACCGGTCTGGATGGGAAGGCGGAACTGGAAGCAGCGGGAGCGGATCGTCTCCATGAGGTCGTAAGGCCGCGTGGACAGCAGCAGGAGAACGGTTTGGCGGGGAGGCTCCTCAAGCGTTTTCAGAAAAGCGTTGGCGGCGGCATCGTTCATGCGGTCGGCCTCATAAATCATCGCTACTTTGTAGCCGCCCTGGTTGGAGGTTTGCTGAAGGTCAAGGAGCAGCCGCCGCATGGTGTTTTCCTCTTCCTGGCCCCGTTTGCCGACGGGGATGGACCGCGACTTTTTCGCTGGTCGGAGGGTGAAGCAGTCCGGATGGTGGAGAGGGTCGCCGCCGCATTGCAGCAGCGAGGCGGCGAGGGCGCGGGCGACATGGTCAAGACGTGGCAGGTCCTCGCCTTTCAGCAAAATGGCATGGGCGAGCCGTCCTTTCTCGACATTGCGCTCGAGGGCCTCGACGGGGCGCAGGGCGCGAAGTTCGGCAGGCAGGGAGGAGAGGCCGGCCATGGCAATCAGATTACGCGCTGGCGCAGTTCTTTCCAGATGGTTTCCTCCAACTCATCATGGGGGAGACCGCCATCCACAATAATAAAGCGTTCCGGCATGGCTTTGGCGAGCATGAGGTAGCCGTTGCGCACCTTTTGGTAGAAAGCGATGTTCTCCTCCTCCATGCGATCGGGAAGATCGTTGGCGCGCAGCCGAATCCGCTTCAACCCCTCTTCGGCGGCGATATCAATAACGAGGGTGACGTCGGGGATCATTTCGCCGACGGCGAAGGTATTGATGATATGGACCGGTTCCGACTGAATATTGCGCGCGATGCCCTGATAGACGGTTGTCGAATCCATGAAGCGGTCGCAGAGCACGATTTTGCCGTCCTGAACCGCGGGATATATGACCTCGCGGACCAGCTGGGCGCGGCTGGCAGCGAATAGCAGCAACTCGGTTTCCGGTTGCATTTTGCCGCTCTTGTCGGAATGCATGAGAATGTGGCGAACTTCCTCCCCGATCGAGGTGCCGCCCGGTTCGCGGGTGACCACCACATCGTAACCGGCGTCCTCGAAACGCCTCGCCACGCGACTAATTTGCGTGGACTTACCGCTGCCCTCGGAACCTTCGAAGGAGATCAGGAATCCCCGGGTGTCATCGTTTTCAGTCATGAAGGAAGATTACTCCGGCAAGGTGCCATTGGTCCAGCTTTCGATAAAGCGAGCCGTTTCGCGCAGGGAGGGGCTGCGGGCGGTGCGAACGTACTGCCCGCTCGTGGCGACGGCGACGGCGAGGCTTGTCTCCGGCTTGAGACCGAGAACTTGGGCGGCCGCGAAACCGGCGTTGAAATGATCGCCGGCACCGGTGGAGATTTTCGGGCGTTTGCAGAAAGGACCTTCCACATGGACGGCCCCGTCCCGGGTCGCACAGGCGGCACCACCGCGCGGGTGAACGACCACGCTGGTCAGATTCAGGGTATTGCGAATCCGGCTTGCCCCTTGTTTCAGGGAATCAGGGGAGTCTTCGATTTCGTCGAGCCCGAGTACCGCCGCGACCTGATGGGCTTCGGAGAGGTTGAGGCCGAGGGTCACCGATCCGTGGGAACGAAATCGGGAAATAACCGCAAGAACTTCTTTCAACTCCCCGCGCGAACGCTTGGCGGGATCGGCAAGGTCGAAAAAGAAAGTGCGCCCGGTTTCCTTCGGACCGAGATTCGGCAACACCCGCGTCAACATTTCCTCCATAAGGGCAGTCATGTTCGGCAGCATCGTCCAATTCACCAGGGCGAGAAGGTCCGCCCGGTTGACCGCGTCGTGGAGCGCTCCTTCGCCCATGGTGTCGATCACCCGCTGCAGGGTGATGTTGTCAAAGTCCTGCATTAGCCCCAGCATCAGTTTGCCGTCTTCGAATTCAAGGGCGTGCGTGATTCCCGGTTGCCCGATGCTCACCGCTTTTGTGCGCTCCTTGAATTTTTCAAAGACGGGATGGATCGGTTGCCCGAGGGCGCCGATGTAGCGGGTTGGAAATCCCTGGCTGGCGAGCGCGTCCGCCATGATGGGACCGTTGCCGCCGAGCTTCTCCACCTCTTGGTACATTTCAATGTTTGTGGACTTTCCGGCCGCCTCGCTGATCCGCTTGCCGAAGGCGTCCATTGTGGGGATCGGTTCAAAGGCGTCGCCCTGACCGTAGCGATTGGCGATGGGCTTGATGATTTTGTCGACAAAGCCGTCAAGGCCGACAAGGGCCGTTTTGTTGGCCGCATTCGGCATTTTTGAGGAAAGGTCGTCGATGACGTGGCGTGCATTCATGGCTGGAAAAGATTCAGATTTCCTCTCCCAGCGCCCCTTGTCCAGTATTTAAGGTGAAAAGGCACCAGCGGAGGCAGGAACAGATCCGTTGAATCAGTTCAGCTGCCTTAAACGTCATAATATCAACCTTCAACGCCGATGGGGGTAGGCCGTATCATCCGCCTCACGGCGGGATGCTACGTTGCTGTCATCGGCCACCGTCGACGAATCGAAGAGCGTCTCCCCATGAGTGAGGCCTTCAGGCCTTGTTGTGCCTCCCCGGGATAAGCGCTTAGCGCCGTTATGTCGTCATCCGCCTCACGGCGGGATACTACGGTGCTGTCATCAGGCACCGTCGACGAATAAAAGAGCGTCTCCCAATGAGTGAGGCCTTCAGGCCTTGTTGTGCCTCCTCGTGATAAGTGCTTTGCGCCGTTATGTTGTCATCCGCCTCACGGCGGGATGCTACGGCGCGGCGGGATGCTAAGTCCTGAAGGTCATCCGCCTTCGCTTGTAGCATCGACCGGTTAGGTCGATGACGGTGGGAATCGTCATTGTCATCCGCCTCACGGCGGGATGCTACGGCACGGCGGGATGCTACGTCCGGCGGGGTG
>CAYFRH010000173.1:0-5267 GCA_964345345.1 uncultured Puniceicoccaceae bacterium | reverse complement strand
CCGGAAAATTTACCTTCCAGCCTCGTGCGTCCCCGACCAACTGGTCGAAGGCGGCGGGATTGGCGGCTTCGGTAAAAAAGGCCTGCAACCGTTCCACCGTGACATTTTCGACCCCGGTCGTCCTTTCCGCAGGGAAATTGTAAAGCCAGCGGACCATCCGGAAGCGGGCGCGGGGGAGGCTTTGCGGAAAGGCGGACAAGGCCTCTTCGCCGACGCGCAGGAAAGTTTTTGCCCGTTCAGGCCGCCCTTCAAGGAGAGCCAAGCGCAATCGCTCAAACCAGTAATTGGCAAGGAGGTGGGTCGGTAAATCCGCCGTCACGTTTTCCCCGAATCTGTCAAGGGAACGGCCCATCCGCGCAAGGGCGTCCCGGTCCTGAGGTCCGAAACTGCCGTACACCTTCGCCGAAAACAGGTTCCATTTACGCTCGGATATCGAGATAGGTGTATAGGCGCGCAACTGACGAAGCACTTCTTCCGCCCGCAGAGGTCGACCCAGCTGAAGGTTTGTGCGCGCGGTCATTTGCAGGATCTTCGTGCGCTCAAAAGCGGGAAGTTTTCGCACCGGCACAGTCTCCAGCAACTGCAATATCCTGCGGTAAGCCTTTTCTGTCCGGCCATAGCGCAGGTCGAGATCAACCACGCCCAAATGCGTACGCGTGTACCAAACGTGTTTTTCTTTTCCTTCCTCGACGGGCAAACGCTTCAACCATCCGATCAGTCCGCGTCGGGTTTTTTGATAGCCTTCTCGCAGCGCTTTCACAGGTGCTCCGGCAAGGTCCAGTTCTAATTTCCGCTTCGGCGAAGGTTGGTCGAGGAGTGTCCGCTCGCAGCGCATAAGCAACGGCCAACTCGTCTTTGGGGACCACCCTTTCAGAACTCGGATTTGCTCGATGGTTTCCTCCCAGTTCTTCCGGGGGCTGCCCTCCAGCTCAGCGCCCACCGGTGTCGGAGCGAAGGAGATTCCTAAAATGAGAAGCGGAATGGACAAAAATAGAGTGTGAAGCCACAACATGGACTCCTACACTGTTTACCCATTTACAAATGCAATCAACAAAATACCGGAATGATTATTGAAAAAGTTTACTTCAATTGCCGCAAAGCGTCCGGATCCTCGAGTACGCGGTGGAGCATGGGAAAAAGTTGAAAACGGGCAACGTGGGCCTCTTCGCCGGACTGAAGGTCACGCAACCGGACCGCATTGGCGGCAGCTTCCTCGCTGCCATAAATGAGGGCCATTCGGGCCCCGCTCTGTCCGGCCTGTTTGAATTGTTTACCGAAGCCGACCGTCTTCAGTGGGTAACGCACGCGGAAACCTTCGCGGCGTAATTGCCCGGCATCCTCGAGCGCGAGGCGTCGCTCGGCCTCCCCGCCGACAACACAAAAAAAGTCCGGTGCTTCCACCAATGGCGGCAAAAGGTTTTTCTCCGCGAGGTAGTCAGCAAGGACGACATCTCCCATGCCGAAGCCGACCGCCGGCATGGCCGGATACCCGAGTCTTTCAACAAGGCCGTCAAATCGCCCCCCTCCAGCGAGGGCGCGGCCGCTCGGTTGCCCTTCGTCATCGAGAGCAAAGACTTCAAAGACAAAACCGCTGTAATAAGCGAGACCCCGCACGATGCCCGGGTCAATACGGATGAATTCTCCCACTCCGAGAGCCTCCAGCGACTGCATCAGCCCGTGCCAATCGGCAAGGCGGTCTCGAACCCGCTCCCGCAACTCAGCTGTCGGCATCAGGGCCAGCAGAGTGGATTCAAGCTCCTCGCAACTGCGGCAGGAACGGAAGGCTTCCACGGTGGCCAGAAAATCCTCCGTCGCTTGATGAAAATAGGGCGCGAGCTTCTCCTCGAGGGCTTCGGCGGGAAGCCGCTCCATCTTATCGATGATTGCCAGCACCTCGAGGGCAGTTTCCCCTTCCATACCAAGGCTTTCGAGATAGAGCGTCCAGAGAACGCGATCGCTCAAACGCAGAACAAGGTCCTGCGGCGACAGGCCAAACCCGCGGAGCGACTCCAGCAAAAGGGCGATCACCTCGGCGTCGGCCTGTTCGCCCGGCTCGCCGAAGACGTCCGCATTGAATTGATAATGCGATCGCAGGCGGCCTTTCTGTTGTCGCTCGTACCGAAAGTTTTCCGCGATCGTGTACCACTTAATGGGACGTTTGAGGCTGTTGGCCCGCGCCCCGATCATGCGGGCAAGGGAAGTCGTGATTTCCGGGCGAAGGGCCACCGCCCGCCCGCCTTGGTCCTCGAAATGGAAGAGCTGGGCGACGATCTCCTCCCCGCTCTTTCGGGTGAGCAGTTCGCGGGATTCCAGCGTCGGAATATCATAGGCCTCAAAATCGTACCGGCGGGCCCACTGGCGCCAGTGGCGAAAGAGGTGGTCACGCCGACGGCACTCCTCCGGGTAAAAGTCCCGGAATCCGGGCAGTGGCTCAAACATGGGCTCTTTCAGGAGCCATCTTGCCGCTTTTGGTCAAGGTCTTTTAACTGGGCCTTTAGTTCTTTGCCAGCCTTGAATTTTATCACCGTCCGCTCCGGAATAACGACGTCCTTGTCTGGTTTGTTGGGGTTGCGCCCAACACGCGATTTGCGCACTTGAACTTCGAAGACGCCGAAATTGCGTAATTCCACGTTTCGACCTTCCGCGAGAGCGTCGGCGATCGAATCAAGGGTTTGCTGCACGATCTCCCGGATCGCCTTCTGTGAAACTTCCGGGTAGACATTATTGACCTCGTCGTGAATGCGGAGGACGATATCTCGCTTGGTCAGGTTTGCGGACATGAAGAAGTTTAGTAGGCTATTTCGTTGATACCGATGAAATAAGGGCTTACGCAACTGATCCGCCCTGTCAAGAAACCACCAGAAAACATGCTCCATGAGTAAAGACAAGACGCCTTTTGAAGAACTCCAGGAAAAGCTGCAGGAAGCCATGCGCAGCGGAAACGTCCAGTTCGGCGGTCCCTTCGGGGCCACCCCGGGCACGACCGCCCCAAGTCAGGGCCAAGGCGGACCTGAAATCGAAAAAGAGGACAAGGAGGCAGAGGAAGCGGTCCGCCGCATCCGCGATTTTCATTTTAAACCGCGCGAAATCCGGGATTACCTTGATCGCTACGTGATCCAGCAACAAGAGGCCAAAAAAGTGCTCTCCGTGGCCATCTGCGACCATTACAATCACGTCCGCCAGTGCCTTGAAAATCCGAAGTTAACGGAAAAGGACTACCACAAACAGAACATTCTTCTTCTCGGTCCCACCGGCGTGGGAAAGACTTACCTCATGCGCCACATCGCAAAACTTATCGGAGTCCCCTTCGTGAAAGCGGATGCAACCAAGTTTTCCGAGACAGGCTACGTCGGTTCCGATGTCGAAGACCTCGTTCGTGATTTGTATAAGGTAGCAGGCAGCAACGCGGACCTCGCCCAGTACGGGATCATTTATATCGACGAAATTGACAAAATCGCCGCTGCCTCTGAAGCGGGAGCTTCCAAGGATGTTTCCGGCCGCGGCGTGCAGATCAATCTCCTCAAACTGATGGAGGACACCGATGTCAGCCTCTTCAGCCCCACCGACATGATGGGCCAGATGAGCGCCATGATGCAGGGCGGCGGAGGCAAGGGCGGCAAGCGTTCGATCAATACCCGCCATATCCTCTTTATCGTCAGCGGGGCCTTTGACCATCTCGCGGAATCCGTCAAAAAACGGCTTGAAGCCAGTTCCATCGGTTTTGGCAATACCGGTGACGCCTACTTCCGGGAGGCCAGTGATTACCTGCACGAGGTCTCCACCCAAGACCTGATCCGTTACGGCTACGAGCCCGAATTTGTGGGCCGTCTTCCGGTGCGCGTGGCCTGCGACCCACTCAGTGTGTCGGATCTTACAGACATCCTGACGACCACCGAAGACAATCTGCTAAAACAATACAAACAGGACTTCCGCGGCTACGGAATCGATTTCAAAATCACGAACGAGGCCATTGAGGAGATTGCCCGGCGCGGGCATGGCGAGCAAACGGGAGCCCGCGGCCTCATGACGGTGTTCGAGGAGGTCTTCCGGTACTTCAAGTTCGAGCTGCCTTCGACTGGAATCGAGTCCTTCGAGGTGCAGCGCGAGACTGTCCTGCGTCCACAGGATGCCCTTAAGAAGCTGCTCAAGGAGAACCATCACCTGCGCCGCAGCGTCCTCAAAAGCGACCTCGACTCTTTCGCGAAGCGGTTTTCCGGCGAGACCGGGCTTTCCCTGAGCTTTACCGAAGAAGCCAGCGATGTCCTCATTGATAAGGCGGTCGATCAGGACAAGACGATCCGTGCCCTTTGCGAGGAACATTTCAAGGATCTCGAATACGGCTTGAAAATCGTCGCCCGCAACACGGGCAGCGAGAGTTTCGCTATCGACAAGGCGCTTGCGGAAAATCCGGACGCCGAGTTGTCCAGGCGTGTCGTGGAAAGTTTCTCCCAGCGCAAAGAGGAAGAGCCTCCGGCCCCGGAATCCTCCCCCGACGAATCGGAAGAGAACGAGCACTGAGAATTGCGAATGCCGGAGGGAACCCGCGTTCAGTCCATGTTCGCCGGCATCTCCAGCCGGTATGATTTCGCCAATCACGTTCTCAGCGGCGGGGTAGACTTGTACTGGCGGTGGCGCCTTGTTCGCTCGGTGACACGTCGCCGGCCCCACCTGGTCGTCGATCTCGCCACCGGCACCGGTGATGTCGCGTTCGCCCTTCGACGAAAATTGCCCGCAAATTGCCGCCTAACCGGGCTGGATTTCTGCGAGCCCATGCTAGACCTTGCCCGCGAAAAACAGCGACGGCGCGATCCCGCGGAGCCCATCGCCTTCGCCTTTGGGGACTGCCTCTCCCTGCCTCTCGCAGACGCTTCCGTCGATGTCCTCACTATCGCCTTCGGCCTGCGCAACCTCGAGGACCGCGAGGCGGGCCTGCGGGAGATGCGGCGCGTGCTCAAGCCCGGACAGGGCAGCCTCCATATCCTCGAATTTACCCAGCCGGACCGCTGGCTCAAGCCGATCTACGGACCCTACCTCCGTCATGTCCTGCCGCGGCTGGCGCGACTGGCCACCGGCGATAAGTCCGCCTACGACTACCTCGCCGGCAGCATCGAGGCCTTCCCCACCAAGGAAGCCCTCACCTCCGAAATCCGCGCCGCCGGCTTTTCCACCGTCCGCGCCACCGGCCTCACCGGCGCCATCGTCGCCCTCCATGAGGCTATTTAGGAAAGCTGCCCTAAGGTGTAGAAACGGGCTCCCGCCCGTTTCCC
>CAYFRH010000172.1:0-5278 GCA_964345345.1 uncultured Puniceicoccaceae bacterium | reverse complement strand
GCGAATCCGACGGTCGACCCGCGCGCTCTGCAGATCGGGCAGCGTATCGTTATCCCGCAGGACTGATGCCAGCTTTCGAGTGGGAACGGCGAGAGAGCGCGTCGCACGCGGACTGTCGGGTGTACCGGATCCTGAAGGAGCGCTGGCGGGAAAAGGCGGAAGCCAACGGTCGCGAAGGGGATTTTTTCATCATTGAGGTCGGTGACTGGGCGGTGGCGCTGGCGCAGACCGCCGAAGGGCGCTACGTCCTCGTGCGCCAGTTCCGCTTTGGCAGCGGGGAGTTTTCGCTGGAATTTCCGGCCGGGGTCGTCGATCCGGGAGAGGATCCGGTGGCGGCGGCGCGGCGGGAATTGTATGAGGAAAGTGGCTACGCAGGCGGAGAGGGGAAGCTGATCGGAACGGTGCAGCCGAATCCGGCCCTGCAGCGCAACCGCTGCCACTTTGTCCTCTTCCCGGAAGCCCGGTACCGGGACGGCGGGGCCCCGGAAGGGCACGAATCCTTTGATGTCGTGGAAAAGCCGCTACAAGAGTTGCGAGACCTCGCCCTCAACGGCAGCATCCGCCATGCCATCGTGCACGCGGCGCTGCTTTTCCTCACCGCGTAACTCCGAGCGCGGCGGGGGGCAGGGCCGCGGCAAGACGGAAGCCGGAGGCGGCGAGCGGCTCCCGCTTAAAGACCCAGACGGCTCCCTTTTTGAAGGAGAGGGGGGCCTGCGGCGATGCGAGGCCGCAAAGGTAGCGGGCGAGGGTAGTGAGGTGGGGATTGTGCCCGACGATGAGGAGGCTTTTGCGCGTTCGGTGGAGCTCGGGAAGAATGGCGGTGATATCGCTCCCGGGGAGCAGGTCCTCCCGATATAGAATGTTCGAACGGGAAAGCCCGTGCGCGATGATCGGGTCGAGGGTTTCGCGGGCCCGCCGGTACGGACTGCACCACGCGTGCGTGAAGGAGAAATACCGCTTCCCGTTCAGAAAGGCGGCGAGCTGTTGCGCCGTGTGATGTCCCGAGGACGTGAGCGTTCGTTCCGCATCCGGGGATCCCGGTTCGGCGGTCGCGTGGCGTAAGAGGAACAGTTTCATGGCAATGGAGGGGGAGGGAATAAAAGGAGGGGAATCTACCACAAAGGTCACGAAGGACCACAAAGAATCGGTGCACGGGCTCCGGGACTCTGCCGGGGCGGATGGTTTTGTTTGGTCGCGTTCTGTGGTTTCCTGGTAGGGGCGGGGCTTGTCCCCGCGCCCGCCGTACCCCGGGGCGACGGGGCCGGCCGCTCACGTCGCCCGCGCGAAACGTATGTTCAGCCCAACGGCGGCCGTGCCAAGACCGACGGCCAGTCCGATCCAGAGACCCCGCGCCCCGAGTTCGGTCTGGAAGGCGAGCAGGCTCCCGACGGGAAGGGCAAGGACCCAGTAGGCGGCAAAGATAATCCATGTCGGAAAGGCGACATCCTTGGCCCCCCGCAAGGCCCCGATGGCGATGACCTGGGCCCCGTCGAAGAGCTGGAAAAAGCCCGCGATGACGAGGAGCGCCGCCGCCATGGCGATCGTTTCCGCTTCGTGCGTGAAAAGCGAGGCGATGCCGTGGTTCAGGAAAATAAAGATCAGCGCGAAGGCCCCCATGATGAGCAGGACCAGCCCCAGCGCCCCGAACCCGATATTGCGCGCGCGTTCCGGTTGACCGGCCCCGAGCACATGCCCTACGCGGATGGCCACGGCGAGGGAGATGCCCATCGGAATCATGAAGGTGGTGCCGGCACAGGTCAGGGCGATCTGGTGGCCGGCGATCTGCACCACCCCGAGCCAGCCCATGAGCAGGGTTGTTCCCGCAAAGGCACTGACTTCCATGAAAATCTGTAGGCCGACGGGGAAACCCAGCTTGATCATGCTGACGAGGCCGCTCCACGGGATGGCGGCCAGCCACCGGCGCGGCCAGCTGGGGACGAACCGCCTGTCCAGCCGCAGCCATACAATGACGAGCCCGACTGTGAAAATGCGGCTCACCAGCGTCGCCCAGCCGGCACCCTCCAGTTCCAGCCGTGGCGCGCCAAGGTTTCCGTAGATGAGGGCCCAGTTGAGGAAAATGTTCAGGAGGACGCCGACCAATCCCGCCCAAAGGGCTGGCCATGGGCGGTCCTGTCCTTCGGAAAAGTTTTTGAAGGCGATCATCGCCATAATGAAGGGCAGGGAGCCCGCCGTCAGGAAAAGGTAGGACCGTGCTTCCGCAATCACTTCCGGCGGCTGTCCGAGATAGCTGAAGAGCGGAAAGGAGGTCCGCAACAAGCCGAACATCAGCAGGCCGGAAGCTACCGCGATCAACAGTCCCCGTCGGAGCATTTCCCCCGCTTCCTCCGGCTTGCCGGCCCCGTGGGCGTGCGCCACCAGCACGGAGACCGCCGAGAGCAGGCCGATTCCGATGACGAAGACGAGGTGGACGATGGTGTGGGCGAAGGCCGCCGCGGCGAGCGCGACCATGCCGACGCGCCCGATCATGAGCGTGTCGGTGAGGCCGAGGATCATCTGGCTTAGGTGTCCCGCCGTGATCGGCGCGGCAAGGACAAGCGTTTTGCGAAGCTCCCCGAAAAGGTTCGGTTGTCCGGTAGGCGGCATGCGAAGCCGCTGATATGGCCCCGCGCGTCGACGAATTGTCAAGCGGGGACAACGGGGGACACGGGGGGAGCCTGAGTCTACAGTATTTCCCCGGGTTCGTAGGCGGCACTTTCGGGGTAGGTCTGCAGCCATTCCCCGCTCTCTTCGGCAAAGGCGCGCACCTGCTCGCGGGCGTTGCCGAGAAGGGCCTCGCCGGACTGGAGGATGTCGTCGATGGTTTCGCGGGAAAGGCCGAGGCGCTTGTCCGCGGCAAGGCGTCCGGCCAGATCGTTACGCGACGTGCGTCCCGCACGCAGGTCTTTCACGGTGGCGAGGGCGTGTTCCTTGATGACCTCATGGGCGGTTTCGCGGCCGGTACCCGCACGCACGGCTTCCATGAGAAGGGTCGTCGTGCTGAGAAAGGGGAAGTAATGCGCGTTCTCGCGCGCGATGACGGCGGGATAGACCTCCATTTGCTTCAGGACGGTGAGCGCCGTTTCCAGCAGCCCGTCGAGGGCAAAGGAGGCGTCGGGCAGGATGACGCGGCGGACGACGGAGCAGGAGACGTCGCCCTCGTTCCACTGGTCGCCGGCAAGGTTCTGGGCCATGGCATGGTAGCCCTTGAGAAGTGTCGTGAAACCGTTGATACGCTCGCAGCTGCGGGCGTTCATCTTGTGTGGCATGGCGGAGGAACCGACCTGTCCCTTGGCGAAGCCCTCGGAGGCGATTTCGTGGCCGGCCATAAGCCGCAGGGTGCGGGCGAAACTCGTCGGCGCGGCTGCGACCTGCACAAAGTGGCCGAGAACCTCGGCGTCGAGACTGCGTGGATACACCTGCCCCACCGCTTTCCACTGGCCGGGAAGCCCGAGATGCGTGAGAATACGCGTCTCCAGTTCGCGGACGCGGGCGGGATCCTTTTCGAAGAGCGTCAAGGGGTCGAGCTGGGTGCCGACGGCACCTTTGAGACCGCGGGCGGGATAGGTGCCGAGAAGGTGCTCCAGGTTGCGCAGGGCGCGCAGCAATTCCTCGCCGTACATGGCAAGCCGCCGTCCGAAAGTGGTCGGCTGGGCGGCAACGTTGTGCGTGCGCGCCGTAATGACGAGGTCCTCGTAGGCGAGGGCCTGTTCGCGGAACCGGTGGAGCAGGGCGAGGCCTTTCTCGAAAAGAAGGCGGGCGGAGCGGTAGAGCTGCAGCTGTTCCACGTTCTCGGTAAGGTCGCGGCTGGTCATGCCTTGGTGAATTTTTTCCGCCCCGGCGCTTTCGTTGAAGGCCTCGATGCGCGCCTTCACGTCGTGGCGGGTGATGCGCTCGCGTTCCTCGATGGCGTTGAGGTCGATGGCATCGATCGCCCGTTCGTAGGCCGCGATTTCCTCCTCCCCGATGGCCAGCCCGAGGTTGCGTTGCGCTTTGAGGACCGCGAGCCAGTATTCGCGCTCCATGCGGATTTTACCGCGCGGCGACCAGATGCGGCGCATTGGGGCCGAGGCATAGCGTTGGGCGAGGATGTCGGGAATCGCTTCCATGGCGGAGATGCTTTGACGGGAAACCGCGGATGCCAAGGCGGAAACGGTACTTACCGGAGCCTTGGCGGACTCCCCGCGATGCTTTTGGTCTACCCCGTAGCGAGGCAGCGGATGGCCATGGAACGGAGAACGCCTTCCTGATGATGCGGATGGCTGACAATCTCCATAAAGGCCTCGCGAAAAGCCTCCTGGAAATGGAGCAATTTCCGCATGCTCAGCTTGCCGAGGTTGTGGGAGAGCCGTCCGAGGTACCACGGGTTCTGCGTGAAGATGTTCACAGAGGTCTTTTTCTCCCCGGAACCGAAACGCGCGGCGTGGTTTTCGGCCGCCCGGGCAAGGGAGGATTTGTTCACACTGCCGCGGAGGGAGCCCTCCTGCTCGAGCGCCTTTAATTGCAGGAGCAGGCGGTTACGGTTTTGCAGGGAGGAAAGGAGTGGGCGCGCGTCGTTGCCCGCGAAAAAATGGCGCTGGATGGCCTCGAGGGTGTGTTCAAGGTCGAGTTGATAAAAAGCTTCGGCGGCTTCGAAAAAGTCGCTTTCGGCGGTGTTGGGGACCAATTCCGTAACGAGGCGCGGCGTGATGTCACCGCCTTCGGCACCCAGATAAGTGCAGAGTTTGCGCGTCTCCTCGATGACAAGGCGTGCGTTGAGCCCGACCTTTTCGATGAGAATGGCCTCGGCACGATTGCGGAAGCGGGCACCCGCCGTTTTCGCTTCCCCGCTTGCCAGCTCGGCGAGGGAGGCCGCGTCGTTGCCTCCCTCAAGGAAGGTGCTGTTGCCCTCCTTCTGGAACCACTTGTAGGCCTTTTTGCGGCGGTCCACCGGCGAGGCGGAAAGGAGAACACGGACAGTGGCGTCGTCCACCCCGCCGAGAACCTCCTGCATCCGTTCCACGGCGGAGGCTGTTCCGGCGGCCCGCCCCGTTATGGAATCCCCGAGGAAAGTGATGCTCTTGAACCAGACCGCTTTGCGCGGCGAGAAGAGCGAAAGCGTTTGCACCGCGCTGACAAATCCGTTCACCGCCTGCTCAACCTCGTCGATATTCCCGGCCTGACCGTCGATGATTTCGAGGGCGTTCTCATCGTCCATTTCCGCCGCGATCGCCTCCCATTCCCGACGAGCTTCGCGCAGGACAAGGTAGTCGTCGGGACCGGCAATGAAACGGAAAGCCAT
>CAYFRH010000171.1:0-5320 GCA_964345345.1 uncultured Puniceicoccaceae bacterium | reverse complement strand
TCCTCCTCTTTCCCCCCCAAAGGCGCTTTTTCTTGTAGAAAGGTCCCGTTTTTTCCCCGCGGGGCCCCTCCCCCATATTCCGCCCGCCGGCACATTTTTGGTGACAACGGCCCCGGCAGCGACAACGGAGCGCTCGCCGATCGCGACCCCCGGCAGAACAACCACCTGCGAGCCCAGCCAGCTGTGGTCGCCAAGATGAATATCACCGCCCGAGAATCCCTGCTCGGCCAGCGGACGGCTTCCATCCTCAAACCGGTGATTCGCTGTAATGATATAGCAATACGCCCCTATGAGACATCCTCTTCCGATCCGCAGTTCGTGAAGAGAGCCGAGGTAACTGTAGGGACCCACCCTTGTTCCGTCGCCGATATGAATGCGTCCTCCGTCTCCCGTTTCCCTTCCGGCCCACAAAATGCAAGCGCGGTCGATGGCGATCTTTTTCCCGAATTGAACTTGGTCTTTCACGTCTCCCGAACAACGAACTTCGACAGTGGGATCGATGGAGTGCCCCTCTTTGCGACAGCTATAAAGCCAACGCCACCGCGCCGTTCCGATAAGTACGTCGCTACGGGGCGTCTGCAGGCAACCCGTCGGAGTCCAAGCCCTCAGTTTCACGTGAAGGTAGTCCAGGAAATTCCTCATGAAACCTCCTTCTCCGTTCGCTTGAGCAAGCGTTCGATAGCGGCCCGCGCCCGGCCCATGACCTTGTCCGCGTTAAGGTATTCGTCAAAAAAACGATCTCCGGCGGCGACGATCTCCTCCGTCCGCGCCGGATCGGCGGCCAAGCGCCGCATTGCCTCCACAATACGGACCGGATCCGGGTCCGTTACGATTTCTGCGAAGCCCTCTGCCTCGGCATGCCGCACCGCTGTACAGTACGGCGGTCCCCAGACGATAACGGGTCGCCGCAACTGCAGATAATCGACCAGCTTGGACTTGAAGCTTGTCTTCTCGACCATGCGGCTTTCCTCGTCGAAACCCATGATAACAAGAAGCGCGTCCGCGCTTGCGAGCGCCTCGCGGTAGGCGGTCTTGTCGAGATAACCGAGGAACTCACCCATGGCTTCCATCCGGGCTCCCGCCTCTCGGGACCACGAGGGGTTTCGCCCTGCCACCCGCAACGCGAGGTCAGGTTCCTTCCGGAGCGATTCGCTCAAACCGGCAAGAGCCTTCCCGTACCATTGCCCGAGATTCCCACCAAAGAACAATGTAAACGGAGCCTCCCCGCTTCGCTTTCTCCTTGGTGGAACCGAAACCTCCCGTTTTCCGGAGGGGTAAAAAACTTCCGCATTCGGGTGGGGGCCAAGCGCCTCCAGCATTTCCGGACAAATCCCGAAAGCGAGGTCACAGCGCCGGTAGCGTCTCCGGTAAATGGAGGACAGGCGGCCGATCATCCACGGATGACCGAGAGCGGCATAACTGGCCCAGTCCATGAAATGCCCCGCCACCGGCACGCCGAGGCGACGGCCAAGTTGGAGCCCGAGGTCGCCCATCCAGTTGTGCGCGCCCATTACAACGATATCGGGAGCGAATTCCCGCGCAAACCGTTCCACTTTGGACGGCACTTTTTTGCCGAGGAATTCGTGTCGATAGTCGTGGACCCAATTCGCCAGTCTTGTCCGCGAAAGACGTCGCAACCATGCCGGTTCCTCCACCAGCAGCCATGGTTCGCCGTGCCCGGGGTAATCGTCCCGGTTTGTCACAACCGCGAATTCGTAGTCGTCCCGGTCCACAAATTTCCGATACAGAAGCAGGCAGCCCCCCATTTCGTTCATGGGGGGATTGGAAGAGACGACAAGGATCCTCGGCTTGCTCATGAGGCGCCTTCTTTCTTTACGGTTCCGGCCGTGTTCTCAAGAAGTTCTTCGTAGAGCCTTCGGTACTGTTGGCTGATCATGCCAAGTTCAATCGTCTTTTCCGCGAAACGCCGGGCGCGGCGCCGGTACTCAAGGTATTCCGCCTCGCCGAGAGAAAGGAAACCATCAAGGCTCCGCCGCAGATCCTCCGCGTCCCCCGGCTCCACGAGCCATCCGGTCTCCCCCTCCCGCACTTGTTCGGGAATTCCCCCGATCCGGCTCGCTGCCACCGGCGTCCCACAGGCCAGCGCCTCCGAAATCACATTCGGGTAGTTGTCCGCCCGCGACGGCACAACAACGACGTCCGCCGCCGCATACACCTTCGCAAGGTCACTTTCCTCCCGGAGGTTGCCCAGCCCTTCCCACTCGTCCGGAAAGGTGGCCGCCTCCGCCTTTCCCAGATAAGCGACGCGAACTCCTTTTCGCGCACCGAGATCCCCGACAGCTTCAAGGAGTGTATCCATTCCCTTGAGTGGATTGGTCAAGGAGGCCGCGACAAAGAGAAGTAACCGGTCTTCCCCGCCGAGACCGTGCTCTGCGCGGAAGGCCTCCCGACACCATGGCGAAAAGGTGGCCAGATCAAGCCCGTTGGGAATCGTCTCGCACCGCACGCCCGCAAAAACGCGGCTCCGCCGGGCTTCTCCCGTAAGCCAGCGACTGGGAGCAACACAGGCCATACGACCGCGAATCAAATCTGCCGCTGCAACCTTGCGCCGGAGGCTGCGCTCCGCTTCGGGGGCGGCGGCCGCCGGCAGGGGGGGACGGCCGCGGCATTTTCCTACACCCCCCCGACACCGGGGGGTGGAGGAACAACCGCCGCTAAACGGACCCATGTCGTGCAGCGTCCAAACCATCGGCACTCCTTCCGGGATTCCCGCAAGGCTCGTTTCATAGTCGATCAGGTCCGACATCCAGTGGAAGTGAAGAAGTCCGGCGTTCCGGAAACTCCTCCGCAAGGCCCACCCGTGCGCGCTGCGGTCGCTGTGGAAAACCGCTCCGTCCGCCGACATTCCCTCGTAACCCGGTGGAAGCCCGCGCAACTGGCGACGCCGCCAGCGTCGCCAAATTCGCTCCTGTAGTGACTTTCCATACTGAATGGAGCCCAGATGCGGCGCCTCCATCCGCGGGCTGACCCCGAGGAGTTCCGCATGCAGGCCCTCCCCGCGCAGGCCCCGGACCAACCTTTCCGCGGCGATACCGGCTCCGCCCCCCGCCGGATAGGTGCTGTAATGAAAAATCGTTGCCTCTTCGCACGCCATTACGTTTTCCTATTTGCGGAATTGTTCCTTCCATGCGCGGATGTTCTCCTCCGGCAGGCGTAGCCGCATCGGTTCCGATCCTTTCGTCCAGCGCCGCACGGCCTCAAGGTCCTCGCGTGCCACCGTCGGAAGACCGGTATCCTTTCCGATTTCCCGCGCGCGATTATCGACTTCCAGCGTAAGGCAGCGTTTACCCGCCTTCAGACACCGGACTCCACCGTGCAACCGCGTTCCCACGTAATCAAGGTCGGATTCCTCCGCCAGCGTACGGTCAAGTGCTTCCAGTTTGCGGTCGAGAAGAACGCCGTCGAAACCGAGTTCCCGCGCATAAATTTCGTCTCCCAATCCCTGCGGCCAAAGATAGACCGTCTCGTAGCACTCCTTCAGCAAACCCAAGAACCGGCGGTCGAGTTCCGGCTCCGCATCGTAATCGGTCAGCATGCACAGAACCTTTCGCGCCGGGGCCGTGCGCAGCCCGGCAAGGTCCATCTCCGCCAGTTTCCACATCGTCGGGCAGGCGGTATTCAGAACTTTCGGGATGCGGATCTCTTCCAAATGCGCCTGCGCTTGGCTGTCCCGCACGGAGTGATGGTATTTTCGCGACAGAACAAGGTTGAGCAGGATCTTCGTGTAGCGATTCGCCACTCCCTGATCGCGCCACCAACCGGCTCCCATAAGCACGCTTCCACGTGCCGATATCGCATTGACCATTGTGAGATCCCACTGGAAATATCCGTCCATGTAGGAACTGAGCAGGTTCGAGCCTCCGATGATGATCAGGCCCGCCTCGCGCGCCTTTCGACGCTGCACAGGCCCGAACCGGCGGTGCGTTGCAACTTTTTCGATCCGCCTCTCCGGAAAAATCTCCCGCAATTCGGTTTCCACCGCCTCCTCGATAATCAGGTCCCCGAGATTGGCGCTTGGCCGTCCGCCATGGCTTTCGATCCCCGGCGTCCATAAAAGCATGGTATTCCGATTTGCCCTCATACGTCCTCCATTCTCCAGAAATTTTCCGGCTTTCCATGCTCCCGTAAAAAGCGGCGAGAGTCCTCCCCCACCGCCTCGGTAAAACGGGCCCTCACTTCCGGATGCCAGCCATCGGAGGGCAGGGACGCTTTTCGCGTTCCGAGACGGGTGTCCAGTATCCGTCGTTTCACGCTGCCCGGAATGACGCCCTTGACCGCACACCAGAGCGGATTCCGCTCGACCCGCTTGCGCAAGGAGGTCTTCGCCGTCCGGCTCTCCGCTGTGTTGAAGTTTTGTCTGCTCGCATCAAGGAGCGGTTCCGGGGGGATGCCGAGAAACTTTGCCACCTTGCGTAATTCGGGCTCCTTGTTTTCTTCGAGATCTTCGAGGAAAAGGGTAAGTTTCTGCTCCTCGGGAAATCGTTCCCACGCTTCCCACTGCCATCCGTAGCGGCTGGTCTCGGAGATGTGACGAAAAACGATTTCATCCCGCAGCCACTCGTTAAAGCCGCAACGGGCTTTGCGGATGAGGTGATCGGCGAATGGATTGCCGTGTGGCTCAAGGGTTGCCCACATCCGCCATGCCGATTCCGTCCGCTTAACGGGATTGCGGACCATGTAGAGGAGGCGGGCCCCGGGATTGTGGGCATGGAGGCGCCCGGCGGTTCCCGGGCATTCCGTACGATCAGAGTAAGCCGGCGTCGCTTCCCCCGGCAGGGCCTCGCCGTCCCAATGAGAGAAGTAGGTTCTGCGGTACCAGTCCACCCCTTCCCGATGTCGGCGTTCGCTTCCGAAAAACATCGTTTCCTTGGGCGTGCTCAGGCAGCAGGAGGGAGTTTCCCCAAGCCAGCGGGCGAGACTGGTCGTTCCCGCTTTGGCCGCTCCGATAATGACAAAATGAATACGGAAATCCTTCATTTTTCGGGAGGAGCCCTGTGTTTTTTTTCATCCTTTCCGTCCGGCAGGAAGGGTACGATCTCCTCGTAGGTTCCTTCCCGGGCCACCCCTCCTCCGGCAAGCTGAATCACCTTGTCCGCCCGGCGGATCGTGGTCAGCCGGTGCGCGATGACCAGCAGGCTCATCTTTCCATGGAGTGCCTCAATAGCCTCCATCAGAGACGCCTCGGTCTGATTGTCGAGGGCGCTGGTCGCTTCATCAAGGACGAGAAGGGAGGGCTGGTGGTACAGCGCCCTTGCGAGTCCGATCCGCTGCCGCTGGCCTCCGGAAAGGCGAACGCCGC
>CAYFRH010000170.1:0-5347 GCA_964345345.1 uncultured Puniceicoccaceae bacterium | reverse complement strand
ACGAAATCGGAGAATTCCTGCCCGCCCGGGGTGGTGCGGAGGGCGTACTGGACCATGCCCATCTTGGCGTCGAGGTTGTCGATCATGGAGACGAAGACGGCTTCGGGCGTGGCGGCTTTCACGGCGGCGCCCCATTCGAGTTCGCCTTGGTGGGAGAGGATGATGTGTTCAAGGCGTTCGAGGTGAGCGTCTTCAAGGCCGTGAGTGAGGGCGGCGCGGCGGACCTGACGATAGCCGAGAACGACATGGCCCTGGAGATGGCCGGCGCGGCTTTTTCGGGTGGCGAGGTCGCCGGTGTACTCAAGCGCCTTTCCAAGGTCGTGGAGGAGGATGCCGCTCATGGCTAGGTCGGCGTCGACTTCCGGATAGAGGGGAAGGACTGCTTTCCCGGTGCGCGCCATGCGGACGGTATGTTCGAGGAGACCGGAGCGGTAGGCGTGGTGCATGCTGATGGCCCCGGGAGTCGATTTAAAGGCGAATTCAATCTGGCGGATCGCTTCCCCGGTGGTCAGGCGGAGTTTCTCGTCCTGGATTCCGGTGATAAACTGTTGCAGTTCCGACCAGAGCTCTTCCATGGGAATGGGCGCGGTCTCGACCAGTTTCTCGAGGAAGCGGTGCTGTTCCTCCTCGGGGACTTTCTCGACGTTGGTGAGGGCGGGCGAAAAGCGATTCTGGTAATGGTCGGTCGTTCCCTGAATGCGAAGGACGGTTCCCTCGTCGAGGTTGAGGAAAAAGGAAAAGAGGCGCGAATTAGCGAAGCAGACGTAGTGAAAGACGCCGGACTTGTCGCCAAGTTCGACCATGAGAAACTCGGAATCGTTGCGGGCCTTGCGGATATTGGCACGGCGGAGGACGAGGACGGCCTCAAAAGGGACCTTGTCGCCCTGGGGCAGCTCCTTCAATTCGGAAACGGTGTTCATGGCGCGACCGTTAGCACAGGAAGCAACGGGGGCAAAGGTTTTCCCGTACCTGAAATCAGGGCAGGCGGAAACGGTTCCCGTCGTTGAGGTTGGCAAACCACGCGCCGCTGCCGAATGCGCCGGTTCCCTCGAAATAATAGAGCCAGGCACCGTCGGCAAGCCGGTAGAGGTAGGGAAACAGGCCCGGGCCGGTGTAGAGTTCCCCGAGTTCGGGAAAAGGGCTGTAGGCGAAAATGGCGTCGTCGGCGGCCGGGCGCAGGAAGAGCCAGCCCAGTTCGAGATGACCCGCCCACGGAAGGCTGGTGGCGGTATAGTTGCCCAGCCATGCGGAGCCATGGAAGACTGGGTCATCGAAGGCGAAGCTGCCGTAGACCGGAGTTGGATGGCCCGCCCCGGGTTGCCAGGAGAGGTTGGCGAGGAAGCCGGCGTCCTCGCCCTCGGACGAGTAGGGATCTTTCTGATACACCCATTCAACGAGATGGTTGCCGGCGGGCACTTCCAGTTCGACGTCTTCCGACCCCGTGATGCCGGAGAGAAAGACGGGCCTTCCGTTTTCCATAACCTTCTCGCCGTCGAGGTAGAGATAGAGCGCGTCGAAGATATCCTCGCCGTTGTTGGGTGTCCACGTCGGGTTTTCCTCGCTGGAAGCGCTCCAGTTGAAGCGCAGGATACCGGGGCCGAGGAGGCGCAGCCGCAGACGGGATTCCCCCATGTCGCGTACATCGCCGGAACGCAGAATCCCCCTTGCGGGAAACCAATTGCGGTCCCCGTCGTTGACAAAGGCGAGGGCGCCGTCCCCGGCGGCGGCGGCGAGCCGGGTAGCGTGGCCAGGAGTGGCGACGACGGCGGTCTTGCTGGCCGGGGCCCGGTTGCCGAGGTCGTCCTCGGGCTGGACCTCGTACTTGTACACGCGTCCGGGAAGGACGCTAGTATCTAGAAATTCGCTACTATTGGCGGGGAGGCGGGCGACCTCCCCTGTCGGGCCGGTGTCGCGACGGAGAATACGGTACGTGCTTTCGGAGGAGGATTGGTCAATCCATGTGAGGTGGACGGCGGAGGGTCCTCTTGCGGAGGCGACAAGGTTGTCGGGACGGGTGAGTTTCGGTTCCCCGCGGGCTTCTTTGGCTTCCCGGAGAAGAAGAAAGGCCTCTTCGTCGAAGGCGCGCACGAGGGTGCTGGCATTCCCGCTTCCGCCGACGGCGACGCCCGTGAAGAGCCATTCGCCGGTGTCACCACGTACATAAACGGGCCCGCCGCTATTGCCGCCGTAGACGCCGACATTCTCGAAATCGTAGAGTCCGAACCAGAAATTTTCCGAATCCCGCCAGGTGGAGGGCCGGTCGGTCAATCCGTGCCACCATGAAAAAAGGTTCGCCGGCGGGGTCCCATGCATGAAACCGATGGCATTGGGCGAGAGCTGTTCCTCGTCGGCGGGATACCCGACGATGGTGGTTTCGCGCTGGTCGCGCAGAATCCCGACTTCCTCTTCGGCGTCGATGTGGATTTCCGCCCACTGGTCGAGGTAGGTGTTTTCAACGGAAGAGCTGAAGTAACCGACGGCGAAATCAAGGTTGAAGGTGTCCCGGGTACTGAACTGTTCGTCCGAGCCGTCGCTGCCGACCCGGTCGGCGTAGGAAGTCCACCGGATCACACCGGCGGGCGTGAAGGACCGACCAACAGGGGGATAGCGCAACGTCCGGTGATGGCGAAGAACAAAGTCGATTTGCGAGGCCGGCGCCCATTGCATGCTATCCTCGAAATAGACGACATGGGCGGCGGTCGCGAAGATCCCGTCCCCGATCAGGGAAGCGCTCCCGGTGAAGCCGTTGGCGAAGAGGAGGGCATTGTGGCGGTAAGGTGCCTCTTCGAGGTCCACGAAAGAAAGCTGCTTGGGATTTACGGTTTCCGCGGCAAGAGTCGAAAACAAGAGACCGAGGGCGGAAAAGATGTTCGGAAAGCGCATACGCATGCGTCAGCGGGAAAATAATTATGTTCAGTTGAAGATGGTTCGCCGGAGACCGGCTGAATGGGGCGAGGCGACCGGTGGGAGCGATCAGACCTCGACCTTCAGGGGGAGGCGAGGAAAAAGGCGGCGCACCTCTTCGTGGAGCCGTTGAAGGACGGCTCCGTCGTCAAGCCCGGCGGAGACGCGCAAATCGTCGACGGAGGAACCGTGATCGACGAAGCGGTCCGGGTAACCGAAGCGCAGGACAGGGACCTGGAGGGTCTCGTCGTTGAGTGTCTCGAGGAAGGCGCTGCCGAAGCCGCCTTCGCGGGCGTGGTCCTCGAAGGTGAAGAAGGCGCGGCATTGGGCGGCCTGTGCGCGGAGCAATTCCCGATCGATTGGTTTGGCGAAGCGGGCGTTGACGACCCCGATGCGCAGACCGGTATCCGCAGCAAGGTTCTCGGCGTACCGGCGGGCACGCTCCACCCAAGGGCCGAGGGCCCAGAACTGCAGGTCGCTGCCTTCGCGGAGAACTTCCGCCTTGCCGAGAGGAAGGGAGCGCGGTTTTTCCCGGGGTTGGACCCCGGTGGCGGCCCCACGCGGATAGCGGATAAAGCAAGGTTGGGCGGTGTGAAGGGAGGTCCAGAGCATGTCCGCCAGCTCTTCTTCGTCCCGGGGCTGCATGACAACGGTGTGGGGAAGGCAACGGAGGTAGGCGATGTCGAAGAGGCCGTGATGGGTGGGTCCGTCATTCGGGGAAAGCCCCGCCCGGTCCAGGCAGAATGTTACGGGCAGTCGCTGCAGGCAAACGTCGTGAATGATCGGGTCGTAGGCGCGTTGCAGAAAGGTGGAATAAATCGCGAGCACGGGCCGCATGCCTTCGCAGGCCATGCCGGCGGCAAAGAGGACCGCGTGTTCTTCGGCGATACCCACGTCGAAGAACTGCTCGGGCAGAGCCTCGCGCAGAAAAGAGAGGCCGGTGCCGGGGGGCATCGCGGCGGTGATTCCGATGATTTTGCGGTCGGCGCGAGCGTACTCGAGGAGCTTTTTCCCGAAAGCGTCCTGGTAGTTCAGCGGCGCGTTTTCCTTTTTCGGGGGAGGTTTGCCGGTGGCAGGGTCGAATGGGCCGAGGCCGTGGAACTTTTCCGGAGCAGCGAGGGCCGGCTCGTACCCTTTTCCTTTCTTGGTGAGAAGATGGAGAATGATCGGTTGTTCCTGCGTCTTCGCGAACTCCAGATGTTTCGCTACGGAATCATAATCGTGTCCGTCGACAGGGCCGATATAGCGCAGTCCATAGGCCTCAAAGAGATTGGAACCGGTAAAAAAGTCCTTCGTGCCCCGTTTCCATCGCTTGCCGAATTCCAGCATGGACCGACCGCCGGGAACGGTTTGAAGGAAATTGTTCAGACGCCGGTCGATGCGGTTGTAAACCGGATTGGTGATGATCTCATTGAAGTAGCTGGAAAGGGCACCGACGTTGCGGGCAATGGACCATTCATTGTCATTCAGGATGACGATGAGGCGGCCGGTCGTTTCGGCGATGTTGTTGAGCGCCTCCATGGTAATGCCACAGGTGAAGGCGGCGTCACCGAGAATGGCCACGACGTTGCGGTCCTCTCCGAGACGGTCGCGGGCGGCGGCCATGCCGAGGGCGGCGGAGAGAGCGGTGCCGGCATGGCCCGCGCCATACGCGTCGTACTCGCTTTCCTCGCGCGAGAGAAAACCGCTGAAGCCCCCGCTCTGGCGGATTTTTGAGAACTGCTCCGTATTCCGACCGGTCAACAATTTGTGGACATAGCCCTGATGGGAGACATCGAAGACAAACCGATCGTTCGGCGAGGAAAAGGTTCGGTGGAGGGCAAGGGTCAACTCGACAACACCGAGATTTGGACCGATGTGCCCACCATTGCGGGCGGTGACCTCAATAATGCGCTGACGGATCTCCTCCGCCAGTGCATCGAGATCAGGACGGTCAAGCTTCCGGACATCCGCCGGGGATTGAATGGCGTCGAGCAGGGACATGAGCGGCTTTTTACTGCTGTTCTTCTTCGGGGGCGAAGGCCTCGAGCGCGGCTTTCTCATCCTTCTGGCGCAGTTTTTCGATGGTCATTTCCGCTTTTTTCAAACGTTCCTCACAAGTTTTTACCAACCTACTGCCCTCCTCGAATTTTTCAACCAACGCAGAGAGGGGAATATCTCCGGCCTCCATGCTACGGACAAGGTTCTCAAGCTGGTCGAGTGCTTCCTCGAAAGAGGGATCTTTCTTTTTCGAAGGCATGATGAATTAAGCTGGGAAGGGCGGAATGGGCGGGCAAGGATAATTCAAGGAAGGCGCCGGGTAGGCCGTAGACACGGGCTCCTGCCCGTGTCCCGTCGCCTCCCGCCGGTATTCCGTCGCCTCTACGGTTCGTGTTTCTGCGGGGCGCTGGGAAACGGGCAGGAGCCCGTTTCTACAGCTTGTAGGTTTGGGGCGCCGGGTAGG
>CAYFRH010000169.1:2833-5419 GCA_964345345.1 uncultured Puniceicoccaceae bacterium | reverse complement strand
GGAAGTTTCGGGCTCGGGGGCGTCCTCGCCTTCTTCCCCGACGGCGCAGATGGGCGATCCGATGCTTACGGAGTCGCCCTCGGCGACGTACCGTTTGAGCATGACACCATCCTCAAAGCACTCCACTTCCATGGTGGCTTTGTCGGTCTCGACCTCGGCGATCATGTCGCCGGTGGCAATTTCGTCACCTTCGTTCTTGAGCCATTTCACGAGCGTACCGGTGGTCATGGTATCGCTCAGTTTGGGCATTTCAATTATCTCGGCCATGGCGGGAAAGCGGTTGGGTGGTTAAAAAAGGAAAAAGAGGGCGTCAGGCTTTAATTTGCAGGATTTCCCGAACTTCATGGAGAATATCGTTGGAATCGGGCACCTGAACCCGTTCCACCGGCGGACTGTAAATCGCCGGGGCGTCAACGGAGCTGATCCGGTGGACGGGGGCATCCAGATAATCAAAAGCTTCCCGCTGGATGATGTGGGAAATCTGGGCGTCCACGCCGCCGAAGGGTTTGTTCTCCTCGATGAGAAGAGCGCGGTTGGTCTTTTTGACGGACGTAAGGATCGTTTCTTTGTCGAGGGGACGAATGCTGCGCAGATCCACGACCTCGGCATCGACGTTGTGTTCCTCTTTCAGCTTGTCGGCGGCCTTCAAGGCGGCGAGCACGCTCCGCCCATGGGCGATGAGGGAGATGTCGCTTCCCTCGCGCTTCACGTCGGCGCGCCCGAGGGGAATGGTGAAATCGTCTTCCTCCGGAACCTCGCCTTCATTGCCGTACAACAAAGTCGATTCCATGAAGAAGACGGGATCGTTATCGCGGATGGAGGATTTGAGGAGACCCTTGGCGTCGGCGGGGGTGGCGGGAACAACGACTTTCAGGCCGGGAAAGTTGGCGATAAGATTTTCCGGCGTGTGGGAATGGGTGGCGCCAACGTTGGTGCCGCCATTGCCCGGACCGCGGATGACGAGGGGGCAGTTGATAAGGCCTCCCGACATGTAGCGGATGGAAGAAGCGTTGTTCACCGCCTGGTCCCATGCCACGTAAGCGAAGGAAAAGAACATTAGCTCGATGACCGGGCGCAGGCCCATAAAGGAGGCCCCGATTCCGAGACCAATAAAGCCGGCCTCGGAAATGGGGGCGTCCACCACGCGCTTATCGCCGAAGCGTTTCCACAGGCCCTCGGTGACCTTGTAGGCGCCGTTGTACTGGGCGATCTCCTCGCCCATAAGAAAGACCTTCTCGTCGCGCTCGAGTTCCTCGGCGAGGGCGTCCTTAAGGGCTTGTCGGTAAGTGATGGTAGCCATTTTGTGCGAAAATTAGAAAGGGAACCGGTCGTTGAAGAAAATCGTGCCTTCGTTGTTGTGGGTATCGGGATGGTCGACCGAGTGGTAGACATCCTCAATAATTGCCTTGGACTCGGGGAAGTCGGCATCGTCGGCGAACGCGACCGCCTCCTTGGCTTCCTTCTTCGCCTCGGCGTCGATTTTCTTCACCTTGTCGGTGTCGATATGCCCCTCGTCGAGGAGGATCTGTTCCCAGACGTTGATCGGATCCTTGTTCTGCTGGTAGTGCTGGATTTCCTCCTTGGTCCGGTAGCGCTGGTGATTGGCGTCCGCGATGGAGTGGCCGTAGTAGCGATAGGTGAAGATTTCGAGCACGGTGGGTCGGCTCTTTTCATGGGCGCGGCGCATCGCCTCGGCCGTCTTGGCACGGACCTCGTAGAGATTTTCGCCATGCACGCTGTCCCAGTCGATATTGTAGCCCTCGGCGCGCGAGGCGAGCCCGCGCTCGGGATGGGCGCTGGAGCGAATCTGGCTGGTCCCCATGGAATAGCCGTTATTCTCAATGATGTAGATGATAGGAACGTCCCATAGGCTGGCTATGTTGAGGGATTCGTGGAAGGGACCCTGATTAACCGCCCCGTCCCCGAGGTAACAGAAGCAACATCCCTTGAGTTCCTGATACTTGAGAGCATAGGCGAGGCCAAGGCCGAGAGGGGTTTGTCCGCCGACGATCCCGTGACCTCCCCAGTACCGCTTGTCCGGGGCGAAAAAGTGCATGGAACCGCCCTTGCCCTTCGAGCATCCGCTGGCCTTGCCCAGCAACTCGGCCATACATTCGTTCATGCTCATTCCGACCGCGATCCCGTGCCCGTGGTCGCGGTAAGCGGTAATGATGTGGTCGTTTTCCCCGAGAACAGAAACCGTTCCGACAGCAGTGGCCTCCTGGCCGATGTACAAGTGCAGAAACCCGCCCATTTTGCCTTTCTGGTAAGCCTGCAGGGCCGCCTGCTCGAATTTGCGCATCCGCACCATGTCGGTGAAGCAGCGCACCTTTTCTTCCGCCGACATGTCCTTGTTTACAGGATCCTTTGCATAGGCGAAGAGGTCCTCTTTACTGAGGGCCCGCGTTGGTCCCTTGTTAAATTCGGTCTTTTCCGGTTCTTCTGTCTTTTTCGTCACAGCCTGCCTTCTGGTTGAGGAAGCATGGAGGGGACTCCATGCCGGGATTCCAAGAAAAAAACCCGGTGCGGTTTGGAGGGTCAAGAGCGGGGGAGGAGTTTCCGAAGGCGAAGGGGCCACCGGTAGCG
>CAYFRH010000169.1:0-2733 GCA_964345345.1 uncultured Puniceicoccaceae bacterium | reverse complement strand
TTTTCGTCCACGTGGACGACGGGGGGCTTGTCTTTTGCGCAATCTGCGCGGAGGACAGTGAAGTCTTGGCGTGCCTTGAAATAGGTCGGCCACAGGGTCATGCGGTCGGTGTCGGGGATGACGAGATGGGAGATTTTCTCCTCGGGAATGAAAGCAAAAGTACCTTCGTCGATGGGGTCCGGAAGCTCGTTCACGGGGACGCGGCAATCGAAGAGGAACATCAGCCAGTGGCAGGTATCTTCGTAGTTATTTTCGGCAATAATGCCGAAGAGGTGAAGGTCGTGGACGGAGAGGGCGAGGCCGGTTTCTTCCCCGACCTCGCGTACGGCGGCGCAGTGCGGGGATTCACCGGTGGTCATTTCCAGCTTTCCTCCGACGGGACTCCAGAGACCGAGATTAGGAGCTTTGTTGCGTTTCATGAGCAGCAGATGGCCCTCCGCGTTTCGCAGGTAAACAAGAGCGCTGATTTTGTAAGGGAGCGATTCCATGAAAGAAATAGGGTGGGAGGGAGCTTCCCGGTTGGCAAGCCGCCTACCTGAATTCAGGTAAGGAAAGCTTTGCCGAAAAGCGTTAGGATAGGCTGCATGAAGACAGCAAAGGCAAACGACCTTTTTGAAATGCGGCCCTCCCTCCTGCACCTCTGCTGGTCCGGGGAGGGCGTGGAGCTTGCGGCATGGGATGCCGCCGGGCGTCGTCTTCGCGGCGATGAGGGAAGTCATAACAAAACGGCCGGTGAAATCCGTCCCGCTGCATTTCCGGACTGGTTGCGACGATGGGGGGCGGAGCGCGGAGCCTGCCGGATGATCTGGACCGTGCTGAAGGAACCCCTGCCGCTGATCGACCGTGGCAAAGCACGCGAGCCCGGATGCCTGTACGAAAAGGGAAACCCCGGAAGGCGCATCATTTTACCGGAATGGATGCGCCGGTGCTGGGAGGCGCTTCCCCTTCGGTTGCATCCGACTGCGGTCCTTTCCGGGGTTCGCTTGCTGGAAGCGTCTCTTCGCGAGTGGGAGCCCCTTCGGCAACCGGGAGAAGGTTTCTATTTCACGTTGCAGGATCGAGTCTTTCTATTTGCTTCCGGGGAGGAAGAACAACTCTTTCTCCGCCTCGCGCGCAGGGAGCAAAGCGAGGATGGCCGCGATGCCGTTTTCGCCGAGGGCTGGTTCCGGCAGACGAATTTCCTTTACCGCGAACGCAAGGGATGCCCGCTGCGCCGCCTCCTCCTGCCGGGGCCGAAGCCGGAGGACCTTGCCACGGGTTTGCCTTCCGAGATGGAAGTGTGTTGGAACACCGGTCCACCCGATTGGCCGGATCAGCCGCAGTCGGGACCGGAAGAGACAGCGCTCGCTTTTCTGCATGAACAAGCCCGTTTGCGGTGGACTGCGGAGGCAGTGCGGCTGCGGACTCCGACCCTTGACAATTCGGTTGCGCGGCGGATGCGGGACGGCGGGCTGAAGGCGGGGGCGGCCTTGTTTCTTCTCGGCTGGGTCCTTGCTGTCGTGAGTGCCTGTCATCACGCGGAGGGGCCGGGGAGGGAAACCGAACTGGCCCTCGCCCTCGAAAAGGAAAAGCTGCGCTGGAAAGACAACCATGCCTGGGACCATGCCGTACGCGAACGTGCAGCCGCCGGAGAAGCCCCTTTCCGCACTGTCGGAGCGGTGATCCACACGCATCCGCGGGAGGTTCAGCTTCGGCGCATTCACCTTGAGGAGGCCGCGGAACCCGGACTTCTTCACTTTTTCATGGAAGGAAACTACAAGGGGGAGAATGCCTCCGAGCGATTCCGCAAATGGATGCGGGATCTGCGGGCAAGCGGACCGGTGGACAGCGTGCGCAATCTCCGTTTTTACCGGGAAAAGGAGGGACTCCGTTTCGCGATGGAGGGCTCCGCCACGGCAAAGGAGGTGCGGCCATGAGGCGGTTCTTCTGGCTTTCGATCTGGATTCTGCTCGGAACTGGCCAGGTACTCTTTGTTTACCTTGCCGGTGGGCCGGCTCCTACCTCCGAGAGACCCGCACCCGCTCTTGCCAAAGCCGGAGAAGGTCTGAAAGCGGAGCTGCTCGAGCTGGCCCGCCTGACCAACGAGGAATGGGAACGGCTGCGGAAGCCGGCGAAAAAGATCCTTTTCGGAAAGGAGGAGGATCCTTTCCTGCGGCGGGAGGAGGCGCTCCTGGAAATGGAGGAACTAGAGCGCGCCTTGCGGAAACGGGGGGTGGAAGTGGAGCTGGTCGGTCTCCTTCGTAACTGGTGGGAAGCCCGTGAATCCTCCCTTCGCAAAGAGGGGAAGGGCGAGGAATTCAACCGCTACCTCTCCGGACTTCTTGCCTTGAGCGAGCCCTTTCTTGATGACGTCCTGCCGGCACTTCCACGGCGGATTTACCTCGCTCCCGAAGCGGATTCCCCGTTTCCCGCTCTTGGCCTCGAGCTGGAAGGACCTCCGGAAGCAATGGGCCGTTGCCTCCTTGAGCGTGCCGGCCTCAAGGAGAAGTGGATCCTGCGTGAACTGGAACTTCTGGAGTCCAAGGAGGCAGAGGCTCCCTGGTGGTTGCGCGGGCTCTATGCATACCGGGGGTCGCGATGAGGAGAAGAATCCGAGCTTGCGTGGGGGTGGCCGTGCCGCTGCTGCCTCCGCTTCTCTCCGTGGCCTGGCTGGCGACGGCACCGCAGCGAGAAGCGGAACCGAATGCCGAGCGGAACACCCCCGAATTTCTTTCCCTGCCAAGGGAACTTGCG
>CAYFRH010000168.1:0-5465 GCA_964345345.1 uncultured Puniceicoccaceae bacterium | reverse complement strand
TCATCTGTAGGGCCTCGCCTTGCGCGAGGGCCCCGGCGCCTCGGGGGCACGGTGGGCGCGGGGACAAGCCCCGGTCCTACATCAATGAACCCAATCCTTGAAGCCTCAAATATCGGGTTCCGCCTTACCTCAATTCCTGTCCCGTCCGGGCGTCGAGAATCTTGAAATTCTCCACCTGATAGGCTGGATCGGCCCGGAAGCTGAGCTTCACGTTGTAGGTTTCCTCCATTTCCACGAGAATTGGCTCATCTTCGTGACGAAGGCGCTCCAACGCGTGAGGGTGGCAAAAAACCCGTAGCCAGAGGTGCTCCTCTCCGCCATCCTTCTGTGCCCGGAGGCGACGGATAACATTGGTGAGCCGGCGCTGGATTTCCACACTCATGGTCCGTGCGCTTTTGACCGTGCCGCGTCCGTTGCAGTACGGGCAAATACTGTACAAGCCGCTCGAAACCGATTCCTTATGCCGCTGGCGGGTCATCTGCATGATCCCGAGTTGGGAAATTTGGAGCACATGGCATTTCGCCCGATCTTTGGCCATTTCCTGCTTCATTTTTCGGAAGACGGTCATGCGATCCTTGCGCTGCTTCATATCAATGAAGTCGAGGATGATGAGGCCGCCGATATTACGAAGGCGGATCTGGCGTGCGGCCTCTTCGGCCGCCTCGAGATTCACCTGAAGGATGAAATTGTTATTATCCCCCTTCTGCTGCTTATGGGCACCGGTGTTCACATCAATGGCGACGAGGGCCTCCGTCTCCTCAATGACAATTTCCCCGCCACTGGACAGGGGAACTTTCCGCTGGAAGGTCTGCTCAATCTGTCGCTCGATGTTGAAGCGTTCGAAAATGGGGATGTTTTCCTCGAAGATGGCGATTTTGCCACGGCTTCGTTTACTGACCCGTCCGACGAGATCGAGCATGGTTTCCCCGTCTTCCCGATTATCGACCAGAACCCGGTCGATGTTTTCGGTCAGAAAATCCCGTACCGTGCGCTCGATGATGTCCGGCTCTTTGTAGAGGCAGGTCGGCTGGCGCGCGCTCTCCAATCGAGCCTGGATTTCGCGCCACTGGTTAAGCAGAATGGAAAGGTCGCGAACAAAGTAGGTCCAGCGCTTACCCTCTCCCGCGGTGCGGATGATGACCCCCATGCCTTCCGGAACGGAGAGGCGGCGCAGGATCTCCTTGAGGCGTTTGCGTTCCTTGTCGTCCTCGATTTTGCGGGAAACCCCGCACTGCCCGCCATAGGGCATAAGAACGAGAAAGCGACCCGGCAGAGCAATGTTCGTCGTCGTGCGCGGACCTTTGGAACCGATCGTGCTTTTCGTGATCTGCACGAGGATTTCCGAACCAATTGGATACAGGCTCGGAATATCCTTCACGGTGATTTTGTCCTTCTTTTGCTTCTGTGCGTCAGAGCGCGTATCGCGGACGACCTCTACTGAGTTGTCCGCCTGCGGAAGTATATCCCAGTAGTGAAGGAAGGCGTTCTTGGGCATGCCTATGTCAACAAAAGCCGCTTTGAGGCCGGGCTCGAGATTTTGGATCTTGCCCTTGAAAATGGCCCCGACAAGCCGGTCATCGCCGACGCGTTCGAGATCAAACTTTTCCAGAACTCCGTCATTAAGAACGGCCACGCGCTTCTCCAAGGGTTCTGAATTAATGACGATTTCCCGGTATGGCGCGTCCTCCTTGCGGATCCTGGCCGCCATCTTTTGGAGAACGGGTCGCTGACGCGCCCGTTCCTCTGTTTCCTTCTTCAGCCTCTCCGGTTCAATGCTTTCGCCGGTTTCCTCCACCGGCGGATGCTTGAGTTCGGTTTCCTGTTCCTCGGTGAGAGCGTTTTCGTTAGAATCGGTCGATTCTGATGGTTTCATAATGCCTTGTGGACTCCTTTAGTGATGAGGGTTCAGGCCCGTTCAACCGGGGTCCGCAAGGCTGATGTGAAGTAATTTCCTGCCGGGAAGACATTTTCATAAAAACGCCCTCCGATGGCGATGCACGCTTTGTACGATGCCCTGCAGGATACAACAGCTCAAAATGAACGAGCCTCCATAACTGAGAAATGGGAGTGGAAGCCCTGTAATAGGTGTCAGCCCAATCGTCATCCCGATGTTGATAAACACGTGGATGAGGAAGATAACGGTGACACCGATCGACAATAACATGCCGAAGCGGTCCCGCGCGATTCCCGCAATGCGAACCCCGTTCGCGAGAAGCAGCGCAAAGAGGCCTAAAACAGGCACTCCCCCAATAAAACCTTTTTCCTCCGCCAACACGGCGAAGATAAAATCGTTGTGCGCAACGGATCGCGGCAGATAACCGAGCCGCGCCTGTAAACCTTCCTGCCAACCTTTTCCGGCAAAGCCACCTGTCCCGACCGCCTGCCGCGCCTGATTGGAATTCCATGCCGAACCGGTCCCGCGTGGGTCCACAACCTCGGGTGCGAGAAAGGTCATGATACGTTCCCGTTGATAGTCGCGGAGCGGAAGAAAAGATTTGTCCTGGAATTGTCCCCGGGCCTCCAGCGCCGTCAGGTCTTCTTCCTGCAGAAATTGGCTGTAGCGCACGAGATCCACCCCGAGAATACCGACGAGCAGCAGAACCAAGCCGAAAACGGCGAGGAAAAAGCGCTCAGAAAGCCTCGAAATATACAACAGTGCCAGCATTGTAGGTGGAATTATGAGGCAGGACCCTAAATCGGGCTGACGGAAAATCAAGAGCATTGGGATGGCCGTGACTGCGAATACTTTAAGCAATACCCAAACGCTCTGACGGAGGGTTCCAAGCTCCGAGCGGGCAAGGATACTGGCAATCATGATGAGGGTACAGATTTTGGCGGCCTCGGCCGGCTGGAAGGCCATAAATTGAAAATTCAACCACCGTCGCGCCCCCTCCCTTTCCATGCCAAGAGGCGTCCAGATAAGGAGAAGGAGGACAAGGGAGAGGGCATAAATCCAAAAGGCGTTTTCGAGGTAGATCTTGTAATCGATCCGCGAGACAACGACGTATACGCCGCTTCCGAGGACCAGCCAGACAATCTGCCTCATCCAATAAGTACCACCGACAAAGGCTTGTGCGCTGTAGATGAAAAAGATCCCGATAATCGCGAGCAGCAACATGCAGACCGGATTGAGCCAGTCGGTACGCCCGCCTTCCGTATTGCGGACAAACTGGCGCGTTGTATCCAGCAGCCGACGGGTATCGAGTCGCTTCATCGCGGCATGGGAAGGCATGAAATCTGCACAGGCAATGTCATTCAGATAGATCCCCGCTTGCAGCGGGAGAAAGAACATCCAAACGTCTTTCCTTCATGGACACGGTTCCCGAACAACTCGTTCAGTCGGCCGAATCGCTTTGCCGGCGCTGTGCGGAAATGAGCTTCGCACCTCCCGTGAACTGCGTCTACAATGCCCTCGACCATGCCGGAGAAGCGCACCGAGTATATCTGCGGAGATTTGCGCGCCCCCGGCCGAAAGCCCTCTTTCTGGGGATGAATCCAGGGCCGTGGGGCATGGCACAAACGGGTATACCTTTTGGCGAGGTGGCGGCGGTGCGGGACTGGATGGGCATCCAAGTGGCCATTGGAAAACCCGATCTGGAACATCCGGCCCGGCCAATCGAGGGATTTGCCTGTCCGCGTTCGGAGGTCAGCGGGCGACGGCTCTGGGGTCTCTTCGCGAAAACTTTCGGGCAAGCCGACACCTTTTTCCGGCACGCTCTCGTTTTGAATTACTGTCCGCTCTCCTTTATGCGGGACACCGGTGCCAACCTGACTCCCGACAAACTGCCGGCTTCGGAACGCGGCCCGCTCGAGGCCGCCTGCGACGAACACTTGCGCGATGTCCTGGGTATCCTGCAACCGGAACAGCTTGTCGGTGTCGGGGCTTTCGCAACAAAGTGCCTGCAGCGGGTGGGCAATGGTCATTGGCCTGTCGCGACCCTTTTGCATCCCAGTCCGGCGAGCCCCGTCGCCAACCGGGAATGGCCGGAAAAGCCGCGGCGACAACTCGAAGCGATGGGGCTGATTCCCAAGCAGAAGTGAGAAACCGGAGGCCCGGTACCCCTTGCTATTCCCTCTCCACCCGTAACCGGTAGAAGATGGGCGATGCCGGTTCCGGTGCATTCACCGTCACCACCACCTCCTCCTGAGTCGCGTTCAGCGCAGTAACATCCGCTCCCGTTAAGGGGACCTCGCTCCAATTCCCGGAGAGGGACGTGGCTTGTTCGAGAACAAGAGAGGCAAGCAGATCCCCGGTTTCCCGGCAACGGAGGAAGCGAAGCTGCAGGGTAGACTCATTCGGCTCGAATTCCAGCGGCGGGCTGACGTCGGGTACCAACGGATCGGAAAAGCGGGCACGCTCCAGAAGGTTGATCAGGCCATCGCCGTCGGGATCGGCGTTGTCCCCCGAGATCGCCCCGTTCCGCAATTCCGCGAGGCTGAAATGGACGAGCCGCCACCCGCCCCAGGAGGGACCGTCGAGGTAAACCGTGTCCGCGAATTCAGGATAATCAATGAAGGGATTGCGGTTGAACTGCCAGGTGGCAAAGACCTCCTCATTGGCTTCCTTTTCCTTACCGGCGGGTAGGAAGGAACGGTTCCAGTCAAGCAACGTGGAGAGTTTACCCATTCGCCCGGCCTCTTCGCTAGGGATCTCCCCGAGGCTCAGGTGATTGTACCTTGTCGCCATATAGAACATGGCGCGGGCCACCCAACCTTTCTGAGGGTCGTCCGGTTCCCACGAATTGAAATCCTCAACAAGGCCCGCCGTATCAAGGCCGCCCCCCGTGTAGGCGGGGTCCTCAAAGTTGCCGTCGGCGGGATTTCCAACGTCGAAATACTTGTTACTGCGGTCGGCATTCACGGCTTTGTTCGCCGGGACAACATGGAACATATCGCTGAAATCGTCCCCGCTCCCACCCACATTGTACGACCGGGGCCATAAGTGTTCGCGGTTCCAGAACTCCACTGTTCCAAAACCGGAGTCCTGGGCCTCTTTTTCCCAGCTTGCTTCGGTGTAAAAAAGAATTAACCGATCCGAATCGGAGGGATCTTCATACAGCTCTTTGAAAGCAACCCACAATCCTCCGTAGCTGATCTGAACGTGGCCGTCGATGATTGCGTGCAGCTCCTGTTGCAAGTTCGTTCCCTTGAGGCCCGTGGAGGAATCGTAATATCCCGCCGGTTGAGCCGAAAGAGGAAGCGAAGCCAACAACAACGAGCCGGTGAGTTCCAGAAAGACCTTCCACGGAAAGCCGTCCCGGTGGTGCCGGAAGCGCTGTTTCATATCCCCGCCCTTCGTCTTCCCCGCATGGAAGGGGAGGTCAATTGTTTTCGCCTGCCATCGGTCGGGAGGACGATTTTTCACTCCGGATTGACCCTTTTGGAGAGCAGGTCACCCTCCGAAACATGAAATTTCTTCTCGCATTCGACAAGTACAAGGGAGCCCTTTCCGCCGAAGGAGCGGT
>CAYFRH010000167.1:0-5480 GCA_964345345.1 uncultured Puniceicoccaceae bacterium | reverse complement strand
GTAGGGCTTGCCGACACGGGCGGGCTGTGGGGCGGGGTGGCTTTATCGCAGGCTTGTGACCGGGCGGGCCTCCGGATGGTCCTGGGAGCGCGGATCAGGCTGCGGGATTTCGCGCCGGAATGGCTGCAGGTGACAGTGCGGGACCGAAGCGGCTACGCAGCGCTGTGCGGGCTGTTGAGCGGAGCGCAGGATGGCGAAGTGGAGTGGGAGGAACTGGAGCGCTTGCAGGCGGGAGCGGGGGAGCATGTCTGGTTGAGCTGTCCGGTCCGGGTGGGAAGAACGAAGAAGAGCCGGGTCGGACCGCTTGCGCGCTGGCGTACGGGCTGGGAGCGTCTCGTCGAACTGGATCGGAATAATCTCTGGCTGGAATTGGGATGGGTTAATGAGGATGAACGCCTCCTCCAGCGGCGCGTCTTTGGGGAGTGGCGGCGCCGGGGCTGGGAGCGCTGGGTACTGATGAGCGGAGCGCGCCATGGCGATGGCGCGCGAGGGGAACGCCGCCTCGAGGTCCTGCAGTCGATCGGCACCTTGACGCGCATCGGGCAGCGGCATCCGGAGAAACTGGCGGCGGGGAATTATGGGCTGCTGAGGGCGGTGGAACAACGGAAACGCTTCGCCAAAGCGCCGGAGGTTCAACGCGGAACGGAGGCCTTTGCGGAGGGCTGCGACTTTGATTTTCGCTACGGACAGTTGTTTCTTCCCAACCCGCTGGTACGGAAAGGTGCGGAAGAGGCGGAGCAGGTGGCCTCGCACGGACGGCAGAACCGGCTTCTGGCGCACCGATGTCTCCGTGGAGTGATAAATCGCTACGGGCCGGGCTATCCATGGAAAGAGAAACCGGATCGGACCACCCTGCGGGAACGTTTGCGGCGGGAGTTGGAAATCGTCGCGGAGACCGGCTACGCTGGCTATTTTCTGGTTTTCGGGGAAGTGGTGGACGAGTGTGCACGGCGGGACATTCCGGTGCTGGCCCGCGGTAGCGCGGCGGGAAGCCTGATCTGCTACGCGCTCGGGGTGGCGAATGTCTGTCCCTTCCGGTTCGGGCTGCGCTTTGAGCGTTTTCTGAACCGGGAACGCATGCGCCACAGCAAGCTGCCGGACATCGACCTTGATCTACCCTACGACCGGCGGGAGGAAGTGCTGCACTGGCTTTACGAGCGCTACGGGCTGGACAACGTCGCGATGATCGGCGGCTTTGCGCATTTCAAGGCGCGGGCGGCGGTGGCGGAAGTGGCCAAGGCGATGGGGCTCCCGGCGGAGGAGGCCTATGCCTTCAGTAAGCGGTTGCCGCGGGGCAGTCTGCGCCGTTACCTCCACCAGCGCGAAGACTACGTGGAGGCGAGCGGAAACTGGAAGGACGAGCGCTTTCGCGAGGCAGTGCAACGGGCGCTCGAGTTGGATGGGCTTCCGCGGCACCCCATGATGCATCCTTGCGGCATGGTCATCGCAGACCGGCCGCTGGCGGAATTTACGCCGACGCATCCGAGTGCGGGCGGATTTTCCATGACGCAGCTCTCGATGGATCCCGTTGAAGATCTCGGGCTGTTGAAAATGGACCTGTTAGGGCAGGCCGGGCTGAGCGTTCTGCGCGACGCTTGCGCCAATCTTCGGGCGGAGGCGGATCAGTTGCCTGCGCTCGCCGCCGCGGATCCCCGCGAGCCTTTGGCCGGAGTCGATTACGGGGATGACCGCGTTTACCGAATGATCCGCGAAGGCGGCGCACGCGGGGTTTTCCATATCGAGTCACCGGCGATGACCGGCCTGCTGTGCCTCTGCCGCTGCGCCGACATCGATTGCCTGGTCGCGACTGTATCGGTCATCCGTCCGGGAGCGGCCAACGAGGACAAGAAGACGCGCTTCGCCTTGCGTTATCTCGGTCGTGAAAAGCCGGAATACGCCCATCCCGTTCTTGCGGAAGTGTTGCGGGACAGCTATGGCCTTCTCATTTTCGAGGAGCACATTCTTTTGGTTGCGCATCAGTTCGCCGGGATGGATTACGGGACCGCCGACCTTTTGCGGCGTCTTCTTGTGAAAAAGGGGGACGAGGAGGCTCTTGCGGAGCTGGAGTCGGTTTTTCGGGCCTGTGCGCGGAAGGCCGGGCGCGGGGAGGCGGAGATTGCGACGGTCTGGCGCGAATTGCTGGAGTTTTCCGGGTTCATGTTCAACAAGGCACATGGGGCCGCCTATGCGGTGGAAGCCTTCCACGGATGCTGGCTCAAATACCACTGGCCGGTGCACTTTCTCGCCGCCGTTCTCAATAACCGGCGCGGTTTTTACGCACCCCTGGTTTATGGGATGGAAATTCTGCGACACGGCGGTGTTCTTCGCCTTCCCGACATCCAGGCGGAAAGCGATGCCTTTTTCGTTCGCGACGAAACCGTGCAGGTTCCGCTGTGGCAGATCAAGGGGCTCTCTGCACGCTTCCGGGAAACATGGGCGCGGGAGCGGGAACGCGGGATCTTCCGCGATTGGAGGGATCTCTGCCGGCGTTGCTGCCTTGGGCGCGCCGACGCGGAGCTCCTCGCCCGGGCCGGAGCCCTGCGGTTTTTTTTCGACAACCGCCATGAAGCCGTCTGGGAAGCCGGGCGTCTCGCCCGCAAGGCTGGAAGAGAGAGCGGAGACGACCTTTTCGCGGCGGCGGAGGAAGCGCAACGGCACGACCGCTTCGCGCCCGCAACGGCACGCGAATGCGCCCGGGCGGAGGTTGAACTTCTGGGGTTTCCCGTCAGCCTTTCCCCCAGCGCTTTCTGGATGGAAGACCTTGACCGGCGGGGAACCGTGCCGGTGGCGGAGTTGGCGCGTTACCTCGGACGGGAAGTGGAGATTGTCGGCCTGCAGGTTTGCCACCGCCTGCACCGTGGAAACGATGGTCAGTTGATGAAATTCGTTTCCTTTGCAGATGAGACGGGCATGGCGGAGACGGTCCTCTTTTCCGCGCAGTATCGCCGGTTTGGACAGGTTCTCGCGCGCAAGGAGGCGGCGCGTGTGCGCGTGCTGGTGGAAGCGGATGCCACCGGAAACGGACTCGGCCTGACGGTGACAGACGTCGGCTGAGCGAATCATTCCGCTGCTTGCCACAAGGCGCCGCTCTCATAGGGTCGCTGGCAATGACATCGGTGTCGGTATCCCTGCGCATCCGTTATCCGGCGGAGCTTCCCATCGTGGAGAGCCGCGAGGCGATCCTGCGCATGCTCACGGAGCACCAGGTCGTCGTCATCGCGGGAGAAACCGGTTCCGGAAAAACGACGCAGTTGCCGAAGATGTGCCTCGAAGCCGGCCTTGCGGAAGGAGGCCGCATTGCCTGTACCCAGCCACGTCGCGTGGCCGCCCTCTCCATCTCGCGGCGCGTGGCGGAGGAGCTGGGGGTCAACTGGGGGCGCGAAGTCGGCGCGAAGATCCGTTTTACGGACAAGACGCAGCGGGAAACGCGCATCAAGTTCCTCACCGACGGCATGTTGCTGAACGAGATTCAGCGGGATCCCCTCCTGCGGGAATATAAGGTTGTCCTCGTCGATGAGGCCCACGAGCGCAGTCTCAACATCGACTTTCTGTTAGGTTACCTTAAGCGGCTGCTCCCGAAGCGAAAGGACCTGAAGGTGATTATCACCTCGGCCACGATCGACACGACCGCCTTTTCCAAGGCTTTCGGGAATGCGCCCATCCTCGAAGTGAGCGGTCGTCTTTATCCCGTGGAGACGCGCTACTTTCCGGTGGACGAGTTACTGGAGGAAAGCGGAGAATCCACCTACATCGATGCCGTTGCACAGTCGGTGGAGGAAATTCTTTCCTGGAACCGGCCAGGTGACCTCCTCGTCTTCCTCCCCGGCGAGAAGGACATACGCGAGGCCCGGGACCTGCTGGAAAAGCGGGCGGGAAATCAGGTTGAATTGCTGCCGCTTTTCGGAAGGCTTAGCGGGCAGGAGCAGGAACGCATCTTCAAGGCGGGGCGGCGGCGAAAAGTGATCCTCTCCACCAATATTGCCGAAACTTCCATTACCATTCCGGGAATCCGCTATGTTATCGACAGCGGGTTGGCCCGCATCAGCCGCTACAGCCCGCACACGCACACCCGGCGGCTACCCATCGAAAAAATCGCCCGGAGTTCGGCCGATCAGCGCAAGGGTCGGGCGGGGCGCGTGAGCGAAGGCATATGTCTCCGTCTGTATTCAGAAGAAGACTACGAAGCGCGGCCTCGATACGGCACGCCGGAAATCCTCCGGAGCAATCTTGCCGAGGTTATTCTCCGCATGATGGTTTTCCGGTTGGGGGACATCCGCGAGTTTCCCTTTCTCGATCCGCCGACCGACCGCGCCATCCGGTCCGGTTACCAGCTTCTTGTCCAGCTGGGCGCCCTTGACGGCGGATATCAACTAACAGCTCTTGGCAAGCGGCTGGCCCGCCTGCCTGTCGATCCCACTGTCGGACGAATGCTGTTGGAGGCGCAGCGGGAAGGCTGCGTGCGCGAAGTGCTGGTCATCGCCGCAGGCCTTAGTATTCAGGATCCACGGGAGCGACCCATGGATGCGGCGAAAGAGGCCGACGCGATGCATGCGCGCTTTCGGCATCCGGAGTCCGACTTTCTCGGCCTGCTGAAAATCTGGGAAACGTACCATGAGGAAATGGAACGGCTCAGCCAGAACCAGCTCCGGAAATTCTGTCGCTCCCATTTTCTCAATTACCTGCGCATGCGCGAGTGGCGGGACATTCACGCCCAACTCGAGCGCAGCCTGCGGGAAACGGGAGAGGTTCGCCTCAATGCGGAACCGGCTGAATACGAGCAGATTCACCGCGCTCTCCTTTCCGGTCTTCTCTCCGGGGTCGCCCGATTTGAGGAAGGCAACCTCTATCGCGCGGCTCGTAACCGCAAGATTCAGCTCTTTCCGGGTTCCACCTTGTTCCGGAAGACGGCGGCGGGGAAAAAGGGCAAAAAGGCAAAGGCTACCGTCCCGGAAACAAAACAGCCCGCCGCGAAGTGGGTGCTCTGCGGCGAATTCGTTGAGACGAGTCGTCTCTACGCCCGAACAGTAGCCCGGATTGAAGCGGGCTGGGTACTGCGGGTGGGCGCCCATGTCGTGAATTCCAAGTACGCGGAACCTTTTTACGACGAAAAGGGCGAACGAGTCCTTATTCGGGAGCGGGTCCTCCTGTACGGGCTCGAGATCGAGACGCGGAAGCGGGCCTGCCTCGGAATCGATCCGGCAGCCGCAAAGGAGATTTTCCTGCGTGAAGCTCTCGTCGAAGGTCGGCTCAATACCCGGCTTTCTTTTTACGAGGCGAATCAGGAACTGCTGGAACGGCTCCGCGAGCGTCAGACGCGTCTGCGCGCGGGCTCTCTTTGGGGCCTGGAAGAGCGGTTGTACCGGTTTTACAACGACAAGCTCGGAGATGTCGGCTCGGTCGGGGACTTGAAGGCATGGCTCCGTGACCGCCATGGCGGAAAAGAGGAAGTCCTTTTTGCAAAAGAGATGGATCTTCTTCCC
>CAYFRH010000166.1:4013-5536 GCA_964345345.1 uncultured Puniceicoccaceae bacterium | reverse complement strand
CCAACGTTGGTGGCTCCCACCGGCATCTGCACCACCCGACCGAAAAGGGGACTTTCCAGCTCAATCGCCACCCGCTTGTTCTCCCAGAGGAGGCCGAGATCGCGCCGCAGTGCTATCGGGTTGACCGAGAAGAGCCGTCCGCCGATCCAACGCTGACGCCGTACAACACCTCCCAGCGAATAGTGCGCGTGATGGTAATCCACCGGACAGAGCCGGCTGAGAACCAGGGTGCCTCCGCGAAAGCGCTCAACAAGGTCCGGAAGCCCCCGCAGCAGCCGGTTCAGCTCCCACTGCTGCCCTTTCAGGAAGACGCCCTCCTCGGCCCCGATTTCCGAAAATCCAAGGTGCCGGCCGTCGGCGGGAAAAACGACCGCCGAAGCGTCCCCGTCAACCGGACGGGCTTCCGGACGCAAACGGCGCTGAAAGAAGTCGTTGAAGGAATGATACGAGTCCGCCGCTTTTTCCGCGATTCCGAGGTCGACATGGTAATGCTCGACGAAAGGTCGGATTTTCCGCCGCGTCCAACGACGCCGCATCATCCATCCGTAGAAGCGGGAGACAAACGGCTGTGCGAGAAGCACCCGCGTACAGGCCCGACCCGCCGCCGTGCCGTAGGCCATTTTGAGCCAGAACTCCCCGTAGACGACCTCTTGCCCGTATTGGCTTTTGTAGCGATCAAAATAATGGATTCCCTCACCTTCCATAATCCCTAATTCTACCGGTTCCGCACAGTTCCGTCAAAAAAGTTCCCTCTGCCCGGAAAGCTCCCCGCTTGTCCGCAGAAGCAGCCCGAGACTGAGCTGGTTCCGCAGGGAGGCCTCCTTTTCCAGACGCAGAAGGAGAAGCGCGGAGGCCAGCGCGTCATACAGTGCGCAGTGAGGTTTGCGCCGGTTCTCCGGACAATACTGGCCCGCCGCCCGGGCAAGTTCCCCGGCAAGGGCAAAGCGTTCCACAAGATCCCCCAGTCCGTAACCGGCAAGTCCGGGATAGAAGGAACGATACAAGGCAAGGGTGTCGATCCAGGGCCCCCAGACGTGCACAGGCCCCCCGCCGTCCGTCCAGTCCGGGACGCGCGGAGGTACGGGCCATGTCCGGCCCAGAAACTGATTCTCGGCATGGCGGTTGTGCGCGGCAAAAATTCCCCGCCGCCGAAGCTCCACAAACCAGCCGTAATGTTCCGCAAATGGAGGCTCGTCCCTTGCCACCTCCAGGCCGATTCCATGGACCGCCTGATCGCGTTCCGGAATTGCCGCCCCCGGGCGACAGAGGAAGCTGTGGCCCTCCCGCAATTCTCCGCCCTGAAGCAGCACGACGCCCGCCTCCACCACCCCGGTAGTCGGGCTGCCTTCAAAGTCCATCATCCAGACCGCTTGCGTTTTCCAGTCTTCTTCCAGCGCCATTCCTCTTCAGTCTGCAAACCCCGGCGACCTCTCTGCAAGACCCCCGCAAAAAAAGATGTTTCCACAGGCTCCCCCTAAAAATGTAGAAACGGGCTCCCGCCCGTTTCCCATAGCCTCCCGGAC
>CAYFRH010000166.1:0-3913 GCA_964345345.1 uncultured Puniceicoccaceae bacterium | reverse complement strand
CTCCCCCTAAAAATGTAGAAACGGGCTCCCGCCCGTTTCCCATAGCCTCCCGGACCATCATTTTGCCTCTCCGCAAACAGACCGGAGCCCGTTTCCCATAGCCTTATCTTCGAATTTAACGGCTTGCCCCTTCGTGCCTCGACCCTTTCGTTCCGGACGACATGGAGATTCCCTTCAATCCTGCTCACTGGATCGAATCGGCCCTGGTCGAAGCGGCGCCCGTTTGCGGACTGCCGGAAAACCAATTCGCACCGCAGGTGCGCCCGGCGGATCCACGCTTCGGGGACTATCAGGCCAACGGCGTGCTGCCCTTCGCGAAAAAGGTCAAACGCAACCCGCGCGAAATCGCGACGCAATTGATCGAGGCGGTACAGGAGAAACAGCTCCTCGATCCGGACTTTGTCGAATGGGAGATCGCCGGTCCCGGATTTATCAATTTCACCCTGCTCCCGGACTTTTCTCATGCCTGGCTGCGGCGTTTCCGCTCCCGCGCGGATTTACAGGCCGGCGCGGGCACGCGGCTCAAGGGTCATCGCCACGTGGTCGATTTCAGCTCGCCCAACACGGCCAAGGAAATGCATGTCGGCCACATCCGTTCCACGGTGATCGGGGAATGCCTCGCCCGCCTCCTTGCCTTTTCGGGGGCCGAGGTGATCCGCGACAACCACATCGGCGACTGGGGCACCCAGTTCGGCATGCTCATACATGCCATCAAGAATTCCGGATACGACCTCTATGCCCGGGAAAGCGACCGCACCGTCGCCGACCTTGAGGCTCTCTACAAGGAGGGAAACAAAGCTTACAAGGAATCGGAGGAAACGGCCGCCGCCATCCGGAACGAACTCGTCAAGTTGCAGCGGGGCGATGAGGAAAACTTGCGTATCTGGAAATCCATTACGGATGTCAGCTGGAAGGCTTTCGACGAAATTTACCGACGCCTCGGCATCCGCTTCGACGAGGTTTTAGGGGAGAGTTTCTACCGCGACAAGGTGGAGCGCGTCTGGAAAGAGCTGAGGGATAGCGGGCTTGCCATCGAGGATGACGGTGCCCTCGTCGTCTTCCATCCCGAACACCAACGTTTTGCCAAGCAACCTTTCATTGTCCGCAAAAAGGACGGGGCCAGCAATTACGCAACCACGGACCTTGCCACGGTCCTTTACCGGACGGAACACTTCAAGACGGCAGGCATAACCTACGTCGTCGATTCGCGCCAGTCCGACCACTTCGAGCAGTTATTCCTCACCGTGAAGAAGTGGTTCGCCGCGACCGGACGCGATTGCCCGAAGATGAACCACGTCGCCTTCGGCACCATCCTCGGTGAGGACGGCAAGCCCATCAAAACGAAGGAAGGCGGCTCCGTGAAACTGCGGGACTTGCTCGATGAGGCCGTGCGCCGGGCTGAGGTCATCGTTCGCGAAAAAAGCCCCCATCTCGGGGACGAGGAAACCGCCCGCGTCGCCAGGGCTGTCGGCCTCGGCGCGATCCGGTATGCCGACCTCTCCCAGAACCGAACCAGCGATTACCTCTTCGCGTGGGACCGTATGCTCACTTTCGAAGGCAACACTGCGCCTTACCTCTTGTACGCCGTTGCCCGCATCCACAGCATCTTCCGCAAGGCCGGGGTCGACCCGGAGCAGGATTTTGCCGAGGCCGGTCCGCCGGAAACGGAGGAGGAAAAGGCCCTCGCGCGCAAGCTCCTCGCCTTCCCAAGTACCCTCGGTCTGGTCCTCGGCGACCTGCGCCCGCATGTGCTTTGCACCTACCTCTTCGAGTTGGCCGGTTCTTTCAGCGGCTTTTACAACGCCAATCGCGTTCTCGGCGCGCCACCGCTGGTCCGCGACCGTCGCCTGCTTCTCTGCGCCCGCACCTTGCTGGTCCTCCGTACCGGACTGGAACTGCTCGGGCTCGAGACCGTCGAGCGAATGTAGCGGTTATCGGCGCCGGTCTCAGCGAATTCGCCAGCGGTAGGGGTGTTTCGAGAGCATCTCCGGATCCTTGTTGGTCACGCGGACCACGTCCTCTACGCGCACGCCTCCGAGTCCTGGGTAATAAAGCCCCGGCTCCACCGTAATTACCTGTCCGCTACGCAGACGCGAGCCGTTGCGATTGACCCGCGGGGCCTCGTGCACGTCAAGACCGAGTCCATGGCCGAGCCCGTGGATAAAGCCCACCGGGACGCCCTTGTCGCGGCGGGTTGGGTACCCGGCCTCCTCGAAACGCTTCACGACCCCGTCGTAGATCGCGGCCCCGGACTTGCGGCTGCGGTGCTCGCCGAGCGCCCATTGCTCGGCGGCGTAAACAGTTTCGTAAAGCGCCTTCTGCGCTTCGTCGGGACGTCCCTTCAGGTAGGTCCGCGTCATGTCCCCATGGTAGCCGCTTTTCATGACGCGGGGGAAGATGTCGACGATGATTAGCTCGTGCGGACGGAGCGGCCCGTGTCCGCGGCAATGCGGATCGCAGGCCTGGTCACCGCCGGCGACGATCGGTTGCGTCGCCACCGCGCCCTTTTCCAAGCAGGCGACGGCGATCGCATGTTGCAGGTATTCCGAGGTCACAATGCGGCCGTTGTGCCGCAGGCGACGCCCCTCAATCCTGGCATCGCGGAGGATTTTTTCCACTGCGCGGAATCCCGCCGCGGAGGCCCGGTTGCCGGCCCGGATCGCCTGCGCCTCTGCGTCCGTCTTTGTTTCGCGGGCGGGAAACAGCTCTTCCTCCACGGGCTCGATGCAAAGGCCGAGATCACGCAAAGCAAAGGCCAACCCCGCCGGAAACTGACGTGAAACACGGAAGCCGCTTAATTGTTCCGCCGACGCGATTTCCGCAATGACGGTGGCGGGGTAATTCGCCCGCGGGCCAGAGCGCTTGTTCGCGCGCTCGATCCACTCCTCCAACGGATGCACTTCATCAAGGGCGCCCTCCTTCCGGACGCGCGCGAACTCCAGCTGGCTCAGCACGCCGATCTTTTTACCCTTGCGCGAAAAAACGATAAACGGGTCCGGAACAAAAACCCCGGAGAAGTAGAACATATCCGCGTCCCGCTCCGAGTCCGCGTACAGGAGGAGTTCAAGCTCCTTCCGCTTCGCTCCTTTTTTCTTCATAGGGGAAAGATGATTGCCCTTATCGGACTGTCTATAAAATTTGTCCGCATGCGTCTCCTCCGTCCTTCCCTTTTCCTCGGCGTCCCCATCTTCTTCCTCTTTAGCGGATGTAAGCGGGAAGCGACACCGCCCGAGCTCGTCGATTTCGCAGACCGGCTCCCCCTGCGCATCGCGGAGGTGGATCTCAAAGCGCAGATCGCCCTCACCCCGAGCGAACAGCGCAACGGTCTCATGCGGCGGCAAAGCCTGCCCGATGACAGCGGAATGTTGTTTCCTTACCGCCAGCCCCAAAGCATGTCCTTCTGGATGGCCAACACTCCCCTTGCCCTCGACATCGGCTTTTTCGACGAGGAGGGCGTCCTCCGGGAAATCCACCGCATGATCCCTTACGACCGCAGCCGAACTACCTCCTCCTCGGACCAGATCCAATTCGCCCTCGAAATGGAACGCGGCTGGTTTGCGGAAAACAACCTGTTTCCCGGCAGCCGCATGGATCTTCCCCTCCTTCGCGAGGCCCTCGAACGCCGCGGTGCCGATCCGGCGGAATTCGGGTTGTAGGGACAAGACAGCCGGAGTCGTCAGCAACTGTGTCATGGGCGTTCATCACTCCAGACACACTTGCCAAGGCGGCTTCCTGCTGACCTTGGCCGTTTCAATCGCCGGATGCGGAAAACCGCATGTCCGGTGCTGTGGGAGCCTCCTCGGGCGCAAACCTGATGGGGCGGACCCGATCGGCTTGTACGTCGGTTGTAGAGCTGTAGACGCGGTCTCCAGGCCGCGTCCCGTTGGTTGTAGAGCATGTAGACGCGGTCTCC
>CAYFRH010000165.1:0-5553 GCA_964345345.1 uncultured Puniceicoccaceae bacterium | reverse complement strand
TAGTCCATTCTTTCAAGTATTTTTCCCGGAACAAGCGCCATGCGACAACGAAGAAGGCGGTCAGTGGAATGGCGAGGATCATGCCGAGAAGCCCGTTCAACGCCGTTCCCCAGAAGAAAATGGCGACAATGATGGTGAGGGGGTGTAGGCCCGTCCGGTTGCCCATGATTTTCGGCGTCAGGAAGTAGCCCTCGATCAGTTGCACGGTCACAAAGATGCCAAGGGCGACAAGAACGAGGACCGGGCCTCCTTCCGGCTGAAACCATGCGATGGGCAGGACGGTTCCCAAGCCGAGGACGGTTCCAAGGTACGGGATGATGTTCAGCAGCCCGATCGCCAAACCGATGGCGAAGCCGAGATGGAGCCCCGCAAGGCTGAAGCCAATGGCGAGGAGTGAGCCCATGATCAGACCGATAACGATTTGTCCGCGGAAGAAGGTGCTCAGGCTGCTGCCGAACTGCTGCCCGAGGAAAAGGATGTCCCTGCGGAGATCGTCCGGGATCCATGAAAGCTGGCGCCCGATCTCCTCTCGGGAAATGGTTCCGGAACGCAGGAAAAAGAAGAGGTAAACGGGCACGATGGCCGCCGCCGCCGCAGTGGAAAAGAGGGAGAAAAAGTAATCCCGTCCGACGGCGGCGGTGGAGAGCAGTAGCCCCTGCACATTTTCGGAAAGACGGCGCTCAAATTCCTTGCCTACATCCGCCAAGGGCGCCTCGCCAATGGTTTCCTTCAGGAAGTTCAACAATTGCGGAAAGCGGGCGGCGAGTATCTCCCGTAGCCCTTCGTAAATTGAGGGCAGTGAGCGGATAAACTGTACGGTCTGTTCCAGAAGGACGGGAATGATCCAAAAGAGTCCGGCGGCAAGAGCCAGCACCACGAGTACGTATAGAAAAACGACGGCCCCGGCCCGGTTCAAGCGGCTGCGCCGCTCAACAAAAACCACCACCGGACGTAGCAGCATGGCAAGGATCCCCGCGATGGCGAGGGGCAGAAGCACCCCCGAGAAGTAACCGACGAACGACCGGAGCAGAAGAAATAAGGCAAAGAGAAGCCCGAAAATGATGAAGAGCGACAATCCCGCCAGCGCAGTCGTGATTAATCGATGCTGGAACGGGGTCAGGTTTAGGCCGTTGCGTTGCGGTTCGGACATAGATGAAATTCTGCCGGAAGGAGAGTGCTCAAGGCAAGATTTCGGTTGGGGGGAAGTCCGTGGGGGGTCATCCGCCTCACGGCGGGATGCTACGGCGGGATGTTACGTTAGGGGTCATCCGCCTCACGGCGGGATGCTACGGAGGGTAGCTACGGTGGTAACATCGACCGGCTAGGTCGATGACCCCGACGAAACCGACTTCCCGGTTGACAGCTTGCTTCGCATCGTGGCGCTTTGGCCCACATGAACGCGACCCGCTCCCATTGGCTGGAGGCCCTTGAACTGCTTGCCCAACCCGTACTGCAGGCAATGGCGGAAGGACAGCTCCGCGAGCGCATGCCCCTGCGCCATCACCCGAAGGCCGATCCCGGACGCCTTACCACCGCCTCCCTTGAAGCCGCTGGGCGGCTTTTGTCCGGCATCGCGCCCTGGTTGGCCTGCACGGACCTGACAGGTGAGGAAGAGGTCCTTCGTCGGCAATTCGCGGAGTTGGCGCGGCGCGGCATCGCCGCCGGTTGCGACCCGAATCAACCGGATTACTGGCAATTCAGTGGTCACCATCAGGTCCTCGTGGACGCGGCCTTCCTCGCCCAAGCGTTGTTGCGCGCGCCCGCCGCGCTATGGGAACCCCTTGGGGAGGACGACAAAGCCCATGTCCTTGCGGCCTTTCGTTGTCTGCGCGACCGGGCGCCTGGCTTCAACAACTGGCTTCTCTTCAGCGCTTGTACGGAGGCGTTTCTTGCCAACGTCGGGGCGGATTGGGACCCTATGCGCGTCGACTACGCCATCCGGCAGCATGAGCAGTGGTATCTGGGGGATGGAACTTACGGTGACGGCCCCTCGTATCACTGTGATTACTACAACAGTTTCGTCATTCAGCCCATGTTGCTGGAAATTCTCGAAGTGGTCGCTCCTCTGGATGATCGCTGGCAGCCATTTGTCGCTCCGGTACGACAGCGCCTTTCCCGCTATGCCGCCATCCAGGAGCGGATGATTCATGTCGACGGAAGCTGGCCGGTGACGGGACGGAGCCTCTGTTACCGGACAGGAGCTTTTCATGCCCTTTCTTTCGCGGCATGGAGAGAACAGCTTCCCGACAACCTCGCCCCCGGCGCGGTCCGTTGCGCGCTTTCCGCCGCCATTGCGCGGGGTCTTGACCGGAAGGAAAACTATGATGAGAAGGGCTGGCTGCAGATCGGTCTCAATGGTCCGCAACCGTCCCTCGGCGAACCTTACATTACGACCGGAAGCCTCTACCTGGCCGCCTTCGTCTTTCCTGCTCTTGGCCTTTCGCCAGAAAATCCCTTCTGGGCAAATCCCGACGAGCCGTGGACGGCCCAACGCGTCTGGGAAAACGGGCAGGACCTTCCCGCGGACAAAGCTCTTTAAGCACCGGATGTTGGCCAGTAATCTTCTCCGTAGTTAAAGAAGATCTCTTCGCCGGGACGGATCTCCTCGATGGCCTCAATGCGGGCGGTCTTCCAACGCGTGGAGACAACCAGAAAGGCATTCGGTTCCTCCGAGTGGTTAATGTAGCGGCAGTAATTCGCCTTGGGCCCTTCGGCGGCAAGGAGAAGGTTCCGGGTCAGCGCGAGGAGGTAGTCGGAGCCAGCGTACCGTCCCGCCCGCAATTCCTCCCATGTGATCAATTCGCCGGTGTAGTGGCCGATGGTATCCTCAATGGCAATGGGCACTTTCGCGAAAAGGCCAAAACCCGCTCCCGGAATGGTGGAGGGGAGAATGGCGAAATCGCTTTCGCTGTGGGTGACCCGGCGCGGCATTGTTATTAATGGAATCCCCTTCGACAAGCTCAGGCCCGGGCCGAGGGTATGCGCTCCTCCCAATCCCATGCTTCGGGAAAGGCGCCTTCCGGAATGGCTCCCACGGGTTCGGGGTCACCGGCCTCGAAGGCGAACAGGGAAACGCGCTGTCCCTCAGCTTCTCCCCACGGGCGTTCGAGGACGAGGCGGAGGGCTTTCGTGCGGACGGCATGCGGTAATTCCCGCCGGATACAGCGCTTTTCGTTGTCGATAATGCGGTCCACCGTTTTCCAGCTTCCGTCCCGTTTTTTCACCTCAAGGCGCAGATCGCGGGGCAGCGGATCCGGAATATGCCGATTGAGCCCTTTTTTCGGATACGAACAGGGCATCTGCTTAGTGCGGTGGATCTGGCTATCGCCGGTGATGCGGACACGGCGGATCATTTGCTCTTTCACCCATGAAATCTCGATCCAGTCTCCGGCTTTGCCGTCCCAGCGATGCTTTTCCGTTTTGGTGGGCCGATCCTGCCCATCGCGCAGGATGTCCGCATCGCCCGTGCTCGCCCGGTAGGTCGACCTGGCGGGCTGGCTCAGGGGCGCGATCGGCCGCAATTTTCCCGGCAGCCACTGATCATGATCGAGAAGACGGCGCTGCAATCGCTCCAGGTGGTTGGCAAAGACCCCGCGGTTGTTGCAACCGTGTTGAATGGCAATGGCGGCAGCCGTCCCGGCTGCTTGCCCGAGGACGGAACAGGTGGCCATGACGCGGGTGGAAGATAAGGCCATGTGGGTGGCCGAAATGTTCCGCCCGGCGAACCATAGGTTTTTCACTTTATTAGAATAAAGGCAGCGATAGGGAATCCCGTAAGGGGAGGGCGCGGGATAATGGGTCGTATCCTTGCCGAGATGTTCGATGCCGCCCGGCGGATGGTCGTCCATGGTCCAGCCGCCATGACCAATAAGGTGGGGGAACTTCCCCTTGGCCTCGATTTCTTCCTGTTTGAGCAGATGGTCGCCTTCGTACCGGACGTTCTCGCGTTTCCCCGGCAAAGCCCCGATCCATTCCAGTTCCCAGCTCCGGCCGCGTCCGTCGGGATGGTTTTTGATGTAGTTCCAGACTCCATACGCGAGGGCAATGAGGCGGTCACGCAGGGAATCGGCATCTTCGAGTGTGTCCTCCAAACCACCCAGTTCCAGCCACCAGAAGTTGTGCCCGGTCGGCTTCATGTTCTTCGCCCGATTCGGAAAGGTCGTTTCATCAACGGGTAAAGCCCACGAAGGTGGAACAAAGGGTGTGTGATCTTCCGGATCGATTTCCCGCAATTGAATCAGGACGGTATTTCCCATCGTATGGCGGTCCGCTTTCTCCATGGCGCAACGTTCGCGGGTGGCTTCCTTCGCTTCGCGTCCCCAACGGCAGGACGCGCCGGAAAGCCGCAGGATGCTATCCCCGGAACAGTCGAGAAAGGCCTCCGCCTTGATCCGAATCCACTTCTGGCGGGTCATGTGCCATGCCCACACGGCGGCGATCCGCTTTTCGCCGTTCATCTCCACCTCGCAAACGGCGCAACTGAGAAGTAGGGCAAGGTTTTCCTGACACCGAGCGACCCCGTACAAGACGCTGTCCCAGACCGGATACTTGAGTTCCGGATTGCGCCGCATGTTGGCTAGCTGAATTTCCTCGAGATAGCCGGTCTCCTTGTTGGTCGGACCGTGCGCGCCGCAGATCCACATGCGGACTTCAGAGGAGGCGTTGCCGCCAAGGACGGCCCGGTCCTGGACAAGGAGGGTTTCCACCCCGCTGCGGGCGGTGGCGAGGGCGGCGCAAAGGCCCGCCATGCCGCCGCCGACAATGCAGACGGGAACGGTTCGCTCCTCCGTCGGGGCCGGGGATGCCACCGGCAGGGTACAATCGGTATCTGGGGAAATCATCGAAGGAAGCATGAAATCTCTATAAAAATGGGGCAGCAGGAAGGCTTTCAAGGTAATCCGGATTCTTTGCTTCTTCGCTTGGGAGGCTTGGGTTCAACAAAACGGAGGAGGAAATACCTAATGTAGAACGTTGACTTTCTTCCTACATTAAACATCCACAGTTTAATGTGTTAGGCCGTCATCCGCAGGTTTTTTGGATTTCACTGCAGGTTGCGGTTGCTTATGCCTTGCTGGGTGCCACTTGGATCTTTTTTTCCGACCGGTTTCTTGAATCAGCTGGATTGGATGCAGCCACTTTAACGCAGCTACAAACCTACAAGGGTTGGTTCTATGTTTTCCTTACAGCGGTTCTCGCCTTTGTCCTCTGGTATTTTTCGCACGCGAAACTGGAGGAGACGACAAAACGGGTTCGGGATGAACGTGCGCACAAGCACACCATGTTGCAATCGATCGGGGATGCCGTCATCGCCACCGATGCAAAGGCGAACATCATTCTGATAAATCCGGAGGCCGCTCGCCTGACCGGTTGGACCGCGGAGGAGGCGATGGGCAAACCGTTGGAGCAGATCTTCCCCATCATTAACGGGCAGAACCGAGAGCCCCGTGAAAGCCCCGTCCGGAAGGTAATACAAACGGGCGGTGTTGTCGGTTTGGCCAATCACACCATCCTGTTGCGCAAGGATGGGGCTGAATTCCAGATCGCGGACAGCGG
>CAYFRH010000164.1:0-5595 GCA_964345345.1 uncultured Puniceicoccaceae bacterium | reverse complement strand
ACTCCCTTTTCGGCGCTTCCAAAGTGGCGGCGGATGTCATGGTGCAGGAATACGGTCGCTACTTCAACATGCCCACTTGCGCGCTCCGCGGCGGTTGCCTGACCGGTCCCAACCACAGCGGGGTGGAGTTGCACGGCTTCCTCAGCTTTCTCGCCAAATGCAACCTCGAGGAACAGGAGTTTACGATCTTCGGGTATAAGGGAAAGCAGGTGCGCGACAACATTCACAGTCACGATGTGGCCCGTTTCATCCACGCCTTCATTGAACAACCGCTCCCGGGAGAGGTGTACAATATCGGGGGTGGCAAGGACAATACCTGTTCCATTCTCGAAGCCTTCCAGTTGGTGGAAAAGTACTCCGGGAAGGAAATGAAGTCCGCTTATGTGGAGACGAACCGCATCGGCGATCATATCTGCTACTATTCCGACCTGACAAAGATGCGGAAGCATTTCCCGGCATGGGATATTTCCATCAGCCTCGAAAAAACGATTCAAGAGATTGTGGAAGGCTGGCTCCATCGCATGCGGTAGTCGCTTTCGTCTGTTATGGAAATTCCTTTCCGAAAATCCGGTCCTCGCAGCCGTCCCTGCGGGCCAACAAATGGCTTTTAATGACGGGCCTCCCGTCGTACAGTCCCCCTGCATCCAATGAAGGTCCTCTTCCTCAGCATCGTGCCGTCGCCCTACCAGCGGGACTTGTTTGCCTGCTTGCATGAGAGGGAAGAGCTTTCCATCCAGGTTCGCTACGCCGAGGCGGGGAGTCCGGATTCGCCATGGCCGGAGGCTTCGCTGGCCGAGTACGAAAAAGTCTACCGCAGCTTTTATCTGAGCTGGCGGGGCAAGCGCTTTATCGTGAATTCGCAATTGCCTGCGGTCGAGGGGTTCGATGCGGTCGTCTTGAATGGATACGTGACCGTGCCTGCGCAATGGCTACTTCGGTTCGCCGCGCGAAAAGTGCCGCTGATCTTTTGGGGGGAGAAACTCGAACGGGCCCAAGGAGGTGCGCGCGAACGGATGCAGAAAGTGTTGACCCGCCCCATGCGGAACTTGTCGGCCATTGTCGCGATCGGGAAAAAGGCGCGGAGGGATTACGAGCAACGCTTCCCCGGGATTCCCGTTTACGAAGTTCCCTATTACTGCCGCATCGACGCCTTTCAACAGGACGTACCCGTGCGACCGAGGGAGCCGGTGCGGATCCTGTTCTGTGGCCAGATGATCCGCCGCAAAGGGGTGGACCTGCTGCTGGAGGCCTTCGCAGGCCTTATGGAAAAGGGAATGGACGCGCGCCTTCTGCTGGTCGGTCGGGAGGGGGAGCTTCCGCCCATGCTGGAGGAATTGGACGAGCGGGTGCGGGAGCGTATCGAGTTCGCCGGGTTCCAGCCGCCGGAGGCTTTGCCGCGGTTTTTTGCCGCGGCGGATATCTTTGTCCTTCCCAGCCGCTACGACGGCTGGGGCGTGGTGGTGAACCAGGCCCTTGGGGCGGGGCTTCCCGTGGTCTGTTCCGAAGCCGTGGGCGCGGCCGAAGAACTCGTCGAGCCGGGAAAAAATGGATACATCGTTCCGAACGAGGATGTCGCGGCGTTGGAGGACCGTCTCGCCGACCTAGTGGGTTCTCCGGATCGTATCCGCGCATTCGGGACGCAATCACTTGCGAAGAGCCGGGAGATCACGCCGGCCCAGGGTGCCCGCGACTGGCTGGAAATTCTGCGGGAGATAACCCGGAGGAACAACCGATGACCGATCCGCACCCCATTTCCTCTTCCCGCTTTTGATCGATGCGCGTCCTTTTCGTGAGTTCAAGTTCCGGGTCGCGCGGGGGCGGCGAGTTCTTTCTTGTTTATCTGGCCAAAGCCTTGAAAGCCGAGGGCGTCGAGGTAGGGCTCTGGCTATCCTCCGATCCCCAAATGGACGGCATTGTCGAATTGTTCGGAGACACTGGTCCGGTTTTCCGGCAACCCTACGTCAATACCTACCTGCGCCGGACGCGTTCCTTTTCCCACCTCCTGCCAATGGACGAAGGAATGGATGCGATCGTCGAGGAATGGCGTTCCTTCAACCCCGATGTCCTGCACTTGAACAAGCAGTGCCTTGAGGACGGGCTGGACCTGCTTAAAGCCGCCCGGAAACTCGATGTGGCGCAGGGATGTACGATCCATATCACGCAGTCCGCCTGTGCATTAAAGGCCGCGTTCGGGCGGGTGCGGGACTTCATTGCCCGCCGCGCTTTACTTGGCTACCGCGGCGGCATCTGGGCGATCGCGGAAAACCGGGCAAGGGCGTTGCGGGCTTTCCTTGGGGAAAGGCGGGATATCGTCTGCATCCCGAACGGTGTCCGGATCCCGGCGGAGGAGGAAATCCATCGCACTGCGGAAGCATTGCGGAAACAGCATCCCCATTTGAGCGAAGGGAGCGGACCGGTCGCAGTCTCCGTTGGCCGCCTTGAGCCGCAGAAGGATCCCCTGCGCTTTCTCGAGGTCATGGAGGCATGGAAAGCAAGGGAACCCGGCCTGTCCGCCCTCTGGGTGGGGGACGGGCGTATGCGGCCGGCTTTCGAGGAGCGCATCGAGGCGATGGGCGCCCAGGATTGGATTCACTGCCTAGGATGGCAGGAGGATGCCACCGCGTTTCTCTGCCTTGCCGATGTGTATGTGCATCCGGCCCGGTTCGAGGGCCTGCCGTTCGCTTTGCTCGAGGCCATGGCCCGCGGTCTGCCCTGTGTCATCAGTCCGGAACTGGCCGCCGATTTGAAGGACATGCCGGAAAGCCTTTGGATCCCGCTTGAAAGTGATTCCGGGCGGCTCATGGAGCAGCTCTGCGACGGGGACTTCCTCGACGAGAAAGGCCGGAAGGTCCGCGAAGCGGCGGTTCGTAACTTTTCCCTCGAGGCCATGGCCCGGGCGTACATCGACCTTTACGAAGGGCTTCTGGAGGAGAGAAAGGCAGGGAAGACATGAGGGTGCGCTTCATCGAACTAGCCGAGCCGCTCCGGGAAGGAGGGTTGGAAAAGGCCGCCGCCGACATGGCCCACTATCTGTCCCATGTCGGGATCGAGGTCGTTCGAGGAGAGGGGAGCCTCGGAACGCTGAAGGGCTTCGACCTTGTCCATTTCCACGGATTGTGGTCGCCGCTTCACTATCGGGTCGGGCGGGAGGTCCGGCGTCTGGGCCTCCCTGTCGTGATTTCCCCGCACGGCATGCTGGAACCCTGGGCCTGGAAGCACCGGCGCTGGAAAAAGTGGCCGTATTTCCACCTTTTCGAAAAGCGCCGCCTGCGCGCCGCGAATGCTTTGCTGGCGACCGCGCCCGAGGAAGCGGCCAACCTGAAGGCCTTTTTCCCCGACGTGCCCACCGAGACCCTTCCCCTCGGAATCGAACCGGAGGCCCGTCCCGATTACGAGACCGCCCGGGAGCTTCTCGGTTGGGAAGCCGGGGAGCGAATCCTCCTTTACTGTACCCGGATTCATCCCAAGAAGGGATTACTTGAATTGCTCGGGAGCCTGCAGGCATTGCCCGGGGAAGAGGTTCGCGAGCACCGTCTCCGCCTCGTCGTCGTCGGAGACGGACCGGAAGACTATGTACGAAAGTGCCGGACCATGGCCGCCGGCCTCGGCGATTCGGTTCGCGTCGACTGGGTGCCCCCGCAGTGGGGCGATAAGAAGTGGCCCTGGCTGCAGGGCGCCGACCTTTTCTGCCTCCCGACCTATTCGGAAAACTTCGGACTCGTCGTTCTGGAGGCGGGCATGGTCGGGACCCCCGTTTTCACGACCACGGGAACGCCATGGAAATCCATCGAGGAGGCCGGCTTCGGATGGGTGCCCGAGCCGGAGCCCCATTGCTATGGGGAAGTCCTGAAGGCCTTCCTTGCCACCCCGGATTCGGAATTGCAGGCGATGCGCCCGGCCTTTGCCGAATGGACCCGCCAGCGATACGCCTGGCCCAGTTTGGTGGAGCGGTATGCGGCGTTTTATCGTGGTCTCACTCAACTTCGATGGTAAAAGTCCGGTCGTTCCCTTATCTCGGGCAACCGGCTTTTCGGGAGATCGCTCCTTGACCTTTTACTGACTCTTTTATGATCTGGCACAGCCTTTGCATAAGGTTTCATCAACAACACTGGACATAATTGGTTTATTGCCCGGTGGCGATCCCGACCAAGGGCGGCAGCGTTCCTGCCCTTCGATTCTCTTGATGCCGATTCCATGAGTTTTTCCATTGCCAGATTCCGGGCCTTCCTGGCCAAGGTCTATTCCCTCGCCCGGCCTTACGGAAGGCGGCGCCTCGGGGTTGTCTTTCTTTTTATCCTCGCCCAGGGATTTTTCCAGGTCGTCGGGGTCACCTCGATTTTTCCCTTCCTTGCCTTGGCCTCCGAGCCGGAGAACTTTCGCCAGTCCGGATTCGGGAGCCGGCTGCTGGAATTCCTTCCAGGGATGAGCAACCCGCAGCTGCTGTTGCTGGCCGGCGGGTTCGCTCTCCTGATGTTGCTATTTTCAAATGCCCTCATGCTCGCCGGCGAGGTGGTCCGGGTCCGCTACAGCCAGGGGCTCGCCCACTGGCTGCGCATGCACCTCCTGCGGCGCATCATTGGCAATCCCTACAGCTACTTTCTGCAGCGCAATACCGGGGAGCTGATGAAGAAGGCGAGCGGGGATGTTTCCTCCTTTGTTGGCGGGGTGCTGGCGCCCCTGCTGGAGGCGACGGCCCGGCTGGTCACGGTTGGATTTCTTATGATCACCCTGCTCGTCATCAACCCGTTCCTTGCCTTGGCGGTCGCGGTCGGTTTTGGCCTTTTCTACTCGGTAATCTTTTCGGTCTTGAAGAAGCGCCGGGAATGGACTTCGGCCCAACTCAAGCTGGCTAACCGAGGGGCTTTCCGGGAAATCCAGCAGCTCCTTGGGGGGATCAAGCCGGTCAAGGTGCACGGGGTGGAGGAGACCTTTCTCAACCGCTACGGCCACCATTCCTTCACCCAGGCCGTGCTCCAGAAATGGATACCCATTTACAGCAACGCGCCCCGCTACCTTGTTGAGCCGCTGGCCTTCGGGGGCATTGTCGTTTTTGTCATGCTCCTTGCTGCGCAAGGGCAGAACTTCACCTCCCAGATCCCGATGCTCGGGATGATGGCCCTCGCCGGGTACCGCCTCATTCCGAACTTCCAGCTCCTTTACGGCTCCGCCAGCGGGATGTCCTTTATGATGCACAGCCTCGAGGAGGTCTATGAGGAATTCCATATCGAGGAAGGGATCGACGGTCAGCGCCGCTCGGATGCCCTCCAGCGGCCGCGGGAGCCGATTTCCTGGCGAGAACGGATCGATCTGGACGGGATCACCTTCACCTATTCCGGAGCCCCGGAACCGGCCATCCGGGACCTTTCCCTGGCCGTGCCGCGGAACGCTTTTGTCGCCCTGATCGGAGAGACCGGATCGGGGAAGTCGACCCTGGTCGACATCATTCTCGGGCTCCACTGGCCCCAGGGCGGGCGGATCCTCCTCGACGGTCGACCCCTGCGATTCGAAGATCTGCGCCGTTGGCGGGCCGGCATAGGCTATGTTCCCCAGGAAATCTTTCTCCTCGATGATACCGTCGCCGCGAATATCGCCTTC
>CAYFRH010000163.1:3567-5604 GCA_964345345.1 uncultured Puniceicoccaceae bacterium | reverse complement strand
ACAGTTGGGAGGCGGGCGGGCGAGGAGGTGGCTTTTCCGGTTCCGGTCCTGGAAGGTATCGTGGTTCCCGGCAACGCCCCATAGATCGTTGAAGGCCTCCTGCAACATTTGCCAGACCATGCGCACGTCGCCGGTTCCACTCCGTTTTTTGGCATTGGGAACGGTGTAGAAGTCGCCCGCCAGAAGCCCGAGGCAATCGATCGGCCGTTTCGTAGCACCCAAGGCGTAGAACCTCCTGCTCCATCAGAGAATCCCGAAAACCGGAGGGACCGAAGTAAGAAAATTCGTTCATGCGAAAGGGCGGGGTGGCGAAGGATTTCATTCCACAGCGTTCTGCTCCTTTCCCGAGAGAGGGCTTTGCAAACTATACTCCACGGAAGAACCGTCATGATAACGCAAATACACTCGTATAGGCATGATGTGGGGAAATAACCCTTTAAAGGAGGGTTGGTTGTAGTCAATTTTCTTCGGGTAGCGGCACACTACCGCGATGGCGCTTTCAAAAAGAGCGAAGCTTACGCATCGGTTGAGCTGCAGGAAGGCCCGACCGGCAGCGGCCTTTTCCGACCGCAGGTGTTCAAGGATGAAGGTGTCGGCAAGCAGGTCCGCCAGCCTGTTGGCGCGCTCCGGCAAGGGCATCGGACGAAGCGGATGAGGAAGCCGGACGGGAGAGCGCCGCTGAACGGGCTGCAATAAGCTGATCTCCCGCAGGTTCTGCGGATCGGGGTTGCGCATGGCATGAGCGAGGGCCCGTAAGGAGAAGAAGTGCAGTAAGGTCGCGGGAGGAAGGGAATTTCGCAGTTGACCCTGAATGAAAAGCCGGATTCTTCCGTACAAGCGGTTGCTGCTGTGTTGGTCAATCTCGCTTTGCGCCAGCTTGCGAAGGCGACGGTCGAAGCGCGGAGCGGTTCCCCGTCGCCGATATTGCCCGTGCGGTTCCCAAAGGTAGGTGGCCAGTTCGCTGACATGAGCGGGACTGTCGACAACGTGCACGGCGTCGACCTTGGTACCGAAGGCTTCCATAAGTTCTGCAACGGTCCGCCGGATGGCTGGCTCCTGGACGGCCCTTTTCTTCGGGCGAGCCAAAGAAAGGTGGGCCTCCAGAAAGCGGTTTAGGTCCGTTCTCAATTTGGGAGGGAGATCGTGCTTGTTCATTCTGTAGAAGATAAGGGCCTTCGGCGCCGATTTATGCAGGCGGGAAATTTTTTTCCGGAGGCGCTGCATATTTTCCAGCGCTGTGCGCTTATGCCGATGAATCCCCGCTTTTTTATGAAACAAACAAAGACAAACGTGAGCAAACAGTATCGCCAGGGAGATGTCCTCCTGCGGGCGGTACCGGAAAATAAAATACAAGGGCGCTTGGTGCCATGCGACGGCCCCCTTATTCTCGCCAAGGGCGAAGCGACCGGGCATCATCATGCCATTCCCGCGCACTTCGCGGTGGCGATGCGCGAAAACAAAGCAGGACGCCGGTTTCTCCGTGTTCGGGAACCGGCGGAGGTACGCCATCCGGAACATGCGCCCATCGTATTACCGGCCGGCGGCTATGAGGTCATCCGTCAGAGGGAACACCTTCCCCTGATGCCGGAAACCGATTCCTATGTCGCCGATTGACGCGATGACGGAAGTCGGAGCCGCTTTCCCCGCCTTTCTCGAGCGCTGGGCGGAAAACGCCACCTCCTCGCTGTCCCGCGAGGAGGTGGACCGTCGGACGGAAGCGACCGCACGACGCATCCTGCGGGAAACCGGCGGGAAAGCGAGAACCGTACGCTTTTTCGACAGTCCTATGGAAATCCACCATTATGTGGTGGATACCATTCAGCGACGGGAAAAGGAAAGGTGGCCCGTGGCCGCGTCGCGTCGGCTTCCGGACCCGCTGCGAAAGGCAGCGATTCCCCTTTTTCTGCAAACGCTGGCCTCGCCTCCCGCCCCGGCCGCGCGTTCTTTCCGTGAGGCGTTTCAGCAATTCTGGCGGCGCCGTCCTCTCGGGGTTTTTGTTTTGCGCGAAATGGCCCCGCGCCATCGCGGCATGGAGTT
>CAYFRH010000163.1:0-3467 GCA_964345345.1 uncultured Puniceicoccaceae bacterium | reverse complement strand
ATGTCCTCATGGCGAAAAACCAGGAGGTGCGTAGGGTCTTCCTGGAGCGGTTGGGAATGGATCGCTTTCTGCAAGAGCTTGCCGCGGACAAGGTTGGGGTGGATGATTACGGGATCCTCTATCGCGTCTCTGATGCGCAAAAGTACGACCCTCCGTTCTTCGACATCGAGGAACTGCGCTTCGTGAAGGTTTGCAACAGCACACCTGAACCCGGCACGCAGGATGTCTTTAAGGAATACCTTCTACAGGTTCCGGCCGAGATCCGCACGCCCCGCGAGGGGGTTGCATGGTCCTTCGGGCTGGCGGAGCAGGATTACTCACCGCTGCAGGAGACCTGAATTTCCGTTTCGCCTGCGGTGGAAATAACGGATCAAGGAAAACCTGCATTGAAGAAGAGCCCGAATGAATCTGAGCCCGGGCTCAAGAGAGGGGAATTGGTCGGCCTTTAGCTCCAAGAGGTGGTCGCGCACGGCACTTGCCGTACGCCAGCACTTTTGCAATCTCTTCGCAATCCCGTCCGCTCGACTCCGCACCATCTTCCGACTACCCTGCAGGTACGTATGCCGCGTCGGCGTATGAAAAGCATGACTACAGTTTGCAGTCGGCAATTGACGGGGAACGGACACGGCGCAGAGACTAGACCAAATTAAGGGGCTGGTATGGAACGAATCAAAGGCATGGAGGATGGGGAATCCAGCGTAAAAACAGGTTTTTTGACCCGAAAACGGCAATGGTAATTGCCAAGGAGAAGAAGGGCTTCGTGGAGTAAGCGGCCTTTTCAGGCCTGAAAAGCTCTCAATAAGCCCATCCTGGCGGTCAAAATATTCCTTAGACCATTTTTAATCACCGAATTAATGTGGTCCGAGCCCTATTGCCCGTTCCAGGAGTATCCAAGGCTTCCGGATGCAAACCGATCACGTTGCCTGCCCCGTCCTGTTCAAACAGCACAAATTCCCCGGCATGCCATGTTTCCGAAACGCCAGCGCGATACGCATGAGCCACGACAAAGCCATCGCTTGTCGCCGGAAGTTCTATGCCGCCCAAGTTGCTTCCGTAGTAGTTATCCACATCATCCTGATTTTCGATCAGGGAAACCGCGTCCAGCACCTCCGCCCATGGAAGGGCTGGATCGGGAACGCCATCGTTAGCGTCATCGATATCGACCACAGCCTCTCTAAGCGGGTCATCGCAGGTCGAAATTTCATTCCCTGTAAATCCCCGCACAAGCAATGCGGTCACATTATCTGCGTTGTGAAAACCGCCGAATCCATCAAAAACGTAATCCACTTGCGTGCCATCGATTCCCAAATTGAGCAGGTCGAATTCCGGCCGAACCATCAAAAAAATGCCATCTGCGGGAATTGAATAACCGGATAGATTGCAAGCCTGTTCAATGACGCCGGAATCCATGGTCCCGCCTTCCCCGGATGGCTCGCTTATATAAAGGAACCAGACATCATCGAGGTTTGCTCCCGGAGGTCCCTTGATCTCAACATACTCCTCATGGCCCGGATCATTCGACTGGTCCGTCCGGATTTCGTTGAGGGCCAAAATAGAACTACGGGCGATGCGAAAGCCATAATGAGGGGTCCGTCTTCCCGGGTCAGTAAAAAGCCTGAAGTCAAGGCTGCACCTGCTTGCATAGGCGTAAAAACTGCCACCGCGGACAACACGGGCAGAGCCCTCCACAAAAGAAAGCTCGACGGGGTCAAAACACCACTCCGCGACATTGCCACTCATATCATACAATCCAAGTTCGTTGGGTGCCTTTATTGCCACGGGCCAGCTACCCCAATCAACAAACGGAGCACATAATGAACCGTTGCTGTTATCCCGATACCAGCCGACCGCATTCAGATCATTGCTTCCACTGTAGGTGTGGCCGAGGGTTTTGCGGCCGCCGCGGGCAGCAAAATCCCACTCTGCTTCGGTGGGCAAACGATAGCCATTCGCGGTCACGTTCTGAGTAATCTTCAGGTCAGGGGGCTCGCCTTCGCGAAAGATCGATCCGTTCGCCGTGTAAACAGGTGCAAAGCCCTCCATTTCGCTTTTTGCATTGCACCACTTAATCACATCGAGCCAGTTGACCGAATGAACGGGATAATCAGGCCCGCATCCTGAACCGCGTTCCCCGATATCGTACCCATTGCCTTGAGCCCAATCGCGCACCCTTTGCCACGCGCTCAAAGTCACCTCAGTGCGGCCGATGTAAAAAGTATCCACTTCTGTTCCATCCAATGAATTGTCTGTTGAAAGCGTTCCGCCATCGACCCGAATGGTTGCCGGATAGTTGACCCCCTCGGATTTTTTCACACGGAAGAACCTTCGGTCGGCAAGGCTATGAATGCCGGGGAAAACCGATTTCCATGACTCCGTTGTGGAACCAGCCTGCAAAACAACCTCGATAGCACCACCGCTATCCGGAAAACGGTGGATTACAGGAGTCGATGGGCTATACGTTTCAGAATCTCCGGGAGAAATCAAGGCGCGTACAAATGCGTTCGAAGCGGTGGTGGCATGTCGCCCCGGACCGACGGTCCACCAGCTCAAGCCATCCATACTCATTTCCATCCGGATGCGAACGATTTCCTGATCGGCAGGGATCAGAAACCCTTCCAGATTGGAAAAATAAATCGAACCTTCATCCATCAACAATCGGTTACCGCCGCTTTCCGTTGCTATTTCGAATCCAAGACGAATCCGTAATGGAAGTGGTTCGATCTCCCTATTTGGAATTTTAAGGGAAAGTTCAAAGGGGAATTTCTTTGAAACATAGGTTGGGATGCGTTGATCAACCGAAAAGTCGTCGAGCATCGCGTAAGCTCCCGTTTCCCCGTTGTATTCAAGAATCTCGATAAAGGCCTGCGTATCCACTTCCAAGGGTTCATCCCCGCTCTTTGTTGATCTTGCGTAGCCCCTGAAAATTACGAGATCTCCAGGATTGAATTGCGGAGCCGTCCCATCACCAACTGTTTCTACAGTAAACTCCTGAAAGAGAAAGTGCTCAAGGCGGTGGCTTTGTCCATCCGGCCAGCTTGTAAAAACAAATCCATCGCCTGCCGGTTGGACCCGATCAGCTACCGCGTAATCGGAATCGATAAAACCCACAAGAGCCCCATCCCAATATGAATTGTATCCCACGCGCCAATGGTCATTGCTCGAAAAATCCGGATTGAGGAGAATCGGGGTTCCTCCACATGCAAGGGGCGTCATTACCGCTACAGCCAATTTCGTGAGCGTATTCATTAGGGTTTTGGCTTTCATAAAAGGTGGATTCAACTCTGCAGTGCAAGAGAGCGGAAAGCCCGGCCATCGATGAAGCTTTGGTGGGAAACAAAAAGCGCCATTGCTGACCGGATTCTCCACGCAACCTTTTGGCAGCGCCAAAAGGAAGACTCAAGATATTGTTGCCCGAAAACGACGGTCGTTGATCGAAGGGACGCTCGAATTACAGCAGCAGTTCATTG
>CAYFRH010000162.1:0-5609 GCA_964345345.1 uncultured Puniceicoccaceae bacterium | reverse complement strand
CCGGCAGGGCCTCGGCCAAAGTCGATGCCGAGCCCTCGTCGCGGCACCATTTTCGCGCCCACTGGTGTGCCGCAGTGGTGACTGCCGCCGGTTCCCCTCTCGCCAGGCGGGCGAGCACATCCAAGTCGGCCTCCTGCGGCTGCCCGGCGAGAAAATAGTCGCGCACTTGCGGCTGCCACCAGGCACCGGGGCGTTGCCGCCGGTCGACCCGCACGCTGAGGCCGACGCAGCCGCAGGCGCGCCATTTCGCGAAATGAGAGGCCAGCCAAGGCCCCTTGAAGTGAGGGATCATATCGCCGCGCCAGTATTCGCCGCAAATATCCAGCTCAATTAACTGCGGGCGCGGACCGACCTTCCCGATAAGCGGGTCTGTTTGGTCCGCCAGTGTCCAGTCCTGGGGGACCATCTTGGTCATCACGGCCACTTCTTGCGGAACGCCCTCCAGGGACCGGGTGATTTGCATTAATTCTTCCGGTTCGTGAACAAAGGTGCGCAAAATCAAGCGCTTCCCATGCTGCAAGCACACCTCGTTGATCACGCTTACGGTCTTACAAAGTAAGGAGTCTTCCGTGCAATTCACGGAGGTTTCCGATACCGTCAGGATCAGGCAGTCCAACCACGGGCAGGTTTCGGTTAAAATTCGCCCATAACGATCCCGCAAATCCTGCCAGAGCGCTTCGTTGTCGACTGAGATTGGCCCGAGTTCTTTGCGCGGGTCGTCAAATTCGTGGACCCATGCCGACGCGGTAAGGTTGAGCGACGCGAGAAGCGCGGGCAGATCCGCTTCCATCGCCCGTCGATTCAAATCGGCAAGCAATCGGTGGTTGGGGCCGCCCTCGGTCTGGAAGGTTACCTCATGGTAGCCGAGTTCGGCGGCTTGGCGGATCCTTTCCCGGTCAACCGAACCCATATGGAAACTGATAGATAGATGATTCAAGGAAAAGGAATTAAAGAAAAAGGATTGGTTAGAGTAATTAATTTTCAGTAATAAGGAGCAAAGTAAGAATTTCAAAAGGACGAACCTGCACTGTGAGCCATCCCTCCTCATGGGCAATTTCTTCGACGGGTTCCTCAAGCAGGTTAGCCAACCATACTTGTTTCACCGGAAAGGCCAGTTGGATCGTCATAGGTCCGCGTGTGCCCCAGCCTTCATAACCACGAATCACGACCGCGTCTTTCCGCTCGGCCAGTTTGCAGGCCGTCAGGTAAAAGCCGGGCCGATCGGCTTGCACCCAGCTTTGCCGTCGTGGCAGGCTTCCCTTTTGACCGTTCGGCAAAGAGTGCAAACGGGGAGGCTGATTCAACCGGGTGGCTTCTTCAATTACCCCGCCCGAGCGTAGGTCTCCGGCGTGGGGAAACAGGGAATACGTAAACGTATGCCGCCCTTTGTCCGCATCGGGATCGGGATGTTCCGGGCCCCTTAAAAGGCTCAACCGAAGAACGTTTCCGCTGACATCGTAACCGTATTTACAGTCGTTCAGCAGGGCCACTCCATAATCGCCCTCGGAAAGATCCGCCCAACGCTGCGCGCACACTTCAAAACGCGCCATATCCCATGAAGTGTTGGCGTGGGTGGCTCGTTCAAGGTGTCCGTATTGAATTTCGAAGCAGGCTTTGTCGTTGTGGATACGGACGGGGAAGGCCGCTTTCAGAAAAGTCTTGCGCTCTTGCCAGTCTACCTCGGTGACGAAATCAAGGCGTCGGGAACCGGCCGACAAGCGGACCGATTGGCGAATTCGGGAATTTCCGAGACGTCGCTCAATGACGACGCTGCCGCGAAGCCCTCCGGTTTCCTCCACTTCCATTATTTCGAGAGCCTCGAGATCTTCACAATTATCCTTGTAATAGATATCCACATCCCATGCCTCATGGGCGATTGGATAATCCGGATGAACCTGAAGGACGTTGCCCGAGGCACCCTCGGGGAGGACTTCACGTCCGTTGTCTTTATCAACTACGCGACAAAGATGCCCTTTATTGTCGATTTGGACAAAGAGATGGTCGTTTTCCAACACGTATCCGTCTTCCTCGGCGCGGGACGCCACCGGAGCGATTCCATCCGGCAATCGCTTGGCGGAGGTTGCGCTTTGCAAAGCATAGCCCACGGCCGGAGCCTCGATCCAGAGCGGCGTTGTCTTATCCGTATCGACGACCCCCTGAAACGGAACCGCCGAGGAATTGACCGCCAACAGGGGATCTTTCGTATCCCCGGTCCCGATCCCCGCCATCAAGGAGCGGACGGCATCGTCATAAACCAGTTCGCAGATTTTCTGAATGTCGGCGTAGTCACGGGCTGCGTCCTCATACACCCATTTGATGGAGGAACCGGGAAGGATATCGTGAAACTGATTCAATAAAAGCAGCTTCCATGCCCGGTCCAGCAGCGGTGCACGCCCGTTCCGGGAAGCAGCCCCCGTGTATTCAAAGGTGTCATACACCGCCCGCTCGGGAGCATGGGAGACGAGGGAATCCGGATCATCCCGTCCCGTCTCCTCTCCGATTTTCCATGCCAGAGCATCCACGAACTCCGCCTCCGCGAGGGCGATTTCCCCTTTGCGATTGCCCCTCTTCGTCGCCGCTTGCGTCGTATAGGTTCCCCGGTGGTACTCAAGATAAAGCTCTCCAACCCAGATCGAAGGATCGTTCAGTTCGGCTTGCGCCTTTTCAAAAAAGTCCTGTGCTTTTTCAAGGCGGACTTGCGGCATGCCTTCGAGGTTCTTCAGGCAACGGGCGTTTTCCAACATTTGCGGAGTGGGACCTCCGCCGCCATCACCATAACCGTAGGCATAAAGAGATCGGGTGGCGCGGTCGTGATCTTTGAATTTGCGCTGGCTTTCCAGGATTTCTTTCGGACTGAAATCGGAATTGTAGGTATCCGACGGCAGAAAATGCGTGAATACCCGCGTCCCGTCGATTCCCTGCCAAAGAAAACTATGATGCGTAAAGCGGTTGAATTGATTCCATGAAATTTTCTGCGTAAGGAAATAATCGAGCCCGGCCTGTTTCATAATCTGCGGCATCGACGCGGAATAACCGAAAACGTCGGGAATCCATACGTTGCGAATATCCATTCCCAGTTCCTCGCGGAAAAACAGTTTTCCATGGTGAATCTGTCGGACCAGCGCCTCGCCGGAAGGAATGTTGCAGTCCGGCTCCACCCACATGGCCCCAAGAGGTTCCCACTGGCCGCGCTTGATCGCCTTCTTTATATCCTCGTAAATCGACGGATAATAATGCTTCATCCAACTGTAATGCACCGGCTGCGAACACCCGAAGACATAGTCGGGATAGGCCTCCATGTAATTGAGCGTCGACCGGAAGCTCCGTGCGCATTTTCGAATGGACTCCCGCAGGGGCCAAAGCCATGCGGTATCAATATGGGCATGACCGATCGCTGAAATTTGATGGACGGAGTCTCCGTTGCGTTGTTTCAAAAATTCCGCCAGATGGGAGCGCAATTCCGCTGTCGAGCCTCCCCTCTCCAGAAGGTTGACCGCTTCATTCATCCCGGCCAGTAGCTGCCCGTGCCGGGGCGTATCGGCAGGAAGGATATCGAGCACTTCCCATAGGCATTGCCACTCACAACCAAGTCGCCATGCGTCTTCGTCGAAGACCGCCATTTCCGCACTCTCAAAAGTGTACGCCGGCGGAAGCTCGTAGGCCGGCGATTCACTGACGTCCCCCTTCAATTTGGCCGCCAGGCCGTTCGCCCCGGACTCGAGAAAAAAGCGGTGAACGGAGCCCGCCCGCGCCGAGGTCGACAACTGCACATCCGATCGGTTCTGATTGATCGCGCAGACAGGCACCCCATCTTGCCACACCAATCCCTCCACCGTAAAACCTTCCCGGCCAAGGCCACCCAGACGGAGCCGGGCGACCACTTGTTCACCCGCCCAGTCCTCGGGAATCGCAGCTGTAATCCGAAACCAAACCGTGTCCCAGCTCCCGCCCCACTTTCGACCAACCTCAAATGGCTCGAATTTTTGCCGCACGGCCTCCGCGTAGGAAACCGGCTCCCCACCCACCGCCCAGGCTTCAAGGGTCTCAAGTTCCTTTCGGCGCGGGTAGGCGAGGGGTTTGATCCGTCGATAAAGGGTCCGGTGAATGCGCGCTTTCGTTAAGTCGGGATGCTTTTGCATAAACAATTAATTTGCCGGGAAAATGCAGCTCGGTTCGCTTTCGCAGTCCGGGTTTCCCCACACAAGCCCCCCCTCTTTTAAAACCGTTCACTTCCGCTTTGATGGCCGGGCCTATTCCTGCTCATCCGCTCCCGGCTCCCGCATTATTTGCCTCCGCGCCACCAATAACCTCTTGCAGATTGAGGTTTCATCCGAAACCGGTGTCCGCCTCAAATGGCAGAACCGTTTATCCTGTTATACGAATAGAGGGGGACCCTGCTTCCTTCGTCCCCCGACCATCTTATTCTTGCCGCATCTCTTTGCTCATTTGAGCCTCCCATCCCCGATGAAGAATTCCCGCGCGCCCAACCTCATCTTTTTCACATGGCACGACGCCGGCGACTGGTTCGGCTGCTACGGACACGAGACCGTCCGCACCCCGCATGTGGACCGGCTGGCCAACGAAGGTGTACGCTTCGATCAAAACTTCGCCGCCTGCGCCATTTGCTCCCCTTCCCGGGCCGCCCTCATGACCGGACGCCATCCCCAGGGCACCGGCCTCATGCGCCTCGCCAACACGCCCTTCGACGACCGCATCCACCCGCACCTCCCCCACCTCGCCCGCCGGGTCAAAGACAAGGGCTACCACAGCGCCCTTTTAGGTGTACTCCACGAGGCCGCCCACGAGCATGTCGATGCCCTTTGCGGCTTTGACGAACGGATTGCCACCGACCCATGGCCCAACGCCGACATCCTCGCTCATTACGCGGGCCGTTGGATCGAAAAGCAGGCCGGGGCGACCCAACCGTTTTACCTGCAGGTCGGGACCTTTGACAGCCATCTCAACCGCTTCTATTCCGGCGAGCCTCCCCGTCCGGACGAACCCTACGCTCCCGTGCAGGACGTTGCCGCCGGGCTCGCTTGTCCGCCCTACCTCGAAGACAACCCGGCGGGCCGCGAGACCATCGCCACCCTCCAAGGCTTGCTCCACCGCGGCGACCGCCTTATGGGGGCAATCCTCGACGCTCTCGAACGCAGTGGCCAAGCCGACAACACCCTCGTCGTCATGTGCGTCGACCACGGCGTCGGCCTGCCCCGCGCCAAGACCACCGGCTACGACCCCGGACTCAAAACCGGATGGATCATGCGCTGGCCCGGCATCCTCCCGGCCGGCCACACCGTCGGGGCCATGACCAGCCACGTCGACGTTCTCCCCACCCTCCGCGACCTGCTTGACTGGCAAATCGACGAGCCCCTCGATGGCCACAGCTTCGCCGCCCATGCCCGCGGAGGGAACGAAGCCGCCCCCCGTACTCGCACTTTCGCACACATGACCGAGAATATGCGCTGCCTGCGCACCGGAACCCACAAACTCATCCGCAACTTCCGGCCCTCCGCCTCCCACGCCTTCAAAGGCGACTGCGCCGAGCTGCTGCGCGACGCGAAAGATGGCCCACGAGGCCGCCGGGGTGCGGACGGTCGATCGACAAC
>CAYFRH010000161.1:0-5631 GCA_964345345.1 uncultured Puniceicoccaceae bacterium | reverse complement strand
ATTCTTCCGACCATTCCGCGGTCACTCCGCTTTGCTTGAATGTCACTTTACTCATACTTATTCAGCGAATACGATGGCGCCGAATTGACAAGAACAAGGACCAATTCACCTGCTGGCACCACGATCACGGGAAAGGCCGACCCCATTAAGGTTAAATTTCCCGCAAAATGCTTTCCCGCTTTTGTTGGAACTCCTCTTGCGTTATCAATTCTTTCTCCCGCAAAGCCTGAAGCCTCTCCAACCGCTCGTCATGGACTTCCTTTTCAGCTGATACCGATGCAGTACCCACTTCATTCCTCGTGTCGACCGGGACAAGAGCCACCTTAACGGGATTGGGACGCAGATCGTTCATTGCCCCGGAACCTACGTCCACAGCAGCTCCAATCAGTCCACCCAGAATTACATTCCCGGCCATCCCGGCTCCTCCTGCACCTGCAATTTGCGAATGTACGTTAATCTCCACCGGTTCAAAGCCTTCTTTTTGAATATTGACGATGAGGGAGTCTTTGCGGGGAAGTTTGAAGGATGCTGGGGTTTTCCCGCGCATTCCGTTGGAAAGAACGACTTCCGCTCCAGGAGGTTCGGTCTCAATAATAAGCGTATCCTTCGTTCCGCGTGTAATGGTTGCACATCCGCTCATAAGGAGCAGCAGCAAGGTGATAGAAAGGACGGTGGGAAGTTGGCAGGTTTGTTTCATAGTTATTGCACGACAGTGAGGGCTTTTAGATATTGGTAAGCATTACCGTCTGCCGTGAAGTGAACGCCAAACAAGGCATCGTCTGAAGCCATGACTTTGGTCTCCAGAATGGTGAGGTTCTGTTCTTCCAGATAGGCCTTCACTTTTTTCGCCCCTGCTCTTAAGGCACCCTCGTCTGGAATGAAAGTCCGGTCGGACATCAGGAAAACGATCTTTCCGTTGTTCCCGCCAGCTGCGCGCAGGGGCAATCCATCGATCGAGATCTTTCTTGTCGAGCCACTCAATCCGGAACAATCCTCATCGAGCCCGAGTTTATTGCACCCGGCAGCTACGCTGAAGGTGCTGACGGGTTGACCATCAAAATCAACAAAATCCGGTGTACTGACACAGCCGGATATCCAGAAGGCAGTGCTGATTATTAGTAAGGGGAAGTAGGCTATTTTTTTCATAATTTTCGGCTAAAGGTAAATGGTCGACGTAGCTATGCTAATATTGCGATTGTGTCGGATTAGGGTGCCTTTTAGCTGTTGTCGACCTTTTACTCTAATTTTTTTGTTTTGTTAGGTACGGACTTCACCTTGCGGATGGCTAGGTACGAAGGTAGGAATACGGAGTGTACTGGAGCTTCATTATCCCGGCTTTCAACGAGGAGGCTCTACTCCCGGGGACTCTCTCTTCCCTGGCGGCAGCGGCGGAGGAAGTCCTGCCGCCGGGGGAATGGGAGGTCATTGTCGTCGACAACAACAGCACCGATCAAACGGCGACGGTGGCGTCCTCTGCCGGTGCGCGGGTCGTGTTCGAAAGCCACAACCAGATTGCCCGCGCCCGGAATGCCGGAGCTCGGGAGGCGGAAGGCGATTTTCTGATTTTCCTCGATGCCGACACAGAGCTTCCGCCCGCCCTCTTGAAGCGCATACGACAGACGCTGGAATCGCGGCGCTGCTGCGGGGGCGGTGCACCTGTCGCCTTCAGCGAACCTGCGGGCATTCAGGCGGAGCGCATGTTGTCTGTCTGGAATGCCCTTTCGGGGAGCCTCCATTTGGCTGCCGGGAGTCTTCTGTTTTGCCGACGAGAAGCCTTTTCAGCGGTCGGCGGCTTTCCGGAGGCGGTCTATGCCGGCGAGGAAATCCATCTTTCCCGCCGGTTGCGACGCTGGGGCCGGAGGGAAGGAAGCCCCTTCGAGGTGCTGCGCGAAGGGCCGCCTGTGCGCACCTCCCCGCGCAAACTCGACTGGCACGCTTCCTGGAAAGTTTGGGGCGTTCACTTTCTTCTGGCCCTGCTTCCGTTTTTGACGCTCTCCCGGCGTTGCTGCGGATTCTGGTACAAGCGCCCCTGAGAACGGTACCCCCTTTTTTCTTTGCTGGCCCGAGGTCGCTCTTCCAAGCTTCTTGCAATGAGCGAGACCCCCAAGCGTATCCTCTTCGTCTGCATGGGAAACATTTGTCGTTCGCCGACAGCAGAAGCAATTTTCCGCAAACTGGTTCGCCGGAACGGTCTGCAGGACCGTATCGAATGCGACTCGGCGGGGACCATCGGCTACCACGCCGGCGAGCCGGCCGACGGCCGCATGCGCGCCGCCGCCGCCGAGCGCGGCTACGATCTCGACAGCATCGCCCGCCCGGTACGAGCGGAGGATTTCGACCGCTTCGATCTCCTCGTCGGAATGGATCCGGAAAACCTTGCCCACCTTAACGGAATGGCGCGGGACGAGCAGGATCGGGGCCGTATCCGTGCCATCGTGAATTACGCCCGACAGCACAACGAACCCGAGGTTCCCGATCCTTACTACGGGGGCGCAAAGGGGTTTCAACGTGTTCTCGATCTTCTCGAGGACGCTTGCGAAGGGCTCCTTGAAGAGGTTCGGGGAGGAAATAAGGAGGCACCCCGTGGATAAATTGCTCGAAGCGGCGGAAAATCTTCTCTCCAAGGATACCGGCATTCCTTTCCGGATTGCGGACAGGCGGAGTCTCGGCGGAGGTTGTATCCATGATGCCACCTGCCTGCGGGGCGAGGACGAGCGCTGCTTTTTTCTGAAGCGCAACCGCGCCAACCTCGCCGATTCCTTCCGCATTGAGGCGGAGGCCCTTGGGGAATTGCATGCCGCCGGAGGTCTTCGGGTGCCGAAACCATATGGGGTCGTGGAGGCCGACGGCGAAGCCGCTCTCCTTCTTGAGTATCTCCCCTTGAAAGGAGGGACGAGCAAAGCCGATTACGGAAGGCTCGGCCAGGGTCTTGCCCGGCTCCACCAGAAGCGCGGCAAAGCCTTCGGCTGGCACAGGGATAACTGGATTGGCTCCACACCCCAGTACAACGGATACGAGGAGGACTGGATCACCTTCTGGCGCGACAAGCGCCTGCGTCCGCAGACCGAATGGGCCCGGCAGCGGGGGCTGCGCCTACCGCAAGCTGGGGAGCTCATGGAAGCCCTGCCGGCTTTTTTCGAAGATTATTCGCCCGAGCCTTCCCTGCTCCACGGCGATCTCTGGACCGGAAACGTGGAATTTCTGGAGGACGGGACGCCGGTGATTTTCGATCCCGCCACCTACTACGGCGACCGCGAAACCGACCTTGCCATGACCGAGATGTTCGGCGGATTTCCGGGTGCTTTTTGGAAAGCTTACAACGCCGAGTGGCCCATTGATGGAGGCTATCAGCAACGTCGGGATCTTTACAATTTGTACCACCTCCTAAACCACTATAATCTCTTCGGCGGTGGTTATGGCCGCAGTGCAGAGCAAACGGCTTCCGCTCTTCTGCGCGCTTGCTGATCTATGAAATTGAAAAGGGCGGAAACCCTTTCGGATTTCCGCCCCCCTTGTTTTCGATTTCAGATCAGCGGAGGATTCCGGTCAGTGCTGAAGACCCAAAGCGCGGGTAGGACCGCACTGTGGCAAGGCGTTCAGCTAACGGCGCCGAACGGCGGCCGCGCCGGAGTTTTCCTCCTTTGGTATTTGTCGTGTTGTTCATGTTTTTCGGTTTTGTTGAGGACGTTAACCGTATGGAAAACGCCGCGTTAACAAAGAAATGAACAACCAGTGGTTGTTGAAAGAACTAAAATTAGAATTACACAACTCTCAGGATAGTCAAGTCCTTGCTGTCTTGACCTATGCAAATCGCAACAGATGCGGATGAATGGTTTCAAAGGACCATTAGTGGCTCGCGCCGGATTCTCTCCAGAGTTCGCGGATCAGGATTTCCTCAACCCCTTCGACGACGACGGCCTTGCCGAAATCGGCGAGCGTAATGTATCGCATCCGACCGGCACGCGCCTTTTTGTCCTTCCGGGCCGCCGCGAGCAGATCCTCGACCGGAAGACCTTCGCGGAGCTGAACGGGAAGATCATACCGGCGGAGCAGGTCCGCGACGGGCTGGTTAGAGCCGGGGGGCATCAACGAAAGTTTTTCCGCCAGCCGGGTTGCGAGGACAAGGCCGACAGCCACGGCCTCTCCGTGCAGGTAGGCCCCGTAACCGGCCACCGCTTCGATGGCATGTCCGAAGGTATGTCCGAGATTGAGGAGGGCGCGGCCTCCGCTGGCGCTTTCCTCCCGTTCATCCGCACGCACCACTTCCGCCTTGAGGGCGCAGTTGCGCCGAATGACGGCGGGAAGTGCTTCGCTGCTGCTGTCGAGGACCTTTCCCTGCTCCAAATCCTGCCACAACCCGGCATCGCCAAGGAGGGCGTGTTTAATCACCTCGGCCATCCCCGCGCTGAACTCGCGTACCGGTAAGCTGGCAAGAACGTCGACATCGGCGAAAACCGCGCCGGGTTGATGAAAGGCTCCGACAAGGTTCTTCCCACTGGCAAGGTTGATGCCGGTTTTCCCCCCCACACTGCTATCCACCATGGCCAATAGGGTCGTCGGAACCTGGTAAAACCGGATTCCGCGGAGCCATGCCGCCGCTGCAAATCCGGCGAGGTCGCCCGTCACGCCCCCGCCCACCGCAAAGAGGCATCCGTCGCGTCCTATGCCTTCGGTCGCGAGAAAATCACAGCACCGTTCCAGCTGCCGGAAACTTTTGCTCCCCTCACCGGAGGGAATCTCCAGACGCGGCAGCTCGCCGAACGCGGCGGCAAGGAAATCCTCCTGCGCCTCGGCAAAACCGGCATCGACAAGGATCCCCGCTCCGCCCGCGGTTTGCCCCTCTTCCTCAACCAGCCTGTGGATCTCCCCGGTTAGTCCGCGGCCTACTACCAGGGGATACGCCCGCTCGCCCAGCTTCACAGTGAGCCGTTCCGCACTCATTGACCTTCCTCCTCCAGCCCGAAGAGGGCACGGCTGTAATTGCGGACCGAAAATGGCTGCAAGTCCTCCGCTTTTTCCCCAAGGCCGACAAAGTAAATGGGCAGGCGCAACTGCCGGTAGATGCCGACAAGGGCGCCCCCGCGACTGGTTCCGTCCAGCTTCGTGACCAGGAGGCCCGTCAGGCCGAAGGCTTCATGAAACACTTTCGCCTGTTCGATCGAATTGCTCCCCACGCTCCCGTCGATAACCAGCCATGCATGCTGCAGTGCCTTGGGATCCCGTTTATCCAGAACCCGCCGGATCTTGCCCAGCTCCTTCATCAGGTGGCCCTTGTTGTGCAGGCGGCCGGCTGTGTCGAGAAGGAGCACGTCCGACCCGCGGCTGCGCGCCGCCTCCAGCGCGTCATAAGCGACGGCGGCGGCGTCCGCCCCGTGCTGGCTGGCCACAAGCGGGACTTCCAGTCGCTCGCACCATGTGCGGATCTGTTCGTTTGCGGCGGCGCGGAAGGTATCGCAGGCGCCCACGAGAGGCTGAAAGCCGCTCTCGCGGAAACGCAAAGCCAGTTTCGCCGCCGTCGTGGTTTTGCCACTACCATTAACGCCGACGAGAGCGACCACGGCCGGCCTCTCCTCCACCCGGAATTCCGCTTCCGCTCCCTTGAGGGCCTGTTCGAGGACGCGGGCGCCGATA
>CAYFRH010000160.1:0-5707 GCA_964345345.1 uncultured Puniceicoccaceae bacterium | reverse complement strand
TCCGAAATCACCAGCTCCTCGTAATTCATGCCACTGAGGACGGGCTGCTGGCGGCCATTGGTCTCACGGTCGACGGAATCGCGCACGAAACGGAACAATTCGTCCACCGTGACCTTTCCGTTGCGGTCGCTGTCCGCACCGTTTTGCAGGCCTTCGAGAAGAAACTGGGTAAAGACCCCGCCCCCCCAGCTCAGGGATTCCTGAGAAGTCTGGTCCGCCCGGGCGGAACTGAGGATAGCGAGCTGGAAACGATCGGTTTCTTCGGAAGGTGTCTCTTTGTGAGTTTCCTCCGCCTGTTCAACAAGAGGTTCAGAATTGAAACCGGAAACCTGGACAACCCTCCGGTTTATATCCTCGCTTTGAAACCCGATCCCGATACCTCCGGAGTGGCAGGCGTCGGCCAACATGACGACGCGGTCGGACTGGATGAACTTTTCAAAGGATTCGTTGAAGTAGTCCATTGAAAGAGAAGTGGCGGCAATGGCGTCATTTCGTGCGTCGTATGGAATAAAATACAAGTCGTTCGGATTGTCCGGAGACGCCGGGGATCCGTGTCCGGCCAGATAAATGGTGACGAGGTCATCCTTGCCGGCTGTCCGCAGCCATTCGCTGAGGGCGATCTTGATATTCGTCAGCGTCGCATCCGGGCCGAGAAGCAGTCGCGTCCGGCCTTCCTTCATGCCTCCCCCTTCCGGCGAGATCAGCCAATCGTGAAAAGCGCTGGCGTCGGTGGTGGCGAAATCGATGTCGGGAATCATGTCGTCCTCATAATCGGAAATGCCTACGACAAGTGCCCATTTGTTGGTCCCTTCGCCTGGAGAAAAGTCAAATGCCTCCCCGACTTGCCGCTTGGGGGTGTAAGCTTCTGCGAAAACCGTTTCCGATTCGGCTTCACCGATATACACCCGGTCCGTAATCGCGGCAAAGACTTCGTTGTTGGCGAGGGCTTCCCCGCTATAGGACTCGCGGCAGAAATGATGGGCCTTGGCAAAGGAGACAAGGGCCTTCGGAAGTTTATTTTCGGCGAGCCGATTCTCTGCCTCCGCAACCATTCCCTGTTCCCGGTTGGCGTAAAAGTCGAGGATGCGAGCCGCGACCCGGTTTGCGAGTCTCTTCCGCAGGCGCTCCGTGATTTCAAAGTCGGAAGGAAGCTCGGGCGGGTCCTCCCTGATTCCGGCAGCGGGAACCGCCCCATGAAAAGTGTCTTCCTTGAAAAAGTCTTCGCGGTCTTCAAAACTTTGCAGGACAATGTTTTTAGCGGCGTCGACCAAGCTGACGGAAATGACCATGAGGCCCTTGGCGTATTGATACGTCTTGTCCAAGGCCACCTGCTCACGGACAGGCCGCCGGATTTCCCTGGGTGTATCCTGCAATTCCTCCGGCCAGCGGGAAACTCTTTTTCCATGCTCGGAGCGGTATTCCCGGTAGACCGGATTGGGAACGACCTCGTGTCCAATCGTCACATACAACCGATCGGTGGTTTCATTTTGTTTGCGCTCCACATCGAGCGTGGAGACGTTCCCGCGCACGAGCAGATCAATGGATTCGCGCTCAAAGGCAAGACGCCGGGCGGAGGGCTTTTCCTGCAGCATCATTTCCAACTGGGCACGATCCGCGATACTGACGCCGTAGGGAAGCTGCTTATTCAAGGAGGAGATGAGTCCGTCCGAGAACTGGGCCCCCGAACGGGTGGAGTTTTCCGGTGATTCAAAAGAGGCAATACCGATTTTTGTTTGCAGGAGGCCGTCGATATAATCCCGACAACGGAGGTGCATATCAAAAATAGCCTGGTTGTCAGGATTGAGTTCGAGCGCCTTGACGGCCGAGAAATAGGCCCGGCCCCAAAGTTTCGGCAGGCTGTCGAGAGCCCGCCGGGCGTCCTCCAGGTAGAATTGCCCGGCTTCACGCTGGAGACCGGCATACGCCTCAAGGGTTTGCGAACGGTCGCTCGTGGCAAAGAGTTGTACCGCCTCGTAGTAGCGATTTTCCGCGACAAGCCCGTCGATACGGGCGGGTAGTCGATCTTCCCGAAGCCGTTCGATGGTGCGCTCAATGGTGCGCACCAAGCTCGGGGCAACCTTCGGATTTTCCGATTGTGCCTGCCGCAGCAGGCGGCGCAATCCTTCGCCGTCCCCCTTTTCGTAGGCGGCGATCACCCATTCCCGGTAGGTGGTGTTCCGGGATTTAAGGACAGCCTCCCGGGCCTGCGCAAATTCCGGCGCCCCCGGATGGAATTTCTCCGCCGCATCGATTAAGGCGAGAGCCTCCATCCAACGGTTCACTTCAGTCGCCGCACGAGCCTGATCAAGGCCCGACTTGATCCGTTCCCGTAGGTTTTGCTTCTCTTTCGCAAAGGTGGCTATCTGCCCAGCAATGAGGCCGGAAGAAGTATCGAAGGAAAGGCGCTCTTCAAGATGGGCGATGGCCGCATCAAGGTCCGGCAGGGTCGTAATGCGACCGATCCTGTCTCGGGCATTTTCGATGGCCTCTTCGGAAAGCTTCACGCGAATCTCGGCCACGCGGCGCTGCGCCGCGTCCCGTTCTTCAGGGCTGGGTTCTCCCTTCCCTTGGAGAATGGACTCAAAGCGCTGCAGAGCCGATTCAAGGTTTCCGCTCTGGTAGGCCGTAACCGCTTGTTCGTATTCAGGATTGGTTGTCTGGCAGGCCGGGAGAAAAAACAGGAGGCAGAAGCTTCCGATAAACAGGGCGAGTCGATGGCGGCGAAGAATCTTCATGGCGAAGGGTTGGAATCGGTCGAGGTTGGTGGTTGGATGAAGAGGAAAATATCAGCGGCACCGCTGCGAACGGGCCCGTAAGTGGCCGGATTACCCCAGTTTTTACTTTTGTCGTATAAGCTGTCTTGGAATTTGCGAGCGGAAATCTCCGTCCCGGAACCAAAAAATCCGACGATCTCTTCGAGGATTTTAGGAAGCGAAGCCGTTACCAGTTGGATTCGTTCCGGACCAAAAGGGGGTTTTGGAGGAACGGGTTTTGTGGTAATCGGAACCTGGGCTTTCATCGCGAAGGGCTCGTTGCCTGGGCCGGGATAAACGAGGAAGACTTCGTCACCTAAATAAGTGAGGAGAATCCCATACACATCCTCCATCGCTTCGATCTGCAATCCAAATGCCTCCGAGGCATTGAATATTCGCCGCGTGGTAACCCCGTTCTCATCGAGCAGGGCGAACTCCGGCTGAAGCTGCCGCCGCGGGAGCAACTCGAGCAAGCGGTCACCAACCGCAAAGGCCTGCTCGGCAGGGAGCGCTTGCCCGCCCGGGTCCACGGCGGATTCCTGCACCTCCGCTGAGTCCGTCTTTTCGGATGACGGCGCCGCAACCGGCTCTGCTGGAGCCGGAGGAGCGGCCGCTTCCGGTTCGTCCGGGCCCACTTCGGCCGGGACCGGTTCCGGAGTCAAGGGGAGTGGCTCCAATTGCTCGCCGGGGAGCCATTGCTGCCTCCAAGCATAGGTCGTGAAGACGACCAATAAAAGCATTGTCAGGAAGGCCAGACGACCACCGTGCGAGCGTCCCGTTTTCGGAATTGCCTCAAGGGCCTGCAGAGCTCGGCGCGCCGAGGGCATGCGTTCCGCCGGTTCGTTGACGAGGCACTGGTCAATGAAGCTGTCCCAGCGGCGATGCACGCCGCGGGCGAGTTTGGAGGCGGGGCGGTATTTCCCGTAGGGTTTCTTTCCGGTCAGCAGGTAATACGCGATCACCCCGACGGCGAAGAGGTCGCTGCGTGCGCTGGGATTCTGGCCCGCACGCACCTCGGGGGCCATATAGTCAAGAGTTCCTTGCGGGGAAGCCGGGCCTTTCTTCTTCGCTTCGGTTTCTTCGATTACCGTCGCCTCCCCGTCTTCCTTTTCCTCTCCGGAGGTTTCTTTCGCCCGCTCCGTAGCCGCATGGGTATCGACGAAGCGGCGCGTGCCCATTGCTTTGGCAATGCCAAAGTCGGAAATTTTCGTGCGCCCGCCCGAGGTACGAAGAAGGTTCATCGGCTTGAGGTCGCAATGCACGATCTGACTGCGATGGGCATAAGCAAGGGCTTCGAGAACCTCGTGCAGGATCTGGCGAACCTCTTCGGCCTCGAGGTTTCCGCCTGAGAGCTGAAGGTGATCCTCGAGGTTCCCGCCGTCGACGAACTCGAGAAGAAGGTAGTACTGGCCCTCGGCCTCGCCCACGTCATAGACCCGGACAATATTCGGATGGTCCATTTGCGCGAGGATCTGGCCCTCCCGGTTGAAGCGGCGCCGAAAACCGCGGTCCTTGCCGAGATGCTCGTGCAGCAGCTTCAGGGCGCTCCAGCGGGAAAGTTTTTCCTGCCGCACAAGAAAGACCGCCCCGGCCGCCCCTTTTCCAAGGTAGCGTTCACAGCGGACGCCCCTGATGGAAGGAATATTCTCCTCGATAAGCGGCTCCGCTGGATTTGCCCCTTCCTCGAGCCCGGGTTCCTCCAAAACCCCGTCGGTTCCGAGAAAGGTCTCCTCGCTTTCCGGCCCGTTTTTCTCCTCATCACCGTTTCCCAGCAGGGTTTCCTCGTCTTCCGGATTCATGAAGCCGCCGAACCTTCTTTGGTCCCTGCTGCAAGAGGGGTGATGCGATAGTCCTTGCAGGCCCGATCGGCCGGGATAAGCCCCTCCCCGTCGCGGTAGAGGCGGAACCCGCCGCGCTCCGGCACGAGAAACAAGCCGGCCAGCTCCGGCCGGATTTCCTCCCCGGCAAGCAAGTCCCAAAGAAAAAGCACCCGCTGGCGGTAGCCATCGGCGCGTTCCAGTAGAAGACTCCGCCCAAAGGCGGTTCCTTCCGCAGCGATTTCCTTGGGCGCCTTGGCCCGGTTGATCCAGCGCCACCGGAAAGCGGGACGGGTGGGACGCACTTCGTCGTTAATAAGAGAAAGCAGGCCCTTCTTGGCAAGATCGAGGCGGCAATTCGTCACTTTGCGTCCGTCGACAAAAAGGCCGCCGGTGGAAGGCTTCTGGTTGCCGGCCGCATCCATGTGCCCGTCCAGCAGCACCACGTGGGGATCCTGCCTCTCCACCTGAAAGTGTTTCCGGCTGACCGCACGCTGCTGTTTGTGCGTTTCCTCCGGCGAAAGGTCCCCGCCGTGGACCGGCAGGCCAATGTCGCACTCTCCTTTTCGCTCCCGGCCAAAGAGGAGACGTGAACCCACGCTGAGCAGGGTCTCCGCCTCATCGAGCTGAAGCTGGAAAACCTCCCCGCCTACCAGCGTTTCCGCTTCCGAAACGGCGGCACGCGATACAGCTGATTCCTTTTTCTGCGGAGGGGGCGGCGGGGGCGGTTCCGCTTTCGCCGGTGCGGGCGGGGACGGTTCCGCTTTCGCCGGTGCGGCACTTGCCCGCAGGGAACGGACCTTTAGCTCGAGGGAATGGTCCCCGCAATCCGGCAACCAGCGATCGATTTCCTCAAAGTACGGCGCGGGGGATCCCACGCCGCTGCGGAGCACTTCCTCCACGGCCGAGAGCTGCTCCTCGACATTGGCCCGTGCCTGCACCCGTCGGATTGCAGAACCGAGTTCCTCCCATTGTTTGAGTTGCGCCTTCGCCGAGCGCCGCTCGTGCTTTTCCGGGCTTTGTGCGATCGTCTGGCGACAGGCTTCACATTCATGTTCGAAGGCCTCGACAATCTCAGTGGGCGCCGCATGCGGCGAAAGATTAAGTTGTTCGCATAGCTCTTCTTTGTTCATGGAG
>CAYFRH010000159.1:0-5722 GCA_964345345.1 uncultured Puniceicoccaceae bacterium | reverse complement strand
AACGGCCGCAAGGGCTAAGCCGCCCACGCGGCGGGTCCATCGCATCGGTTGGTAGAGGACGAGGATCACCGCCATGAGCAGGGAGGAGGTGAGAATGCCAAAGCCGTTGCATTCCGCCGCGACATGAAAAGGAATCCCCTCATTGAGCAGGATAAGTTTCGGGCCCTCCATGGACCGCATAAGGCCGAGGTTCGCCTCCTGGCCGAAGAGGTCCAGTCCGAAGGCGGAGCAACGGCCGGCCACCGTCCGCAACGGCCAGTCCAGCAACGGCATCAGTAGCGCGAAAGCCGTGAAAAGGGCGAAGGCGGCCACGCTGGAGTAAATGAAGCGGCGCTTTTCCCCGCCAAGGAGAAAGAGGAGAAAGGAAGCCAGAAAGAGGCAGAGGGCGGCAAGGACGATCAGGTTGATTTTTGTCAGTGCCGCCAGCGCGAGGAGGCCGTAGGCGCCCAGCAACAAGTAAAGGCAGGAATCCGTAAAACGGAGAATCGGCCGCAGGTCCAGTTGGCGCTGGATGGCCAGCAGGGCACCCGTGAACAGAAAGACAAGAAAGGCATGCAGCAGCTGCTCCTGGGCGGCCGCGCGGCTCGCCAGCCAGTGCAGGACGGGCAGAAAGACAAGGGCCGTGGCAAGATAGACCAGGCCGGGCAGCCAGCGGTCCGTGAAGCTGTTGGAAATCGATTCCGGAGAAGGAGTCATGAACGATTTCGACGCGGTGCCGGGGCGACAGGTTCAGGAACGGTGAAGAAAACGTCCCGCACCGCCTCATGGTGGTGCAGGCGCTGGAACTGTTCCCGATTAACCTGCCATTCAAGGGAGGAGGCGAGGTCCGCCACCGCGATGCGGTCGGGTTCGACTTTTACTCCTAGACGCACGCGCGTGTCCCCCATCCGGGTTTCCAGTTCGGATCGTAGCAGTTGAACGAAAGAGGCGGCCTGTGCATCCGGATCGATGACGAAGGTCACCTCGTTGATGAGCGCGGAGATGCCCGCTTCCAATGGGCGCACGCTGTTCGCCATCAGGCTGGGCTCATCATCCTGGCGTCGCAGAATCTGTCCCTCGAGAAGGACGAGCTTTCCCTCTTCCAGTAGCGGCTGGAATTCCGCGTAGCAGCTGGCGAAAGCGTTAAGGGTATAACTGTCGCGCGCGGTCGCCAATTGCAGAACCGCCCACGGACGATTGTCGCGCCGCGAAATCTTGCGTTGGGTTCCCGTAATGACACCACAGATACGAAAGGGCTCCCGGTTCTCCATCTTTTGCCATTCCTCCCCGCTGAAGGTGTCGACCGCTTCGGTCAACCGTCGGAAGGGATGCATGGGATGGCCGCTGAGGTAGAAGCCGAGGAGTTCCTTCTCGTGCTGCAATTTTTCCGCCTGCGGCATGGCCGGGACTTGCCGACGTGGACGGGAGGATGGTGCGGCGTCGCCGGCCCCTCCCTCTTCCAACATGTCGAACAAGCTTCCCTGTCCGCGCTCGGCGTCCTCCCGCAGCGACTGGACCTCTTTCAGAACGCCATCCAGATCGGCGAGCAGGGCCGCCCGCTCCTCGCCGAGGGAATCAAAGGCGCCCGCCTTGATTAGATTCTCCATGGAGCGGCGGTTGACGGAGCGGTGATCAACCCGCTTGGCGAAGTCGGTGAAGTCCTTGAAGGGACCTTCCTTATCCCGCGCCTCAAGAATGGCGTTGGCGGGACCGCCCCCAACCCCTTTGACCGCGCCGAGACCGAAGCGAATAGAGCCCTCGCCTTCTTCGCGTACCGGGGAAAAGGATTCCCGCGAGTGGTTCACATCCGGACCGAGGACGGGAATGTCCATCTGGACCGTTTCCCCGATGAAGTGGGCGAGCTTGTCCGCGTTGCCGAGTTCACAGCCGAGAACCGCCGCCATGAATTCCACCGGGTAGTTGGCTTTCAGGTACGCGGTCCGGTAGGAAAGCATGGCGTAGGCGGCGGAGTGGGACTTGTTAAAGCCGTACTCGGCGAACTTTTCGAGGAGGGCGAAAATCTTTTCCGCCGTGGGCCGACCAATGTCATTGGTCGCCTTCGCCCCATTAATGAAAGTCTCCTTCTGTTTCGCCATGATTGCCTTGATCTTCTTCCCCATGGCGCGGCGGAGCAGGTCGGCGTCTCCCAGCGTGTAACCGGCGATGATGCGCGCCGCCTCCATGACCTGTTCCTGGTAGACGAGGACGCCGTAGGTCTCCTGCACGAGGTCCTTCAGGAGGGGATGCGGCACCTGCACCTTCGAGGGATCCTTTTTCCCCTCGATGAACTGCGGGATAAACTGCATCGGACCGGGGCGGTAGAGGGCGATGAGGGCGATGATCTCCTCGAAGCGGGAAAGCCCGATCTGCCGGCAAAGCGACTGCATGCCTTCCGATTCAAGCTGGAAGACGCCCGTGGTGTGGCCGGAGTTGAGCAGGGCGTAGGTCGCCTCGTCGTCCAGTGGGACGTTTTCGATGTCGAATTCGGGTTTTCCAGTGTTGCGGCGGATGTGGTCCTGCGCGTCGGCGATGATGGTCAGGGTCTTTAATCCGAGGAAGTCCGCCTTGAGCATGCCGAGATCTTCCACCGGGCCTTTGGCGTACTGCGTGGTGAGGTCGCCCTCCTGGAGGGTGACGGGAACGAGGTTGGTCAGCGGCTGGTCGCCGATAATGATGCCGCAGGCGTGCTTGCCGGTGTTGCGGACCATGCCCTCGATGACTTTGCCCTGGGTGATGATTTCGCGCACTTCCGCCTTCTGCTCCATGGCCTTGCGCAGCTCGGAGGATTTGGCGACGGCTTCATCGAGGGAAATGTTCAGGTCGTCCGGGACCATCTTCGCGATCCGATTGGCCTCGGCGTATTCAATTTTCATGACACGGGCAAGGTCGCGCACGACCATTTTCGCCCCGAAAGTGCCGTAGGTGATGATGTTGGCGACGCGGTCGGCGCCGTACTTGTCGCGGACGTACTCGACCACCTCGTCCCGCCGGCGCATGCAAAAGTCGACATCGAAGTCCGGCGGGGAAACGCGCTCGAGGGAGAGCATGCGTTCAAAGAGGAGACCGAAGCGCAGCGGCTCGATGTCGGTGATGCGCAGAATGTAGGCGATGAGACTGCCCGCCCCGGAGCCGCGCCCGGGACCAACCGGAATTTCCCTCTCCCGGGCCCATGCGATGAAATCCCATGTAATGAGAAAATAATCGACGAAGCCGGCTCCGACAATGATCGCCAGTTCGTAATCGAGCTTGTCGCAGATTTCGCGGGCGTATTCCGCCGCCTCCGGATCGAAGCGGCCTTGCCCGGGGGCGTCCGGATGCAGGGGCTCGGCATGTTTTGCGCGGAGGGCATCGTAGTCGATGCCGTAGCGCTCCTTGAGCCCGCGTTTGCAGAGGTCGAAAAGATAGAGTCCGTTCCCTCGCAGCTCCGCCCGCGCCTCCGGCGAAAGGGTGAACCGGTCCTTGTCCTCGCGTTCGAGCACTTTATTCTTTTCCGTTTCGTATGTATCAAGGATGCGGTTGAACGCCTGGTCATCCGCCGTGAAGGCAACTTCCGCCGGTTGCTCGTACACCGGGTAATGATCGACTCCAAATTCAATCTCCAGCTCGACTTGTTCCGCCACCCGCAGGGTGTTTTCCAAGGCTTCGGGCAGATCGCGGAAGGCTTCCGTCATTTCGGTGTGGCTCTTGAGGTAGAACTCGCGGTTGGGGTAGCGCATCCGGTCCTCGTCATCGAGGAATTTGCCTGTCTGGATGCAGAGAAGGGCGTCGTGCGGTTTCCAGTCCTCCTTGTAGACGTAGTGAACGTCGTTGGCGGCGACGATGGGCAGGTCGAACTCGCGGGCGAGACGCACCAGTTCGGGCAGAATACGCTGCTGCACGGGCATTCCGTGATTCTGCAGCTCGATAAAGTAATTTTCCCGGCCGAAAATATCGATGAACTGGCCGGTGGCCTCACGGGCGCCGGCGTAGTCGTTGTAGATCAAATGCTGGGAGGCGACCCCGTTGATACAGCCGCTGAGAGCGAGGATCCCCTCGGCATGCTGCGCCAGCTTTTCCATATCCGTCCGCGGGCGGTAGTACATGCCGTTTACGTGGGCATCGGAGATTAGCTTCACAAGATTCTGGTATCCGGTAAAGTTTTTCGCAATGAGGGTCTTGTGGTGGATCTGATTACGCGGGTAGTGCTCCGGCCCCAGCTCATCCTCCGGCACATCGGTAATGTCGTCGGAACGCTGGCGGTCCCGCTTGGGCCGGTCCGCTTGCGCGTGGTCGTGGACGAGGTAGATCTCGCAGCCAATGAGCGGCTTGATGCCCGCCTTCTGGCAGGCGCGGTAAAAGTTGATGGCCCCGAAGAGGTTGCCGTGGTCGGTCATCGCCAGCGCCGGCATATTCAGCTCCGCGCAGCGCTGCATGTAGCGGTCGATGCGCGCGCAGCCGTCAAGCAGCGAGTAGTCGGTGTGGCAGTGCAGGTGGACGAAAGGAGGCGGATTGCCAGTGGTCGACATGGATCAGAATTTCAATTCCGAAGCCTTCCCCGCCAAGAACATTCATTGCCGATGCCGGTCCGTTTCCGGCAAGTGGCTGGCCCTCTGCTACTTTTTAATCGGGGTGATCTTGGAACCTTCGAGGGAGAGGTTATACATCAGCCCCTTGTTGCCGAAAATAAAGGCGACAATCGGCTGATTGATCGTCTTTGTCTCGATTTTGCCCCCGGCACCGAGGTCGGCAACGACGACACTTCCGTCCACGCCGATCTCAAAACCCTTGCTGTTGCGGAACTTCTCCAGCGCCTCTTTTTCAAGAAAGAGCAAGATCTGGCTTTTTACCTGCACACCCAATTGCAGGCCGAATGAGGCCGAGGCGGTGTTGTAATACTGCACAATGTCACCGTTGATAAGGAGCGCGCCTTCTCCGAACTCGCCGCCGATGCCCATGCCGGCTTTTTTCACGTTCGGAAAGACGAGGAGGCCTTCCGCTTTCTTCCTCAATTTTTCAGCGACGGGCGAAAGTTCCTGCAATTCCTCGACGGCGGACGCGATGCGGGCGTCGAGGACCTCTTTCTTTGCCGCCGTCGCGGAAAGGGGAAGAGTTAGCAGGGCAAGAAGAAGAATGGAAAACAGGCGAAATTGTAATGGCATGCTTTACGTTCCCTTCGAGTCTTCTGCGTGTCAAAAAGGAGCGTTCCTTCTTGGCCCGTTCCGGCCTGGCCTCCATCTTGGTGTATCATGAAAGCACAGATTCACCGCGGAAACACTGCAACCGAGTACTTCTTCCGCGAAGGTTGCTGGATCACGGAGTGGTGGAACACCGCGGACGACGAAGCCGCCTCCATTGTCCGCGTGCGGCTTGAGCCCGGGCGGACCACCCGCGATCACTTCCTTCACGCGACGACGGAGCGCTACGTGCTCCTCGAAGGCCGCGGCCGCGTCCACGTCGGCGATCTTCCGCCCACCGAAGTGGGACCCGGGGACATCGTTCATATTCCGCCGGAGACGATGCAGCACATCACCAACATCGGCGAAGGTGACCTCCTTTTCCTTGCCGTTTGTACCCCGCGCTTCGCGGTGGAGAACTACCGCGAAGGGTGAAAAAGGGCAGGGGCGACGGCGAGGGCGGGGGCATTCTCTTCACGCGAATGTCACGACTCCTGAATTGACGAGGAAGGCTTTCGGCCTATGACATGAAAGTGGTTCTGGCGGGGAGAATTCCTGTCAATGAAGTCCAACTAACTCAACATCAGGAA
>CAYFRH010000158.1:0-5781 GCA_964345345.1 uncultured Puniceicoccaceae bacterium | reverse complement strand
ACCCTTCCCTTCGAAGAGGGAGGAATCCTTTCCGGTTACTCCTCGTCCTCTTCGAAGACGGGCAGGTTGAGCAGGGACTGGTAATCAGCGAGCGTGCCACCTTCGAGGCAGCACTCGATAATCCTGCGACCGACGGGAAGAAGATCGTCGTCAAGGAAAGCCTTCAACTCGCGGTGAAAGAAGTCCTCGAGGATGCTCGCGCCCTGATCGTAAGCGTTGGCGCCTACCTCCGGCTGCTTGTCGACTTCAAAGAACCAGCTGCCGATCGTGCGGCCTTCCACCATCATGGAACCGGGAGTATAACCGAGAAGAGGACAACGCGATATGTGCATTTTCTCCTGCGAGAAGCGCGCTCCGCCGCGACGGGCAAGGTATTCCCGGATGATCCACTGCGGCATGAACCCGACCTTCCATGCGCCGATGTACTGGTTCGGGGTCAGGGTGTACCGCACCGCCGGCGTCTCCATAATCTGCTTCAACAGCAGATTCGCTTGTTCGGTCCGCTTTCCGGTGGCGAACGGCCAATACGAGCCGACGCCCTCGGAGGTCATGCCCTCGGTCTGAACAATGCTGGGATTGGCATGTCCGCGCGGGGCGACAAGCCGCCAGAGCCAGGCAAGGGCCGGCGGCAGGAGGTGCAGCATGCCGATAATCCCGAAAGAAGGGCACTCCGCCGTACAGGGCGGGGTACGAACACCGAAGCTGCGGATGTCCACATCGATGTCACTCTTGATCACGCCCGGCATGATATCGCGGGGAATAATGACGCGCGGATTCGGACAGGGCTGGCCGGGCGCATCCTCAATGTGTTCCCAGAGCAGCGCGGTAGCCCCGGGTTGCCCTTGGATATTCAGAAAGAGCAGGTCCTTCTCGGGTTGAATCGTGAGTTTTTCGATATGCGGATCCGTGCCGTACTTGGCGATATGGTTGCAACGGACAAACCAGGCGTCTTCCGCGTCCATCAGGGTCAGCTTGCCACGGCCTTTCTCCAAGGAGGGATGACAGAGGGCCATGTCGTCGGTGACCGGCCGGAGTTCGCAGGCTCGTGGCAGCAAAAGGGTCCGCCGTTCCCCGGTGAGCGTGTTCTCCGCGAGGAGCAGGGAGCCGTCGGCTTCCCGGTGAGCCTGCTCGAGCATTTCGCTCTTGCCGCCACCGCTGGCCCCTTCGTGGGAGATCACGACCTTGTTTTCATAAGGCGTCACCACCTGCACGGTCGAGCAGTGCATGGTCACCCACCGCTCCGCCTCGCCAAGGGTGAGGAGCATCCCATAAACGCCCTTCTTCGCGCTCGGTCCGGGATAGAGATTGTAACTGAACAGTTCGTGGCCGTCCTCAAGGCGGTTGTGCACAACCACCTGCTTGCCCTCGAAATGGGTGTGGCGGAAAGGCGGGGCGACGTAGATGATCGCTTTGGGGGAGAAATCCTCCGGAATTTTGTCCAGCGGAATGGCCCCCTGGAGAAGGCCGAGGCCATAGGCAAAGAATCCCGCGTTGGCGGGGGCAATGGCCAATCCTTGCGTGCCTTTGCCTTCGACACCGGCATTAAAAGGAAAAATGGCCAGTTCCTGCGTTTTCATCCAGTCGAAGGTCTCCTTGCGCAGCCCCTCGAAGGGCTGGCCGAAGCGTTCCGAAAAGCGCGGCTTGTCCGTTGGCTTCTCATCGCCGATGACCATGCAGTCAGGATCGCGCCGGCGCATGTAGGGTTCGAGGTAATTGGCAACGATCCCGTTCTTGGCGCGGCAGACCATGGCCTCCACGACACGTCCTTTTCCGGGAACTTCGTAGGAAACTTCATGCCAACCGTCCGTTTCTTTCGGCACGGCGAGCCGGTTCAGCTCCTCATTGCCGGAGGCGATCATGAAGCTGCGGCAATGGGCCAGCAGGTCCTCCACCACTTCGGGAACAGCGAAGGGCAAATCCACTTTCTTTGTTTCAACGTTTGTGCTCATAAATCAGGTTTAAGGTTACGAATTCAACGAATGCGGTGTGAACGGAAGATATCGAGCTTGCCGGCCAGTACCCATGAGGCCGCGACGGGGCGGGCGCCCACCGAAACCACGGAGAGGCTCTTGATCTGCTTGTCCGGCAACATGGCCGCGATGGTGGCGGCCAGTAGGGCCCATGGAATCTCCTCTTCCGGCTCCGCCTGAGGCCCACCCGTGGACGCCTCTTTCGCATGCTTGGGTTCCATGCGGGCGAGCGCTTTCTCGAGGGCTGCCACCCGCTTCTCCAACTCTTCGATCCGGGCGTTGTCGTTTGTCATACCAGTTCCTCCACGGTCGCTTCGGCGGTCTGTCCGCGAACGCTGAGGCGAAAGGTTCGCACGTTCTCCCCTTCCGAAGCCGGGGTCGCAGGAGCGGGAGCCGCCTTGGCCTCCCCGCGGTACCATGCTTTGGTCTGATCCGGGAACATGGCGTAAAGGACGCAACACTCGTCGGTTGCGGGAAGGCCTTGCGCGGACACTTCCTTCCGCAATTCCTCCATACGGCCTCCTTCAGCCGCTTCCTCCACCTTCTTCGGCATGGCCCCGTCCTGCTTTTCGGACATGGCATGCACGGTTTCGTCGATCGGTCCAGGCGTGCGCCCGTACTTGCCGAGGGCGATATCCACAGCCGCCGGAGCGAGGCGCTCCCAGCGCCCGAACTTCACGTTCAGCATCGCCTGCGTCCCGACAATCTGCGAAGTCGGAGTCACCAGCGGAATCCAGCCGAGGGCTTCGCGCACCACCGAGATCTCGTTCACCACTTCGTCCATGCGATCCGCCATGCCCAGCTCCTTGAGCTGGTACCGGAAATTGCTGAGCATTCCCCCCGGTATCTGCGATTTCAGCACACGCGAGTCGGTTCGCTCGTTCGCCGGGTCCATGAAGGGTTTCAACTCCGCATAAATTTCCTGCAGCTTTTCCTCGATCTCCGCGAGCAGGCCTGGATCGGGAATCCGCGGACGGCGCGCATGATGCTCCATTACGGTCATCATCCGCGTCAGGTCCGGCTGCGCACAGCCATTCGCCAGCGGAGGTAAAGAGATGTCCACCGAGGCCGCGCCGGCGACCGCGCCGGCGTAATAGGTGGCGAGAGCCAGCCCCGCCGTGTCATGGCTGTGGACCGCCACCGGAAGGCCCGTCCGCTCCGTCAGCCCCTTCACCAGTTCGGCGCATATACCCGGCGCAAGAATGCCGGACATGTCCTTCAGGGCGAGCGAATGCGAGCCCATTTCCGCAAGCTGCTCCCCGAATTCCAGAAAGCGCTCCACCGTGTGCACCGGACTGAGTGTGTAGCAGATTTCCCCACGCGCGTGCCCGCCCGCACGAACTACCGCCTCTACCGCCGGACGTAGATTTTCCGGATCGTTCAAGGCGTCGAAGATCCGGAAGATGTCGCAGCCGGCTTCCTTCGTGCAGCGGACAAAGGCATCCACCACGTCTTCCGGAAAAGCCGTGTACTGGACGATGTTCCGCCCGCGCAGGAGCATCATCTGGGGAGTTTTGGGAGCTGCTTTCTTCAGGCTGCGCAACCGATCAAAGGGGTTCTCGGCCAGAAAGCGCAGGCAGGAATCGATCGTCGCGCCGCCCCACGTCTCAAGGGCCGCAAAACCCGCCTCGTCGAGAAGGGAAGCCACCCGCAGCATCTGCTCCGTCGTCATGCGCGTCGCCGCGAGTGACTGGTGTCCGTCCCGCAATACCGTGTTGTTGAGGCCAAGGGGGTCATTTGTTGCGGTCATAGCTGCAGCTTACCAGTAAAGGACCCCTTGAAGACAACGCATCTGCTGATAAATATCCGCATTTTTTGATGCTTGATTTCGCTCATTGAATTTCCAAGCGTCCCGGTATGCCCCGGATCATTCACCGAGCCCTCCATGAGCGACTGGCCCGCCACCCCCGATGGAGGGAATTCCGGGAGGATTTCAGCGCGCTGACCGGGCTTCAGGTGGAGCTGGCCGATAGCTGGGGGAGCGGGGGAAGCGGGCACGATCCCGTGCTTTGCCGCTGTCTGCAGGAAGATGACCGCGCCCGCGCAGTCTGCCTTCAGCAACGGCAGCAGCTGCTCGCCCGGTGCGGTGCAGAGGGCCATTCCAGTCGCTGCGACTTAGGCCTCTATGAAATCGCGGTGGCCATCGACATTCACGGCGTGCGCATCGGTTACCTCATCTGCCGCGGCTTTCGCGAAGAGGAAATCCGGCCCGGCATGGAAAACCGGATCCGCCATTTCGCCGCCAAGGATCGCCTCCGCTTCGACCCCGAAGAACTGGTCACCAATTACCGGCAATCTCCCTCGGCAGGACCAGAAAAAACGCGGGCCGTGCGCCGGATGCTGGCTCTCGCAGCGGAAAACTTCGCCCATCTCCTCGCCGAGCAGGGGGACCCCCATCTGGAATCTCTGCCTGCCGTCGTCGCCCGCGCCTGTCGCTACATCCGCGCCCATGCCCTCTCCGGGAAAGTCCGCCTCTCCGAGACCGCCGCCGCCTGCCAGGTCAGCGCCGAACATCTCTCCCGGGTCTTTCACCACTCCACCGGCCTTTCCTACAACGAGTACGTCACCCGCTTTCGCCTTGAACACGCCACCGAACTGCTCCGCCAGACCGATCGGAGCGTCACCGACATCGCCCACGAAACCGGGTTCCAGTCCATCTCCCAGTTCCACCGCTCCTTCCGCGCCGTGCACCAGACCTCCCCTCGCGCCTATCGGAACGCAAAAGCCTGATTCCGCCCGGAATTTTTCTTGCCATCCCCCGCCCCCGCTTTTCGGATTTCCCTTTCGATTGGAGGCCTCGGCTTCCATGTTCCCGCGGGCGGTTAGCTCAGTTGGTAGAGCAGGAGACTTTTAATCTCTTGGTCCGGGGTTCGAGTCCCCGACCGCCTACCAATTTTGTCCAAGCCTTGCTTGGCTGTTCTTGACTGGGTATTACTTATTTACATAGGTAATACCATGAAATTGACAATCAAGGGCCAAGTGACCATACCCAAGAAGTACCGTAGGCAATACGGGCTGACACCGCATATGGAAGTGGTCTTTGAGGAAGCCCCGGGAGGGGTTTTGATTCGCCCGGCTAGTCGGGCACGTGAGGAAAAAGTCCGCAAGTCGCTACAGAAGCTGCGGGGCATAGCTGATGCGGGATTCAGCACCCATGAAATCCTCGGGAAAACAAGAGAGGAATAGGGACGATGTTCTTGATCGATGCCAATGTCCTGATTGACTTGTTCACCGATGATTCAGAATGGGCGGATTGGTCCGAAAACGCTCTTTCTGAAGCCGCGTCGACCGGTGAATTACTCATAAATCCCATCATCTACGCCGAGGTTTCCATCGCCTTTACCGTAGGCGGAAAATTGGACAAAGCACTTGAGCAAACCAGTATCATGCGAACCGAACTGCCCTATCCGGCGGCCTTTCTGGCAGGTAAAGCCTTCATGGAATATCGTAGACGGGGCGGGCTGAAGCGCTCCCCACTACCTGATTTCTATATTGGCGCTCATGCTCAGCACGGAGCCCTGAGTCTTCTGACCCGGGATCCAAGGCGATACCGGACCTATTTTCCAGAAGTGAAGTTGCTCTGCCCGGGAGACGAAACCACTGGATCACGGCCTGATTCTATTTGAGGGAAAGCATTTTTGCTACTGTCTCCGCGCTGTTCCTGCACCTCTTTAGGCAATCCCAACTGCTACGGTTTTTCGACCCATATTGGAAGCGGTACTTGGGCCGTACGATCTCGCGCTTGAACAACTTCGTTGGAGTGATATCCACTTCAAAGGTCGTCTCTACGCCAATTCGCTCGTATAGATCC
>CAYFRH010000157.1:0-5802 GCA_964345345.1 uncultured Puniceicoccaceae bacterium | reverse complement strand
CCGCGGCCCTTCAGGCCGCGAAGGAGAGGTTTTTGTCCGCATCCCGGGGCGGGCCGCTCGTTCCTCCCGGAAACCAAATCTGTAAGGTAGCCCCGGCCTGAGCCCCGCCCCCGCAAACGCAGGGACGCGGTGTCATCCGCCTCACGGCGGGATGCTACGGGTGACCCGGCCCCGGGAAAGCAGAAACGCGGTCGATGGCCGGGGTTGCCAACCCCGCTCCCCGTTGATGGCGGTCTGAAGGACCGCCAAGAGCTTCAACGGCCTTCTGCGGAAGTCGGCACCCTTACCATTGCCGATGCGACAACTTTCGTTTTTTGTCAGCATAATGCCCACTGCCTTCGACAACCCGCGTCTGCCGTTCTTCGGGGCTCCGGAAATGCCGCTGTACCTTGCCCCGATGGCCGGCTTCACGGACTGCGCCTTCCGGGAGATCTGCAAAGAGTACGGAGCCGACGTCATGGTCACGGAGTTTGTCATGGCGAACAAGTTTCTTGATGAGCGCAGCGAGGACAAAGCATGGCGGATGGTCGACTTCACCCCGGAACAACGTCCCATGGGCGTACAGATTTTCGGGGGCGAACCGGACAAGATGGCCGAGTCGGCGGACCGCATTGCCGACCGACTGCTTCCCGACTTCATCGACATCAATTACGGTTGTCCGGCGCCGAAGGTCGTTAACAACTGTGCCGGTTCCTCTCTTTTGCGCGATCCCCGCCTGCTGCAGGAGGTGGCCGCCGCCGTGGTGCGCCGGGTCACCGACCGCCTTCCGGTCACGGCCAAGATCCGCATTGGCTGGGACGAACATTCCATCAACGCGGTGGAGGTGTCGCGTCGGCTCGAGGACGTCGGCATCGAGGCCGTGGCCGTGCACGGTCGCACTAAGGAACAGGGCTACAGCGGGGAAGCGGATTGGGAAGCCATCCACGCGGTTGCCGATGCTCTCCGCATACCGGTGATCGGCAACGGCAGCATCCGCACGGCGGAGGACGTTCGCCGCATCAAATCCGCCGGCAAGGTCAAGGGGCTTATGATCGGGCGTCGGGCCCTCGGAAATCCTTTCCTGTTCCGCGACATCAAACACGCCCTGCGCACGGGCGAGGAAGGTCCTCTCCCTACGCCTGAGGAACGCTGGGAGGTCATGCTACGCTACGGAAAAGCTCTCCTCGCCCACCGCGAACAGGGCCAGTGGGACAAAATCAACTGGATGCGCCCCCGCTTGAAAGCCTTCGCCAAAAATTTCCCCGGCTCCAAAACCCTCCGTCGCGAACTCGAACGGGTTCAAACCATTGAGGAACTGGAGCAGATCCGCCAAAGAGGGCAGACCTTGGAGCTTGGTATGCGTGCAGATTAAAAAGGCCCGCGGGCAATCCGCAGGAATGGCAGTGTACTCATGAGGATACTATGACGTGATCTTTAGCATAACAGAAGAAACTTCACAAAATAGTCTCGAACTTACGTAAAAATGGATGTCAACGGCTTTCCGTATCCTCATTACTTATGCTGAGGGCGGCAAATAAGGCGGCGACGCGTTTGGCGAGAAGGTCCCATTCGAGTTCGACGCGGCGGCTGATGGTCTCGAAATCGTTTTCGCGTTTTCCCGGCAGGGGCCGGTTATTGAGCTCCCGCTCGCGCAGGGCACCGTAGACGTCGAGGAGCTGTTCGGCGCAACGCTGACGGGAAAAGCGCCGCGCGGTTTGTAGGGCGTGGTCGCGCATACCGGAATTTTTTTCCGGTTCGGTGGCCACGGCTAAGGCTTTGGCGAAATCGTTTTCCCGGGCATCTTCGGGAAGGAGGATGCCGTTGTGGCGATCTTCGACGACTTCGCGCGCTCCCGGAGCGTCAAGGGCGACGACGGGATTCGCAGCGGCCATGGCCTCGGCAAGGACCATTCCCTGCGTTTCCGAGGTGGACGCGAAAGCGAAAACGTCCATGGCGGCGTAGGCGTCGGCGAGATCCTTTCCACTGAGGGAACCGGCGAAGCGGACGCGGTTTGAAGCCGGGCTGGCGTCGATCAATTCACGCAGTTCCGTTTCCATCGGTCCTTTTCCGACGAGAAGGAAGCGGACATCCTCGGTGGATTCGAGAAAACGGAGGACCGCCCCGACAAGATAGCGCAGGTTTTTCTCTTCGGCGAGGCGACCGACATGGCCAACCACGGGGCCCTCTCCTTGCAGGTCATGATTTTCAAGTCCTCTTTCCTTGTCGCCGGCGGCAAACTGATCGGGGTCGATCCCGGTCGGAATGGCGGAAATGGGCGTTGTCACTCCGCGCTCCTGCAACAGGCGGGCAATGCTTTCACTGGGCGCGATGACATGGTCGCAGAGATTGGCGTATTCGGTGGCGAGGAGGATGGCGAGGCGCTCCATGCCCTCCAGTTTAACGGGAAGGTAATGAGTGTAGCGCTCGTAAAGGGTATGATGCGTAAAGACCACCGGGATCCCGCGGCGGCGACTGACCCGGAGGGCGCTGTCGCCGAGAAGAAACGGATGGTGGCTGTGGAGAATGTCCGGACGAAATTCCTGCATTCGCTCGGAAATGCGGACCGGTTCCGGAAGCCGCACGGAAAAGTCGGTCCCGTTAAATTCCTTAATCGCCTGAACGCGCAGGACCTTTTCGTCGGAAGCTTCCGCCCCTTTGAACTTGGGAGCCACGACCAAGCAGTTGTGACCGGCCTCCTCGAAGGACCGGACAAAGGTGGTAACGGAATTCGCCACCCCGCCGACATGCGGCAGGTAGGTGTTCGTAAACATGGCGATGTTCATGCGCGTTGCAGGGTAACCGAGTTGTTTACTTCATGTAGAAGGGTTTCTTGAAAACCAGGCGGGGCAAGACGAATGCGCTCAGGCCAGCGGTGGAGATTGCCTTTAACGGAGCAGTAAAGTTTGTCATCTACGCAAGAAAGCTCAACGGCAATTTCCCCGAAACTCGTGGCGGTGGGCCCGAACGAACAAATCCGGTCTTTGGAAAGCCATTCGGGAAAAATGCCGGATGCGAGGACCAGTTCCTCCGGTTCCTCGCGGACGAAAAGAGCCCGGACGGCCAGAAACCATTCCGCAGCCGCCCAGCCGTGCTGGCCATCTCCCATACATCCGCCGCCGGTGCGCGGATGAATGGCCTCGGGCCAGTCCCCCGCTTCGGTGGCAAAACCGGCCACCGTGTTGATCAGATCGCGGTAGCGCGGATCTCGGCGCCGGAGGAGGCTTTGCGCGAGATCAAGGGTTAGGTAGGCGTTGATCCCGCTGTGGATCATGTCCTGGAAAAAGCCGCCCTTGTGAAGGCAGTTTTCCAGAAGCCAGTTGAGCGTGGCTCCTATGCGCTGGTCATCAGCTGCGTAGACCTGCAACGGGTAATCGGCGACGAGAGAGCCGATGGCGCCGGCATCCATCCGGCGGAGTGGAGCGGCCGGAAGGGCACTCCGGCGGCTAAAGGCGGAGGAAAGGGAACGTTCAAGGTCGTCCGCCAGCGCAGAGGCTTCCTCATGAGCTGTCGCGGCGGCCTTGTCCCAACCGTGTTCACGAAAAACGTCCCCGGCGCAACGCAGCCCGGAAAGGGCCCAGAAATCGTCCCAGTAATAAAAGTCATTCGGCCCGAAATGCTCTGCGGAAAAGCCGGCCGGAAGTAGCCCTTTGGCCTCGGGCGGCCGCTTTCCGCTTCGGCGTTTGCGGTGGATCCAGCGGACCGCTTTTTCGGCCGGTCGTAGCCAGGCTTCCGGGAGAGGTCGCCCGCTGATCAGGTGGAAGCGCCGGAGAATCCACAAAACCTGACCGTTGGAATCCCATTCCCCCGTCTGAGAGTGAAAATATCCATCCACCCTCTGGCGCGTCGCGAAGCGATCGATTTGCGCGCGTGCACGCTCCTCCTGGCCGAGGGCGAGAACAGCGTTAAGCATCAGGACCGCATCGCGGAACCAGAAGCGATTGTAAGTGTAAGGCCCCGGAACAATGTCTCCGCTGCTCAACAGCAGAAGTGTCTGAATCGCCTGCTCGGTCAGCTCTTGGAAGCGGGAATCCGGCAGCCTGACTTCAGGGCAAGCCGCCCGCGCTTGCTGCCACTTCACGTCGGCTGGATCGGAACCGGATTGGACCGAACTCACGTTCGAATCTTGCTTCCGGTTCGTTTGCGGTCTCGGCAAATCGCCTGTCCTTGCGTGGGAAAAGTCCTTTTTCCGTTGGGTATCCGGCGACGGACCGGCCACCTCTTCTTGATCCCTCGGAATGCGGATCTGGACCGATTTCGTCCCGTCCGATCCCAACTGCCAGACGAAGGCCGCCGTGGCCATGCCGACATGGCAGCGCACATGATCGGCATCGCCGTCTTGCCTGACCCTTTCGAGAACATCGCCATCCGCGTAGTGGGCCATGTGAATGGCTTCCGGCCGCTCGCCGAGGTGGAGATGACAGAGGGATTCGCTTTTAATGGCTGCAATGGTTCCCCCGATATCAATTTGATCAATAAACTGAATCCCTTCCGGATTGTAGGGACGAATCGCGACAACAAGCCGATCCCTTTCCATGCCTTCTGCATGGGCATCAAGACGTACCACGGCCCGATCCTCCTGAAGTTCCATGCGGGCGCGAAGGTGTAGCGAAAGCCCATTTTCCTTAATTAAGGTCTTGATTGTGGGAGAGCCGGAGCGATCAACCGATTGGCAGGTATTCTCCGACAGCGCGGGCAACAGGCACCTGCCATTCTCCCCGATTAACCAGCAATCGAGCGACCAACCGTCCGGTAACGGCGTCAGCAGTCCACGCGGATCAACAATGGCAAACTGATTTCCGTCCGGAAGACCGACCGCCGTCCAATTCCGATGGGTCAAATTGATGTGGCTGAAGGAAAAGGCTCGCGGAACAAATCCATGGTATCCGGGATTGAATTGCCTTTCCACCCAGTAAGGCCAGACCCAGTCAAGATTGTGCTGAATTGCTTTGGTGTTGATTAATCCGCGAGCGTGAAACACCGCGCCAGCCCGGATCAACTCCATCGGCTCGGCCACCTCGGACGGCTGCGAAAATTGGCGCAGGCGCGCAAGAACCGAGAAGGGATCCAAAAAGCCGTGCCGTTCCGCCGTGCGACGCAACAACCACTTCCATGGAATCCACCGGAAAAGCATAAATAAAGGCCGCCTTAGGATTAGCTCAAAAGACGGTCTCCGTGTCGATCAATCCGCTTTCACGGCCGGAGCCGCGGGAAAGTCCAGTTCCGTGTCGACGGCGTGGTTGAAGAGATTGGTGAGAAAATTCAAGGCGACCATACCGACGATCTCGATCCGTTGCTGCTCCGTCAACCCGGCGGCTTTGGCGTTTTCATGGTCTTCATCGGTGACAAATCCGTTGGTTTCCACCACGCGCAGGGCGAATTTAACAGCCGCCGCATCCATCGGCGTGGAGGCTTCGCCTCTGCGCGCATCAACCGTTTCCTCCTCCGACAGTCCCGCCATCTTCCCGAGGGCGGTGTGGGCGGCGAGGCAATAGTCGCAATGATTGCGCTGGCTGACGGCTAACGAGATGCGTTCTCGCAGGCCCGCCGGTAAACTGGACTCGCTCATCGCTTCGTTGAAGCTGAGGTAGGACCGCAGGACCGCGGGCGCATGCGCCATTGTCCCGAGGATGTTCGGAACCGAGCCCATCTTCTTTTTAACCTCTTCGAGCAGCTCTTGCTGCTGCGCGTTTGCTTCGGATGCTTGTAATGATTGAATTTTAGCCATGATTGTAAAATAAAGATACAACGACGTTTTGCAAACGGAGAAAACCTTGTTTGTACGGCCGGGGCTCGTCCCCGCGCCCGCAGAACCTCAGCGGCGAC
>CAYFRH010000156.1:0-5808 GCA_964345345.1 uncultured Puniceicoccaceae bacterium | reverse complement strand
GGGACTCGTTTTTTTACCTAAGGGCTTTCGACGTCCGTCAACTCCGCCCAGAAGCGGCCGACCGCAACTTTGCTCTCCATGCGCAAGGGCAGTTTGCGCTCATCGGTACTGAAGAAAAAGCGCAGGTAGCCATCCGGCGAACGTTTGAAGACGCCGCCGAGATCCTTGATATCGGGCTCAAGGACAAAGGCTTCCTCCTTCCCGAAAGCAAACCGCCGCGTCACTTTGTCCACAACATGGACAACGGTGAAAAAAAATTCCTTGCCGTTGCTGGAAGGAATGACGAGCCGGTCCCCCACCTCGAAATCAAGCGTGCGCACGAAGAGGACAATCCCCAGCGGATCAAAGGTTCCGGGCAGGATCGGCACGGGATCGCGCACTTCGTCCTTGTGGAAATTCTCGTAATAAGCCGTCAACTCCGCGGGGTCGAAGACCGCCTGCGTATTGCGTTTGTCACCGCCTTCGGACTGCTGGGCGGCGTAGAGAAGGCTCGCCCCGACCTCGCGGGTAATCCAGCTCACGCTCAGGTTCCGCACTTTGTAAAAGGCATCGGCGAAGGCGTTGGTGCGCGCGCGGAGCCGGACCTGTAGCGCTTCATTACCGCGATACATGGCCGGAACGGTCGTCAACTCCGCCCGGGCCACCGTAAAGAGGCTCCAACCGAGTTTGAAGCGCAGCCGCTCCCCGTCCGCAAAGGTCGCCGTTTTCGCCACCGTCAAGGGATTGACGAGATCCTCCTCCAGTTCCGGGGAAAGGTCGGCGAGGATTTGCTCCTGCGTTGTAGCGAATAACCCGCTACACAAAAGAATGGTCGCAAGCAGGGCGGGGACGCCGGCGAAAATGCCGCGCCGGGGCCTGCTCATTCCTTATTCCCGTGGTTCACCGGCACGCGCTGGAGATTCCAGATTTCCTCCGCGTACTGGCGAATGGTGCGGTCGCTGGAAAACTGGCCCACCCGGGCCGTGTTGAGCAGAGCCATTCGCGTCCAGTGGTCGCGGTCGCGATAAGCCTTGTCGACGTCCCCGTGAGCGCGCAGGTAATCCGCGAAGTCCTCGAGGACGAGAAATGGATCGCCGCCGCCGAGTAGGCTGTCCCGTACCGGGCGCAGGACCGGCCCCTCTTCCGGTGTGAAGAAATCGGTCCCGAGCCAGTCCACCACCGCACGCAGGTCCTCGTTCTCGAAGTACCGGTCATAGGGATTGTAGCCGCGTCGGCGGATGTCGGTCACTTCTTCCACGGTCCGCCCGAAGATGAAGATGTTTTCCTTTCCGACCTCCTCCCGAATTTCCACGTTGGCCCCGTCGAGCGTCCCGATCGTGAGGGCGCCGTTGGCGGCAAACTTCATATTCCCGGTGCCGCTCGCCTCCTTGCCGGCCGTGGAAATCTGCTCGGACAACTCCGCCGCCGGAATCATGCTCTCCGCCTGGGTCACGCGGTAATTCGGCATAAAGACCACCTTGAGCTTTCCGTTGATACGCGGGTCGTCGTTGATGACCGAACCGACCGCGTTGATCGCATGGATGATCGTCTTGGCAAGGGCATAGCCCGGCGCCGCCTTGGCCCCGAAAAAGAACACCCGCGGGTGCATGTCGTAGTCCGGGTCGTTGAGAAGCCGACGATAAAGGTGGAGGATGTGCAACAGGTTCAGGTGCTGCCGCTTGTATTCGTGCAGGCGCTTGATCTGCACATCGAAAATGGCATCGGTGGAAATGCGGATTCCACATTCGCGAAGGACCATATCCGCGAGCGATTCCTTGTTCGCCCGCTTCACGGCATCAAAGCGCTCCCGGAAGGAGCGGTCGTCGGCGAACTTTTCCAGTTGGCGCAACTGGTCGAGGTCGGCGGCCCAGCCGTCGCCGATGGCCTCCGTGATCAGTTCCGCCAGCTTCGGATTACAGGAAAGAAGCCAGCGACGCGGAGTGATCCCGTTGGTCTTGTTCTGGATCTTGCCGGGATAAAGCTCATCGAATTCCGGGAACAGGTTTTTTCTTAGCAACTGCGTGTGCATTGCGGCGACCCCATTGACGTAGCCGCTTCCCACGACACTCAGAAAGGCCATGCGAATCATTTGCGGCTCCGACTCCTCGATAAGGGAGAGTCGCTCCTTCATTTTGTCGTCCCCCGGCCAATACACCTCGATCTCCTCCTGAAGGAAACGGCGGTTGATCTCGAATATAATCTGCAGGTGGCGCGGAAGCACCCGCTCGAAGAGGGGAACGCTCCACTTCTCCATAGCCTCGGGAAGGAGGGTATGATTGGTGTAGTTGCAGACCTTGCGGGTGATTCCCCATGCCCGGTCCCATTCCAGCCCCTCCTCGTCGACGAGGATCCGCATCAGCTCGGGGATGGCCACCGCCGGGTGGGTGTCGTTCAACTGCATCGTCGCTTTCTCCGGGAAACTGTCCCAGTCGTTGTTCTGTTTGCGCCAGCGCCGGATGATATCCTGCAGGGAACAGGCGACAAAGAAATACTGCTGGACGAGGCGCAGTTCCTTCCCCGATTCGGAGGAATCATTCGGGTACAACACCTTGGAGATCGTCTCCGCCTCCGCCTTGTCCCGGACGGCTTCGGCATACCCGCCCCGGTTGAAGATATCGAAATCGAAATCCTGGGAGGCGCGCGCTTCCCAGAGGCGGAGAAAGTTCACGGTGTCGCCCCCGTAACCGCAGATTGGAATGTCGTAAGGCAGCCCGCTGACCTCGCGCGTGTCCACCCATGCCGGGGACGGGTTTCCGCGGTCGTCGAAATGCATTTCCACGCGCCCGTACAGCCGCACGGTCATGGTATATTCCGGGCGGACGATCTCCCACGGGCAACCGAATTTCCGCCATGAATCGGGTCGCTCCACCTGGCGGTTGTGGACAAACTTCTGGCGGAACATCCCGAATTCATAGTAGATCCCGTACCCGACGGCCGGATACTCCATGCTCGCGAGCGAATCGAGGAAGCAGGCGGCGAGGCGCCCGAGGCCGCCGTTACCGAGTCCCATGTCGTCCTCCTGCTCCTCGAGATCATCCAGCGAAAGCCCGAGGCCGTCGAGCGCCTCCCGCGCCGTGTCGTACAAGCCTGTATTGAAAAGATTATTACGGAACATCCGTCCCATGAGATACTCGAGGCTCAGGTAGTAGACACGGCGAACATTCTGCTGGTTGTGTACCGCCATCGTGTGAATGAAACGTTCGAGAACGCGGTCATGCAGAGCATGGCTGGTGGCAATCCACCAGTCGCGGCTTGTCGCCGTTTCGGTATCTCGGGCGAGCGTGAACTTCAGGTGGTTGAGGATGGATTTCCTGAAGCCTTCGACGGTGGTCTCGGTGTTGAAATGGTAACCTTTCGCGACCGGGGACTTCCCTTTGCTCGGGTTGCGGGTGTTTGCTTTAGCGGACATGATTAGAGGATGTTAAAAGTCTATTCAAATAACGGGATTCCACACGATAACGGGAACCGCCGCGCTGAAAAGCGTAAAGCCGAATCCTTTTCGCCATGAAAGCCTTTGCCCGACTTTTCCACGAGCTGGACACCTCCAACAAGACCACCGACAAGCTGGAAGCGCTGCGCAGTTACTTTGCCGAGGCACCGGCGGCGGACGCCGTCTGGGCGGTCTGGTTTTTTACGGGGCACAAACTGGACCTGAAAATGCCCTCGCGCCGGTTGCGTTCATGGGCGGCCCAACTCTCCGGCCATCCCGACTGGATGGTCGAGGAATGCTACGAACGCGTGGGAGACCTCGCGGAGACAGCAGCCCTCCTCCTTCCCCTTTCCGACGAGAAGGGAGCCGACGAACTGCCTCTCCACGTCGTCATTGCGGACAAGCTTCTCCCCCTGCGCGACTGGGGCGAAGGCTTTCAGCTGGCTCTCCTCCAGGACTTCTGGCTGTCCCTCTCCCGCGAGGCGTGCTTCGTCGTGAACAAGATGATGACCGGGGGACTGCGCGTGGGGGTCTCCCGCCAACTGCTCATCCGCGCCCTTGCCGACCACCTCGGCATCGAACGCTCCACGCTGACCCATCGCCTCATGGGCGAATGGCAACCGACGGAGGAATTTTTCCGCTCCCTGAATGACGACCATGCCAATGCGGAGGCGCGCCGCGCCCTGCCCTATCCCTTTTATCTCGCCTCCCCGCTGGATTCCGATCCGGCGGCATTGGGCGATCCCGCCGACTGGTACGCGGAGTGGAAATGGGATGGCCTCCGCGCGCAACTCCTTCGCCGCGGCGGGGAAACACACCTCTGGTCGCGGGGAGATGAACGCCTCACCGAGCCCTTTCCCGAAATCCGGGAGGCCGCCGCCACCCTTCCCGACGGGACCGTGCTCGACGGCGAAGTGGTGTGCTGGAAAGACGGCCGCCCCCTGAAATTTCATTTTCTGCAGCGGCGCATCGGGCGCAAGGACCTTGCTCCGGAGGTTTTGACCGGGGCGCCCGCCGTCTTTCTCGCCTATGACTGCCTCGAACTCGAAGGAGCAGATTTGCGCGCGGAACCCTTGGAAAAGCGGCGCCAACGACTGGAGGGCCTGCTCCCGGAGGAGAACATCCTGCGCCTGTCTCCTCGAATCACCTTCGAGAACTGGGACGAGTTGCATCGGCGCTGGCCGGAATCCCGCGCGCGGGGCGTGGAAGGAATCATGTTGAAAGGTCGCAACGGGCCTTACCGAGTTGGCCGCGTCCGCGCGGACTGGTGGAAATGGAAAGTGGAACCGTACCGCGCCGACCTCGTTCTCGTTTACGCACAGGCCGGGCACGGGCGCCGAGCGAACCTCTTCACGGACTACACTCTTGCGGCCTGGGAGGGGGAACGCCTCGTGCCTGTTGCCAAGGCCTATTCCGGGCTGACGGATGAAGAATTGCGCGGCATGGACCGCTGGATCAAGAGCCATACCCTTGCGCGCCGGGGCCCCGTGCGCACCGTCCCGGCCGAACAGGTCTTCGAAATCGCCTTCGAAGACCTCCGTCCCTCCACGCGCCATAAGTCCGGACTCGCCATGCGCTTCCCCCGTATCCTCCGCTGGCGTAAGGACAAGCCCCCCGCGGAAGCGGAAACCGTGGAGCGCTTGCGCGCCCTCCTTGACAGCCCGGCTCCACCTGACAGGAAAGGGGATCACCCGCAGGAATCCCCTCATGAATCTTGACTACCTCCAGCGCACCGCCGAAACCATCGCCCGCGAAGCCGGCGGAAAGCTGGCCGGACAGGCTCCGGAGCTCCGCAAAATCGAGCTGCTGAACCGCAACGACGTCAAACTGCAGGCCGACCGGGACTCGGAAAAACTCATCCGGAGCCGCCTTGCCGAAGCCACCGACTACCCCGTTTACGGCGAGGAACTGGGGGGCGATGCCGGACTGACCCGTCGCTACGAGCCTTACTGGGTCGTCGATCCGCTCGACGGCACCCATAATTTTCTGCGGGGAAATCCGGCCTGTTGCATCAGCATCGGCCTCATGCGCGGCGAGACGCCGGTCCTCGGCGTTGTTCACGATTTCATTGCCGGACAGTGCTACACCGGCATCGTTGCCGGAAACTTCTACGCCAACGGCCGGGCGATTTATCCTGACTGGGCGCAAAGCCGCGATCAGGCGGTCCTGACCACCGGCTTTCCCGCCGGTATGGATACCTCTTCGGAGCGCATGGAGGCCTTCATTGCCCGCATCGCCCCATATAAGAAGGTTCGCATGATCGGCGCAGCCGCCCTTGCCATGGCCTACGTCGCGACGGGGATCTTTGATGTCTATTACGAGGAGTCGATCCGCTTGTGGGATGTCGCCGCCGGGCTGGCTCTCATCCAGGCCGCCGGCGGCAGCGTTCGCATGAAACC
>CAYFRH010000155.1:0-5847 GCA_964345345.1 uncultured Puniceicoccaceae bacterium | reverse complement strand
CCGGCTCCAGCCCCTCCATCTCACTCTTCGCATTGCACCACTTCACGACGTCGTGCCAGCTGACCGTATGCACCGGATGATCGTCCGCGCAGCCTTCGCCGCGACTGCCGATGTCGTAGCCGTTCGAGGCCGCCCAACTGCGCACCGCCTTCCATTCGCCCCAGGTAACTTCGGTCTGGCCGATGAAGAAGGTATCCACCACAACTCCATCCAATTCGTTGCTCGTGGATAAGGTGCCGCCTTGTACGCGGACCATGTCTGCTGGCATCCCTGCCGGCACCGTTGCGGTGATGCGCACCCGCGCTTGCGGATAGAGGGCCGCCTCCCAGCCGATGGCGGCGGCATCCCAGACAATGGTCTTGTTGGTGCCCGCCGACTGGCGCCTGCCGAAAGCCCCGCTCAGAGACCCGGCCGGGACCTCCTCGTAGGTCGCGCCGTTGTCGCGGGAGGCCTTCACCATCACGGTCGCCGAATCGCCCCCGTCGATGGCAAGGTTATAGCGGATTTCCACCGTTTTGCTCCCGGCTACCTGCTCCGCCCGGACATCGGAGACCGTCGGCTGCTGCGCCGCCAAAAGAAAAGGAAAGAATGAGAAAAGAACGGGGAAAAACCTGACCATAGAGCATTATTAATACAGAAAAATCGCCCTGCTTGAAATCAAAAATTTTGTTAAATTTATGATCGCGGCCCCATCCCCCGGGCCGCCACGGCGGCGCAATATGCCGCCCTCGGTTCCTCATGGCCGATCCAGAGCATCGTCGTCGTATCAGCTGTTTCCGGCGATCAAAATCACTGGGGAAATTACCATCGTGAAGCCCAAAGTCAGCCCGCGCTGGTGTAAACACCGGCCCGTCTCGGCGGCACAGGTCCTTGACACATACGCATTTTGTAATATGGTATTACTTATGCGTACGAGCATCATACTCGAGGATGAACTGGCGGAACGGTTCCGGGAAACGGCGAAGCGGCGGGGCCAGAGCCTCAGCGCATTCCTTGCGGAGGCGGGCAAGGCGGCGCTTTCGGAAAAACCCGCTGAGGGGGAGGCCTTTCATCTGTTGACCTGCGGCGGTCGCGGGGTCCAACCGGGGATGGATCTGGATAAAACGGGCGAGCTGCTGGCGGCCGAGGATGAGGCGCACTACGGAAGGGCAAAATGATCCTGTGCGATGTGAATGTGCTGGTTTACGCCCACCGGAAAGATGCCTCGCCCGAGCACGACGCCTACGCGGCCTGGTTGACGGAAATGGCCACGGGACCCGGAGATTTTGGTCTTTCGGAAGCCGTTTTGAGCGGGTTCGTGCGGATCGTGACCAATCCGCGCATTTTCAAGGATCCCACCCCGCCGGAGCTTGCGCTGCAATTCTGCAAGGAGCTGAGGATACGCCCGCAGGCGCGGATCCTACAACCCGGCCATCGCAACTGGGATATTTTTGAGAGCTTGTGCCGTCGGACAGCTGCGCGGGGCAAGTTGGTGGCAGACGCATGGCACGCCGCCTTAGCGATTGAGTGCGGCTGCGAGTGGATCACAACGGATAGCGATTTTTCCCGTTTCCCGGGGCTTAAGTGGAGGCACCCGTTGATATGATCGGGGTCGGAAAAGATTACGTTACTGATCAACAGTTTGTTAAGGTAGAATCCAAGGCTTGAATTGTGCTTCCTCGCTAATCGGAGCGGGTAAGCCTTCTTCGTGATGGATTGGGAACCGACGCCGAAGGGCGTGCCAATGGCAGAAATCGCCCGAAGAAGGGCCTTTGGAAATTAGCCCGACCCAGCCCCGACGAAGGAGGGGCGCCGGTCGGGGTTGGGATGGCAAAAAACCAAGCGCCCCGTAAGGGCGATGGAGTCCGACGCCCCGCCGCTGCGCTTTCTCCTTTCGTTTCCTTTTCCCCGGCCTCCCCCGCCGAACCGGACCCATTCCCTGTCGATCTCAATTTCGCCTCCCGCGCAAGCTCCACCCTTTCGAGGATCTGGTGCGCCTGTTAGGGTGGGAGAAGATGAATAAAAGAGGAGCGGCCCCACCGGCACCCCGCTCCATGCATTTTTAATGGAATTTCCACTTATGCCTTCCTACCTTGCCGGCCATGCCAATTTGGTTTCGCAACCGTCCGGCTGAGCTGGCGGATCCAACCGAGCAAGAAGCCTCCTCGTATAGGAAGAAAGGACCGACCGCCGTTCGATTCAACTCTCCGAACTCCCCTACAGCAGACTGAATCCGAATATTCAGTCGTCGAAGGGGCAAGGAAAAGAAAGATATGCACCACATAAACCCCTCTTGCTTCTCTGTGTAATCGATTTGGCCGAGGAAGGGAAATTGAATCCTCCCCTGCTATTCAAAACAGCAGACCTCAGGCTGCGCTTCGATGCCTATTGGGCAATCTGTCAACCTCGATGGGGCGGAAGGCCTGGACTGGATCTGCCATTTCATCATTTGGGTAGTCAGGGTTTCTGGAAACCACGGACAAGGGAAGAAACAACAAGCCGGGGGCTGCACAGCACGGAGCATGTCCAACTGGATGTAAATTTTATTTCCGATCTAAGGGCAAAACGTACCCGTAATCATCTACGAAAGATTCTTGTGGAGACGTGGTTTCCGCGCGTTGAACAAAGCGCCTTATTTGCAGCCTTCGGATTCAGCAAAGCCAAACTCAAAAAGCTCGATTACAACAGGGTTGAAGAGGATGCCGGCCTTATCGCCACCGGTCGGGATGCCCGTTTTCGGGTGGTCGTGGTCACCCAGTACCGGTTTACCTGTGCCCTCACCGGATATGGAATCCAGACGCGCAAGGGTCACTCCCTCGTCGAAGCTGCCCATATCCACCAGTTTTCAAAGAGTCGAAATAACGACCCCAAAATGGGCTCGCCCTCTGCCGCGACGCCCACTGGATGTTTGACGAGGGGCTTTGGACCGTGGATCAGAAGCATCGGGTAATCGTGGCAGAAGAGGTGTTTACGGAGTGGGGTCCGGAAACGGAATGGCTCAAAACCCGGCATCAGAAAGAACTACAATTCCTTGAAGGCGTTACCCTGCGACCCAGCCCAAAGCACTTGGCATGGCATCGGGAAAAAGTGTTCGGACAGAGCTGATCGTCGTCTCGTGCCCCGGAGGCCGCGTGGGAAAAATGCCTGCTCGGCAGTGGGCACATCCACGCACAACGGTTCCGGCAGCAGTTCCTCCAGATGTCTTCTTCGCTCCACGCGGACGGGAACGGCTTCCAGGAATAGGCCAACGGCTGTTGGATCAGCTCAAGCTGTTCCCACAAGCCCCGCTCCCGTAGGTCGATCCACCGGATAAATATGGGGTTGGTGGGAGTCGGACCCAATTAAGGCACTGCCGGAAAATTCGGTAAGGTAATATCCGACGGTAAATTCGTGCTTATGAGGGGCTTTTCAGGCCTGAAAAGACCGCTTCCCCGGCGAAACCCGCCTTCCCCTTACCCTTGCCATCCACTTGGCCCGCTAACGGAACCGAAGCCTTCCCCCGATACTGCGTCGATTTTGCTTCACAACTAAAACGGCCCTTTCCATCCTCCTAACCACATCAGACGTGCACTGCGGCTCCCTTAGCCGCTTAGGCCGGATCCTCGTTCTCGCTCTCCCGGATTACACTCTTCGACCGCCTGAATCTGCACTCAGATTGAATCTTTCCATGGACCACTCTTCCCATAATCGCATTGTCTCTTTCATCTGGTCGATCGCCGACGACTGCCTTCGGGATGTCTTTGTCCGCGGCAAATACCGCGATGTCATCCTCCCGATGTTCGTCCTCCGGCGCATTGACTGCCTGCTCGAAGAGACCAAGGACGCCGTCCTCGCGGAGGTGAAATTCCAGAAGGACGAAGCCGACATGGCCATCCTCGACCCCGAAGGCCTGCGCGACGCCTCCGGATATAAATTCTACAACACCTCCCGGTTTACCCTGAAGAAGCTCCTCGGGAACCCCTCCCAGCTCGAAGCCAACTTCAACCAATACCTCGACGGCTTCAGCCCCAATGTCGCGGAGATCATCGAAAAGTTCGACCTCCGCAACCAGATCCGCAAAATGGCCGTGGCCGACGCCCTCCACGGCGTTATCGAGAAATTCGTCGCCCCCACCATCAATCTCTCCCACCATGACGTCATCGGCCCCGACGGCCGCAAACTCCCCGGCCTCAGCAACCTCGGCATGGGGTACGTCTTCGAGGAGCTGATCCGCAAGTTCAACGAGGAGAACAACGAGGAGGCCGGCGAGCACTTCACTCCGCGCGAGGTCATCCAGCTCATGGTCCACCTCCTTATCGAACCCGTGAAGGACCAGCTCCCGCCCGTCATCACCATCTACGACCCCGCCTGCGGCTCCGGCGGCATGCTCACCGAGGCACAGGACTACATCATACTTCCCGACGGTCCCATCCAGTCCACCGCCGCCACCTACCTCTACGGCAAGGAGGTCAACCCCGAGACCTTCGCCATCTGCAAATCCGACATGCTCATCAAGGGCAACGACCCCGGGAACATTAAATTCGGCTCCACCCTAGCCACCGACGAATTCTCCAGCCTCCGCTTCGACTTCATGCTCTCCAATCCGCCCTACGGAAAGAGCTGGAAGACCGACCAGGGCCAAATCCTCGAGAAAAAGGGCTCCCACACCGAAATCATCGACCCCCGTTTCGAAGTCCGGCTCCCCGACGCCTCCGGCAAGATCCAAACCGTGAGCGCCGCCCCCGCCGTCGATGACGGCCAGCTTCTCTTCCTCATGGAGATGGTCGGCAAAATGAAGCGCCTCCGGGACGCTCCCCTCGGCAGCCGCATCGCGACCGTTCATAACGGCTCCGCCCTCTTCACCGGCAACGCCGGGGGCGGTGCGAGCAACATCCGCCAATACCTTATCGAGAACGACCTCCTCGAAGCCATCATCCAACTGCCCAACAACATTTTCTACAACACCGGCATCACCACCTACATCTGGGTCCTCAGCAACCGCAAAGCCGAAGCCCGCCGCGGCAAGGTCCAGCTCATCGACGCCTCCGAGCTTTACGAGAAGCTCCGCAGAAACCTCGGCGAGAAAAACTGCGCCTTTACCCCCGCCCACATCGCGCAAATCACCCGCGCCTACCTCGACCTCGCCGACAACGGCAAGGAAGCCGTCGACGGTCTCAAAGCCCGGGTCTTCGACAACCGCGACTTCGGCTACTGGAAAATCACCGTCGAGCGCCCCCTTCGCAGATTCGCCCGGTTCACCGCCGAGCACATCGAAACCCTCCGATTCGACAAACGCCTCGCCGAGGAAATGCAGTGGATGTTCGAGCAATGGGGCGAGCTGGTCTACGAACCCGGCTTCCTCAACGCCAAGGAGCAGAAGGACGCCCTCGACGACTGGCTCGAGAAGGAGGAAATCGACCGCAAAGCCGCCGACAAAAAGAAACTCCTTGATCCCAGGTTCTGGACCGCCAAACGCGAGCTTCTCCAAGCCGCCGAACAGCTCCACCAACACCTCGGCGAGGACCTCTCGCACGACTTCAACCAGTTCCAAAAGGACGTCAAATCCGCCCTCAAGGATCTGCAGCTCAAACTCGGTGCGCCGCAGCTCAAGGCCATTCTCGAAGCCGTCTCCTGGCGCGACCCCGAGGCCGCCCCCGTCCTCGCCAACGAGAAGAAAGGCGAAGCCGGCGGCTACGAGCCCGACAGCGAACTCCGCGACACCGAAAACGTCCCCATGAATTACATGGGCGACGACTTGCCCGCCGAAGCCGCGGCAAAGGTAAGCGCCTACTTTGACAAGGAAGTCCTCCCCCACGTCCCCGACGCCTGGATCGACGAAAGCAAGACCGTCATCGACTACGAGATTTCCTTCAACAAATACTTCTACGT
>CAYFRH010000154.1:0-5866 GCA_964345345.1 uncultured Puniceicoccaceae bacterium | reverse complement strand
ACTCTCCTGCCACCGCTGCCCCCCAACCACTACGCTGTGGAGGACGAAGCCGAATACCTGCAAAAGCGCCGGCACCAGAAGAGCTACGCCTCCGAGACGGGGAATCACGGAACCGACCTTTCCGAGGCGCACTGGCGTGCGTACCTGCAAAGTTACTACAGCATGACGGAGACCGTCGACCGCTGCCTCACCCCGATCCTCGAGGGGCTGGAAGCCGGCGGCTGGGCCGACAACACCCTCGTCGTCTTCACCTCCGACCACGGGGAGGGCATGGCGGCGCACCAGTGGTTCACCAAGCTTTCCCTTTATGAGGAAACGTTGCGCGTTCCCTTCATCGCGGTGCCTCCCGGCCGCTACGACAGCGGGGAGGGCCGTGTGGACGACGAGGCGATCGTCTCCGGTCTCGATTTCATGCCGACCTGCCTTGACTACGCCGGGGCGGGTGGCCGCGAAGGGGCACCGCATCTGCGCGGGCGCTCCCTGCGCCCCCTGCTGGAGGGCCGGTCGGCTTTCCTGCGGGACCACCTTGTCATCCCGATCGACCTTTCCCCGGAACGCCGGGAGGAAGTGGGGCGGGCCGTCCTGCGGGCCGACGGGTGGAAGTACACCGCCTATTCCGGCGGCGCGAGGGCCGAGGCCCTCTATTATCTTCCCGACGATCCTGGCGAGACCCGGAACCGGATCGACGCCGAAGCGCGGGTGCACAAGGAAATGCGCGCCCTCCTCGCCAAACACAGCGAAACCACGGCGGATCCGTTCCGGCTGCCGTAACGCAGCGATTTTCCATGCAGAACTACGTAGCGATTTTCCACGCGAACTTGAACTATGCTTTCCTCGAGGAGGATAAGTACGAACAGGTCATCCGGGCCTCCTACGAGACCATCTTTGATGTCTTCCGGGAGAAGGTACCGGAGGCCAGATACGTCTTCGAGGCCTCCGGATACAGCATCGACTAGATGGCGGAGAAGATGCCCGACTTCCTTGAAAAGCTCAAGGCGGCCATCGAGGCGGGGCATTGCGAATTCATGGGCGCGCCCTATGCGCATCCCATCCTCGCGAACATGCCGGAGGAGGACGGATACTGGTCGAACGAGTTCGCCATGCGCAGCTACAAGCGCCACGGCTTTACGAGCGCGCACTTCCCCGGGCTCGATTAGGCGCCGGTGGCGAGGGAATAGGTGCGGGCGGGATTGGCGACGAAGATGCGCTCGAGGTCCTCCCCGGTGAAGCCGGCGGCGCGGAGCGCCGCCGCGAAGTCGGTGAGGAGGAAACTCAGCCCGGGCGCCCCTCCGTAGCTTTTCCAGTACGCGGGGCGGGCGGCATCCATTCCGAGCATGAGCTGGGAGGGAAACTCCGGGAAGAGCTTCCGCAGGAGGTCGAGGGTGGGGTTGTCCTGCCGGTCCTTCCAGCGGAAGGCGGAATCGTATTCGAGGTTTACCCCGGACTGCAGCACCTCACGATGGTATGCCGGGTCCGGTTTCCGGTCGGTATGGGAGAGGACGACGTGTTCCAGCGGCACGCCGGCGGCGCGGAAAACCTCCACCTGCTCAAGGGCGGCGGTGCCCTGCTCGCAGTGCGTGAGGATGGGGCAGCCGGTCCGGCGGGCGGCGGCGGCGGCTGCGCGGAAGGCCCGCCCTTCGCGGTCATCCAGCTTTTCCAGCCCGCCGGCAACCTTGATCACCCCGGCGCGATGGGGCGTGCGCTCGACGACGGGGGCGCCGTAATCGAAGCGGTCGATGCCGTCCTCGATATCGGCCACGAATAGCCCGGCAAGGGTTTCGAGGGAAAGGCGGTTGCCCCAATGGCCGTCGTCGTAGTATTTCGCGAGGTGCAGGCCGGTCGGACAGACGATGTGAACGCCGCTGCGACGGGAGATTTCCGCGAGCTTCCCGACATTACGCCCGGCATCACAGGGCATGGAATCGACCATGGCGGAACCACCATCGCGGCGGAAGCGCCGCAGTTCGGCGACCCCGTTTTCCACCGAGGGCAGGTGGAAATCGGGGAAGCGCAGCGTGGCCACGCTGTCGTCGATGATGATGTGCTCATGGGCGTAACACCACCCCAGTTCGCTGGCGGGGAGGTCTCCGAGGACGGTGCGGACAAAGCTCACGGTTCCAGCTCGATCATGCGGTTTTCGCGGACACTCTTCAGGGCCCCGAAGACCAGCGCGAGGGAGGCGAGGTTGTCGCGCCCGTCGTTGAGCGGGGTACGGTCCTCCTCAATGGCGCAGAGCAGCTCGCCCATGCTGCCGCGGAAGCCGTCGGGGAACCAGGAGCCCTCCACCTGAAGACTGGACTTGCCATCGGTGGTTTCGATTTCAATGCCGTCGCTGCCGCACACCGGGCCGCGGGAACGGAGGGTTCCCTTGCTGCCGGCAATGACCCAGCCTTCTCCGGAAAGGAAGCGGCTTTGCCCGTCGAAGGTCAGGCTGGCGAGGCCTTTGTCGAAGCGGAACTGAGCGGCGGCCATCATGGGGATGGCGAGTTCGGAATGCGGCGCGTCGACGGCGGAGGCGAAGACCGCGGAGGCCTGTTTACCCCCGAAAAAGAGCCGGGTCATGTCGATCCAGTGTACGGCGAAATCGTACAGGATGAGGTCCTCCATCTTCTCGAAGGGAGACCCTTTGACCCATGTGTGATCCCAGTTGATCTGCAGGTCGATGCTCTGCGTTTCCCCTATGAGCCCGTGCTCGATGGCAAGGGTGATCCAGCGGACATAGGGTGCCCAGCGCCCGTTGAGGTTGACGGCGAGCTTCCGTCCCCTGCGGTCGGCGAGGTCGGCGAGGCGGTGGCCCTCCGCTGGATCGAGGACGAAGGGCTTCTGGCTGAGGACGTGCTTGCCGGCTTCGAGGGCGGCCTCGATGACGGCCCCGCGTGGTTTCACGTGCAGGGGAATGTCGACGACGTCGATGTCGTCCCGCCGCAGCAGCTCCGCCGGATCGGTGTAGACCCCGGCCTCCGGGTAGTACTCGTCGCGCCGGCGACGGGCCGCCGCCTCGTCAAGGTCGCAGAAGGCGACCACGTTGTAGTTTTCTTTTTGATACGCGGTAAGGTGTTGCGCGGTGATTCCCCCGCAGCCGATCATGCCGATGCGCGGTTCCCATGTTTTCGGTCGGGGCGGCTGGTAATCGAAGGTGGGAAGCTCGAGATGGCGCTCCTCGGTCGTGCCTTGCAGGGAGTAGTTTCGTTCACTCATGATTCGCTCCTTTTGCTCAGGTAAAAAGGGGCAGGGTACGCTTTTCACGGGCGCTGGCGTAGGCGGTATCGACGATCTGCTGGCCGATGCGTGCGATTTCCGGGGAGAGGGGGCCCTGCGGCCGGTGCCCGTTCTCAAGGCAATGGATGTAATACGCGATGGCGTTGCTTCCCTCGAAGGGAAGCTCGTCGACGGGAACATCCCTGCCTTCCGGACAGTCCTCCGTCTGCACCCGAATGGTTTCCTCGTAATCGTAGCTGGCGATGGTGCCCCGGGTGCCGGTGATGACAAAGCCCGTTTTTGGCTGTGGCTGGTGCAGCCATGGATCGCTGAAGGTTCCCCAGCGCGTCTCGAAGCTGGCGAGCCCGAAGTCGTAGCGGGCGGCGGTGAGGCTGTGCTCGTCGACCTCGAGGCCCTCCGGTTCGTCCACCATGCAGCTGACTTCGATGGGGGCCTTGCCGTTGAGGTACCAGGTGCCCAGCGTCGTCCCGTAGCCCAGATAATCGAGGAGGGAGCCGCCGGCCTTGTCGTTCTGGTACCACCAGCTGTCGGCCTTCACGCCGGGTTCCTTTTCGATCTTGTCGGCGCCGTGGCGCAGCGGCCCGCGGTTGCCGTCGTAGTAGTGAAGGCCGTTCGGTTCCCCGATGACGCCTTCGTCGAGGAGGCGCTTCGCGGTGACGTGGCTCGCGACCCAGCGCAGGGGCCAGTTGATGAGGAGTTCCTTTCCCGTATCCTTCATCGCGGCGACGATCCGGTCGGCGTCCCGCAGGTTGGCCGCGAAGGGCTTTTCGATCAGGAGGTGCAGCCCGTGGGGGGCCACCGCTTCGGCCAGCTCGGCATGCGCCCCGGTGGTGGGGCAGAGCATGGCCACATCGGCGCCGGTTTCGCGCAGGCAGGTCTCCAGATCGGTGTAGACGCGTTCGCGCGGGATGTTGAACTTCGCGATGGTCTCTTCCATCGGGCCGGTTTCGCGGTGGTAGATGCCGGCGATTTCGGCGCGGGGATGTTCGTGCACGAGCCGGAGCAGATCGCCCTGGTGCATGTGATCAAAGCTCAGGCCGAGGAATTTCCATGGTTTCTTATTCATTCGGAAGGGAGGGTTTGTGGTTCATCTTTCAGGTTGGTGTGAAGGTTGTCCTTCCATGCGGCGGCGGCGGTGCGGGCGACGCGGTCGGGGACCTCGAGAACGGCGCCGAGGGCGCGGAGCCGATCCTGGAGCCGGTCGACGGTGATGGCGCCCGCGCCGCTGTCCTCCTCGAGGCTGAGAGCGGCGGCAAGGCCGGCGGCCTGCCCCATGCTCATCGTCTGCCCCATTGACCGGCAGGAAGCGTGGGCATCGTGCGTGGCCGAAAAGCAACGCCCGGCGACCCAGACCTCGTCGCGACCTTCCGGCACCAGCGTGCGATAGGACACATCGTAGGCGTCGCCGTCTCCGATGTATCCCCAGACGGTTTCGTCGGTACCGTCGCGGGCCTTGCGGTGGTCCTCGATCGGCGCCCCGCAGAGGAGGACTTTATCGGGGAAGCGGGCGACGCTGAGGCAGTCCTCCTTCGTGAGCCGGTAGTCGCCGTAGACGCGGCGGGTTTCGCGGATGCCGATCTGATGGGAAAGGCCGATGATACTGGCCTCCTCGTAGCCGGGGACGCAGTCGCGGAAAAAGGCTTCGTAGACGAATGCCTGGCGGCGTCCCTCCTGCTCCGCGAGGGTCAACTCCTCGAAGTCGAGCGGATCGAGGTCGGCCACGCGCACGGCCACGGTGGAGACACATCCCCGCGCGTTCATTTTATGGGCGCTGCCGGCCTTGCGCGGAAGCGGGTGGGTGCCCTTTTCGAGGGCCTCTTCCATGCGCGCCATGAGCATCTTCTTCCCGCCTGCCGCCTCGAATGCCCCGAGGTCGACATTGCTCATGCGGAAGGTCGTGGTGAGGGTCTGCGCCGGTTCGAGGTCGCCCGCCTTCTCGTAAGGGATGCCGGCGAAATGGCAGAGGTCGGCGTCGCCGGTGGTATCAATAAAGCGTTGCGCGCGGATGCGGAAGAAGCCCCGCTTCGTCCAGATGACGACGCCCTCCACCCGACCGTCGGGGGCCGTTTCCGCATCGACGAGGGTGGCGTGCAGGAGGAGGTGGACGCCCGCCCCGGCAAGGAGGCGGTCCCAGGTCAGCTTGAGGAGTTCCGGATTGTAGTTTACTCCCGTCCCGGCACCGTAGGTGTTGGGGCGCAGGAAAATCCCGCCCTGCCGGTCGAGGGCGTCGACAACGCGGTCGGGAATGCCGCCGACCACCTTGCGCGGCTGGTTCCCGGGGGTAAAGAAGCCGTAGAAGGTGTCGAGGACCTGGGTGCTGACTCCGCCCGGAAACCCGTACCTTTCCACAAGGGTCACGGAGCGGCGGCCGTTTTCGCGCGCGGCGAGGGCGGCCGCACAGCCTGCGCTCCCGGCTCCGAGGACGAGGACGTCCGTTTCCCGCAGGACCGGAATCCGTTCTTTCCGGAGGCAATCAAACATGGCTGCGGGGGGTTCCGACGTTGGCGAAATAAGGGGCAAGGCGGTGCGCATGCTCGTCATAGGCGGCCTGGAAAAGTTCTTCGGCACGATCCCCGAGGACGCACTTCGCCGCGAGGACCCTGGGTGGTTGCCCGGCCGCGACGAGGCGCTGCGCGAGTTCGGCCTT
>CAYFRH010000153.1:0-5877 GCA_964345345.1 uncultured Puniceicoccaceae bacterium | reverse complement strand
AGCCGCTGTCCGGTATGCCTTGTCGGCCCGGTTGGCATCGGCCTCGGATTCACGGGCGCGCCGATCGGTTTTGTCGGCGTCGCTCCGGGCGTGATCGAGGGCCTCCGCCGTGCGCATTTCCGGGCTTTCGCGGAGCGTCCGGAGGGTGGTCTCGTCGGCGGCAAGGGCCTCCTCCAATCCGGTCCTTTCCTTTTCGAGGGTCTCGTGTTCGCGGGTGGCGGCGGTGAAGGCTTCCTCCGCCTCGCGCAGGCGGCGCTGGGCCTGCTCGTAGGCGGAGTGCGTGGAGCGAACGGCCTCGGCCCGGCGGCGGGCGGCGATTTGCACATAGCCGCGATACTCTTCGAGAAAGTCGGAGACGGCCGCCTGCGCCTGCTGGAAACCGGCCAGTTCGAGCCGGTCGGCTTCAAGACCACGGAAGGATTCGGCAACTTCGTTGATGAGATTTTCCGGCAGCGGCGTCAGCGCTTCGCTGAGGGCGTCGGAGAGGACGCGCTCGTCCAGCTTTTCGGAAAGCTTCGGCTGGCGGAGACGAATCAGCAACTCGACGAGAGCCTCGTAGCGCCCGCCGAGGCCGAAGAGGCGGGCATCGACGGCACGGCGATAATCGCGGGCGCTGGTGTAGATGCTGCCGTGTTCGCCGAGAACTTCCGCCAGCTGCTGGCGGCTGAGCGGTTGTTGGGTCTCGTTGTGGAGTTTGAAATCGGCTCCCATGCGGCGCGATGTCGTGAAAAACCACTTCGCATGGAGGCCGCGTCCTTTGGTGGCGCGAAGGCCGCAGCCAAGGGTGAAATAGACAGGCGTATTGTCTTCATCGATACGTCCGAATTCAATCCATGTGTAACCGAGGCGGTCTTCGTATTCGCCCATGAGCAAATTCCACTCCATGCGCTTGGCCGGGTCGCCATCCGGTTCCACGCGGTGGGAGCTGGTCTCGCCGTCGATAAGGAAAGGAAGTTGCAGGGCGAGGACGCGGGATTTTCCGGAGCCGTTGTTGCCGCGCAGGAGGAGGCGCCCATCGGCGAAGGGGAACTCGACTTTATCGAAGCGAAAGAGGTTGAGGAGCCCCGCGCGGAGGGGCTGCCAGCGGGTCCTGGCGGGGCTGGGCAAGGTGTTTTCGTCGGCGAACATAGGTGCGGCGGTGGGCTTAACTAAAATCCAACAGCCCGGATTCGGGGGCGGTGGCGTTTTTTGAAGAAGCGTCATTCCCGGAATCTTCCACGAGAGCGTAACGCCCGATGGCGGGTCGCGGAAAAATGTGCTCCGCTTCGATGCGGAGGAGGCCGAGTCCTTCAAGGCGTTTGAGGACGTCGGGGAGGAGGCGCTTTTCGGCCCCTTCCTCGGAAGCATCCTTCCGCCAATGGCGGGCATGGCGGGAGATCAGGCGGCGGGTCTCGGCGAGGGCGTCCCCGGTTGTGAGGACGTCGTTGCCCTTGCGGAGATGGTCGGCCATCCATGTCGCGAGCAGAAGCGTGAGATGGCCCTCGGTGCCTTCCTCGGGAATCCCGATGTCGGTGGCATCTCCGAAAAAATCGCACAGCGTGATGCCCTCGGCCCGGATTTCCGGAATGAAGCCGGTGCCGTCTTCGAGATCCCGGAGGATGAAGGCGCGCTGGCGCTCGAGGTAGGCTTTCTCTTCGGGCGTGAGGTCGTCGTAATAAAGGACGGGATCATCAAGCAGGCGCCGGACGATCTTGAGGCGGATGGCCCGGTTCTGTGCATCGCGGGTCGCGGGAGCGGCGGTATCGAGGAGGGCTCCGTGGACGTGGACGGCCTCCGCCGGGAGGAGCGACGGGCTGCGGTTGCCGCCGGGCAGGGCGGCGAGGCGCGCCCGTTCGACATTGTAAAGGGCATCGCTCTCGCGATTGCGGACGAAGTTGTCCTCATCGCCTTGGACGCGCCGCAGGGTGCCCAGTTCGACGAGGAGGCGCAGGACGAGGACGAGGTCGCGGCGGCTCGATTGCTTTTCGCGGTCGAGAAAGACACCGCATTCCCCGAATTCCGGCTCCGCAGCGAGGAGGGCGGCCATTTGTTCGACGAGGGTGCCGAGGGTGATTTGCCGGTCGCCGCGTTCGAGCACGCTCAAGGCGATGCAAAGAAGAGCGTACCGGCGGCGATTGAAGGGCTCGCCGTTTTTGGGGTCCGCCGCCGGGCGGGTGGCATCCTCCGGGTCCGCGGGCGTTTTGCGCAGTCGGATCACTTCGGCGCCGATGCTGAGGGTCCATGCCGCATGATGGGCAAACCATTCCGTGAGGTACTTTCCGTGACGGCGGACGCGGGCAAATTCCCCCGCGGTGGGACCCTCGGGAAAAAGCAGGGGACGCCGCAGCAAGGTGCGGATGGCTTGCTGGCGTTCCGCGCGGACGGAGGCATCGACCTCTTCACGGAGACGTTGCGACCGCTGCTCGAGGCGACTGCGGAGGGATGGTTGCGTCGCGATCATTGGCGTTCGATGGTGATCCAGTGGTCGCGGCCGTGAAAATCCCCGTGTTCGCTGCGCACGGTCGCGACGGTGCCGTCATCAGTGGGAGCGAGATGAATGCGCAGGGAGCCGTCGGCGGAAGCAACGTCGACGGCGGCATCGGCGCTTGTTTTGCGGTTGAGGGCGTCGCCGAGGAGATCGAGGAAGAGGTGGAAAGCAATGTTGTCGAGCGGCTCGAAATCGCCCAGCCGCATGCGGCGTCCAAGGGCGAGCCGCTCGCGGGCGGCCTCGATCTGGCGGCTTTCCTGGGCGGTGAGCCGCTCGAGCGCCTCCCGCTCGCGGGAGAGATCGACAATGGTCCGTGCGGGGCCGCGGGCGGCGGCGCGTCCGGATTTGCGGAGACGGGGCGTGATCTGCAGCGGAATGGCGGTAAGCCATGACGTGCGGGGCGTTTCCCGGCTCTGGTCGCGGGCGTCGAGGGTCTCCGTATCGATGCGGAGATGACGCGCGGAATGCAGAGCGAAAGCCGTGCGCCAGAGGCGATGGGCGTCCGCTTCCGACTCCGCGCGGGCGAAAAAGCGGGCGAGGGCAAGGCAATCGGCGGAGCGGTCAGTGCGGCGCGTGCGGCGGTCGTTGAGGTTGGCGACAGTGCTCAGCAGGGCCGGAATGGCGGAGCGGGCGCGGGCCCGCAGCAGTTCCGCATGGGAAGGGGTTTCCCCGCTGATGAACCAACGGCGCAATCCGTGCCAACGTTCCTGCCAGTCGTGTTCGGCGGCGGCGAGGGCTTCGGGGCCGGGGTCGAGTTGATCGGCGATTTCGCGCTCCGCGACTGCCCGGAAGCGGCCCGTAAGATCGGTCTGCTCGATCTCGAGGATGAGCGCGGCGATGCGGTTGGTGGCGGTGACGAGTTCGCCGAGGAAGCGTTGCAGGTATTCGATGAGCCGCTCCTTGTAGGCAAGGAAGTCCTCAAGATCCATCCCGTGAAGATCGACGGTCCGTTGAACGCCCCGCATGAAGGTCTGCGCCCGGGAGGTGAGCTGGGTGAAGCGCTCCGAGAGGCTGCGTAGAAGGTGATGGGCTTTGGCCGGATCGTCGTTTTCCGCTTGCCCGAGGGCGTGAAGGGACTCCAGCAACTCCATGATGTCGTGAAGGGCGGTTGTCTGCAGCTCGCCGGGCTTGCGCAGTTGCTCGTCGAAAACCGCCAGCGCCTGCTCGGCCGCTTCCCCCGCCGCGCTGAGCTGGTAGAGAAAGCGCGGGCGGTAGAAATCCTCGACGGTCGCGACATCCTGTTGGTCATCGCTGCTTTCGAGGTTCCCCCAGTCCGTCAGTTGGCGGAGGGCGCTTTCAATCTCCTCGAGGGAAGGCGCGGCGGGCAATCCGTGGACGCCCTCCGCAAGCGCGGCCCGCACTTCGCCCGGCCGCAGGGCGATTGTAAAGTGCTGCTTCTCGGCGACAAACAACGCGAGGATGGCCCGGTAAAGCCCCGCTTTGTCCGCCTGCAAGTGCGCGAAGGCGCGGTGGGCGTGGCTAAGCTCCGACGTCATGGTTCGGATTTGCCGTGGGGGAAAGCGGCGGCGAGCGCATCCGTGAGGGCTTCCAGCTCCCCGGCGTAGGTGATTGCGGGTGTTTTGGACATGGCTTGAATGGTGGTTTGAACCTCAAAAGCACAATGAAAAATGTCAGAGCGCCTGAGCAACCGTTAATCGGTCTCCGCAGTAAAAGGAAGGCGGTCGGGAGGATCGCCCCTTATAAAAACCGGAAGCCCTCCGCATGACGGCAAAGCGGACAGGAAGCAGATCTAGCCGTTAGGCCGTAGCATCCCGCCGTGAGGCGGATGAAACCTCCGCTGCTATCATCCGCCTCACGGCGGGATGCTACGGGTCGGCCAATGCTACAAGTCGGCGCATGGTACGGGGAGGTAGCATCGACCGGCTAGGTCGATGACGGAGCTGCTCCCCGGAGGAAGCGGATACAGCAGTCAGGGATAGGTGGTCAGCTTTTCGGCGCGGCTATGGCAAGGATTGCGACCCCGTTAGCAACGTACTACAAAGGTGTTTTCCGCCTCCAGAACCTCATCGGTCGCTTGCCCGGGAGGATCCACAGGAAGGATAGCCGTGCATATCGCCCGGGTATTTGGAAATGAGTAAACGGCGGACCGCGCGCCCAACACCTTGACGACAACCGCCTGACCACCCTAATTGCTTTTAGGTGGTTGAGGTGATAGATCTATCCTTCATCTGCGGCTCCCTATGTTGTCAAAAATCCGCGCGGGTCGGGCGGGTGTTTTACACATGCGGTCAGAGGTTAAATCGCCTTACGGTTGGATTCGCGGGAAGTCAACGGCGGATTCTTGACAATCTAATGAATTTTATAAGTTTTGGTCATATGATGGATTTGCAGGGATTTGATCTTCCTCGTTTCTTTGGCCGGTGCTGTTTTGCGGTTTTTGGTCTGTTTGCAGCTACAGGGTGGGCCCTCGCGCAATACACCGTGAGCTATCAGCCTGAGAGTGATTCCTTTGCACCAACACAAATTTCATCATTTCGTGGCTTTTCTTTTACCCTGGACGAGCAGGGGGACGGAACGGGCTCATTGGAGGGTCAGACGCAGGCGCGTCTGGACAGCATTACCTTTTTTCACGAATCGGGAGTGCCGACGGGATTAACTTCTGCGCGCACGCTTTCCATTTATGACTTCCGGCCCGACCCTCCCGAGGGGACCGCGACGTCCGGTTTTCTTTTTCAAAATACGGGCGTCACGGTCACTGGAACGGACGTGACCCACACGTTTGACGGGACGGGCTCGGTTCTTGATGTCGGCACACAGTACTTCGCACTTCTGGACGACTTTTCTCTAGCGAGTGTTTCCATAATGAACGATCCGTACCCGGGTGGGCGCGCCCTCTATCTTTCCGGTTCGGAATGGAATGATGTTCCTGGCGCGCAGGAAACGGATGCGTTTTTTGAGGTTGTGACAACTCCCGTGCCCGAACCTGCGCATTTCGCGCTGGTGTTGGGTCTTGGTATCCTGTTGATGGTGGGGCGTTCCCGTCGATGGCGAGGTTGATGATAATGTCGTAGCATCCGCCGGTCAGGTCGATGACGGAGCCGCGGGGGATCAATGTCCTCCGCCTCACGGCGGGGTGCCACGGAGGATACTACAGCCGAGCGAATTCTACAAACCGGTAGTATCGACCGATTAGATAGATGATAAAGCCGCGGAGGGAGAACGTTTTTTGTATTCAAATCGGGAATACATGACCTTCCCGTCACCCCCGGTTCCCCCTTTACAAGGTCCAGTTTCCCCGGCACTCCCAGTTTGACGGAGCCGAGTTGCACGGAGCGTGAAAGGATGGTTTCCGGTTCCCCGTTCTCTCCGCTCCGCGCCAATTCCCCCTTTCCCGCGTCCTGGCGGCGGTGCTGTGCCTTGCCGCGCAGGGTATCCGCGTTGTGGACGAA
>CAYFRH010000152.1:0-5951 GCA_964345345.1 uncultured Puniceicoccaceae bacterium | reverse complement strand
CTCAGGAGATCCTGCCCTCGTCGAACTCAATCATATCGGCAAAGGAAAGCAGGTCCTGCCGGTGCCCCGCTCCCATCTGTTCCTTGGCCTTCTGCAGCGCTTCCCGGCCCATCTCACTCATGCCCTTCTGCACAAGTTCCCGATTCCACATGTGGGCGCGAAGATCCTCCGGAAAAAGGGCGCGAAGCTTTCCCTCAAGCAACTCGCCATCCTCCCCGGCTTCCTCGACCGCTCGGATGACCTCCTTCGGATCGAGGCCGAGATGCAGGCAGAGGAAGCGGTCGAAGCCACGGCAGAAATTCCGCTGATAAGAGGACGGCAACTCGCCCCGCAAATGTTTGCGGATCTTCGCAATAAAGCGCGGAAGGTGCAGCAAGCCGGTTGCCTCATGCGGCAGGTAGGGAGAGGGGAGGTCGTAGCAGATCACGCCGGTGGGCCCGTTTTCCGATGACTTCATTGCGAAGGAACCTTGCCCGGGCAGGCCGAATTGTAAAGCCGGGCTTCCAAGCCATTCCCCTCGCCCGCTGCTTTGACAAGACAGGAAAGCGGCCGCACCATTTCACCTTCCTTATGAAAGTCATCTGGCGCGTTTCCAAATATTTGTTCCGTTACCGGGCTCTCTTCCTTGTTGTCCAACTGTTGGCAATCGGGATGACCCTGCTGCTGATTGCCATTCCCAAGAGCATCGAAAACATCCTCACCGATATTAAAGCCGAAGGGGAACAGCAAACCCTGCTCTTTGGGATTCTCGGTATCGTCGGCTTGTACCTTGGCAGCGAAATCTTCAACGGCCTACGTATCATCTTTAATAACACGCTCGAGCAGCGCGTCCTGTTCGATATGCGGCGGGATCTGCATCAAAAGCTGTTGCGGCTGCCGGTCTCCTTCTACGACCAGCGCAAGTCCGGGGAGATTTCCTCCCGCGTGATCGAGGATGTCATGGCGGTCGAACGGGCACTGCTTGATGGTACCGAGCTCGGCGGCCGCGCCATTGTCACCATCATTGGCGTTACAGTGATGCTCTTTGTCACCAACCCGGTTCTCGCCTGGTTTGTTTTCCTGCCCGTTCCCATCCTTATCGTGTTTGGATTTATTTACGCAAGAGGGTCGCGGCGGATCTGGAAACAAGTCCGGGAATCCGCCGGCGACCTGAACAGTCTCCTTGTCGAGGACATTCAGGGCAATCGCCTCATCCAGACCTTCGGCCTGCAAAAACGCGAGGGAAAGCGTTTTGACGGCCGCGCCGAACGCCTCCGTCACACGACCCTGCGCGCGATGTTCCGCTGGGCCGCCTACAGCCCCGGCACCACCTTCCTCACGCAGATGGGCACCGTCGCGGTCATCGGCCTCGGCGGCTTCCTCATTCTCAATGGACAGGTGGAGTTCGGTTTCCCGCAGATGATCGCCTTTCTGCTCTACGCAAACATGCTTTATCAACCGATCGGGCAACTGCACGGAATCAATCATATGCTCTCCGCCGGAAAAGCCTCGGGCGAGCGAGTCTTTGAAATTCTCGACGCTCCCGAGGAGGTCCAGGATCCGCCCGATCCGAAGCCTTTTCCAGCCGCGCCGCTGACAGTCGGGTTCAACAAGGTAGCCTTCCAGTATCCGGGCCGGCCCGAGGTGCTGAAGAATTTCGAACTCACCCTCCCCGCCGGCAAAGTGACCGCTCTCGTCGGCCATACCGGGGCCGGCAAAAGTACCATCGCAAACCTCGCCATGCGCACATACGATGTCACCGAAGGGTCGGTTACCGTCAACAACCGGGACATCCGTTCGTTTTCCCTCGAAGACATCCATTCCCGCATCGGCCACGTCGCCCAGGATCCCTTCCTCTTCGAGGGCACCGTACGCGAGAATCTCCTCCTTGCCCACGAAGACGCCACCGAGGAAGAGGTCCTTGAAGCCCTTGGCGGTGCCTGCGCCCTTGAATTCGTAAACAACCTTCCCGGGGGCCTCGATACCAACATCGGGGAAAAGGGCATCCGGCTCTCCCAAGGCGAAAAGCAGCGCCTTACCATCGCGCGGGTGCTTCTCAAAAACCCTCCCTTCGTCATCCTCGACGAGGCCACTGCCAGTGTCGACACCATCACCGAACAACTCATCCAGGAGGCCCTCGAGAATCTGACCGCCCACCGCACCGTGCTCGTCATCGCTCACCGGCTTTCCACCGTCCGCAAAGCCGATCAGATCGTCGTCTTAGAGAACGGCCACATCCTCGAGCTCGGCACGCACGACGATCTCATCGCCCGCGATGGTCATTATGCCAATCTCTGGAACTGCCAAAACGACCTCATTGCCGAGGAAGCGAAAATATAAAGATCACGGCAGCCGACCGAAGCCACCGGTCTTTGGTCCGCCGCCCTCCAACGGGAGTCGGCCTGGAGACCGACTCTACGGGATAGCCCAACTTGTAAGTGGTTGGCCCGGCGCCCCTCAGCCCCTCACCGGATCAACCCGCAGATCCCCTCCAACTCCCGCTGATCCACCTCATCAAAGGCGGCGGGGAGATTTGAATCCACATCCAGCACCGCGATAACTTTGCCCTCCGCGTCCTTCACCGGGACGACAATTTCGGAGCGCGTTGTGGGCGAACAGGAGATGTGTCCCGGAAAGCGGTCGACATCGTCCACAACGACCGTGCGGCCTTCTCTCGCCGCCGCCCCGCAAACGCCCTTGCGGAAAGGAATGCGCAGGCAACCGTGCCCTCCCTGATACGGTCCGATCGTAAGCAGTTCCGGCGCCGTGACCCGGTAAAAGCCCGTCCAATGAAAATGCGGCATGGCCTGATGCAGCTCGCAGGCGATCGTCGCCATGAGGGCCACGCGATCGTCTTCCCCGTCGGTCAGCGCATCAAGCCGTTGCCGGACCGCCGCATACAATGTTTCCTTGTTTGTCGCCATGGGACTAACCAGCGCGGGTTCTTGTTTCTCCATCGGCTTTCCGCAATGTCAAAAGGACGTGACCAGGCACACCCTGACTTTACTTCCGGCAAGCGCGGGATAGAATTGCTCACCGTGGCGCAAAAAGAATTGCATCCGACCTCCGGCTACACGCCCGCCGAAGAATGGGCCAATACCATCACGCATGGGTTCGGCGCCGTCCTCAGCATTATCGGGCTCGTCGTAGCCGTGGCCTTTGCCTCTTATACCGGAGACCCGTACCTCATCGCAGCGGCCAGTCTGTACGGCAGCAGCCTCATTCTGCTTCACCTTTCCTCGACCTTCTACCACGCCGCCCGGAACCTGCGGTGGAAAAAAGTCTTCCTCGCCGCCGACCACTCCTCCATCTACCTCCTCATCGCCGGGACCTATACCCCGTTTTGCCTCGGCCCTCTGCGCGGTCCGGCTGGATGGACCCTTTTTAGCATCGTTTGGGGTCTCGCCCTCGTCGGCATCCTGCGGGAATGGATCCGTCCGCGTCGCGGGACGTGGCTCTCCACCGGCATCTATCTCGCCATGGGCTGGCTCATCGTCTTATTCCTCTATCCCCTCGTCAAAGCCCTCACCGGCGGCGCCCTCATCCTCCTCTTCACCGGCGGCGTGCTCTACTCCGTCGGGGTCACCTTCTATAAATGGCACTCCCTCAAGTTTCACCACGCGGTCTGGCACCTTTTTGTCGTCGCCGCGGCCGCCTGCCAATACTTTGCCGTCCTCGCCGTGCTCCAACACTCCTGAAGCCTTCCCCTTCTCCGGTCTTTACATCCCCCCGCCCCTCTGCTCCCCTCTTCCACCGTGGCCCCTCTTCACGGTGGGATGGCAGAGCGGCCGATTGCGGCGGTCTTGAAAACCGCTGGGCCGGAAACGGTCCCGGGGGGTCGAATCCCTCTCCCACCGCCACTCGGCGCGCTCGGCACAGGCGGGTCGTTTATTAAGGGGAATGCCTCGTTCGCAAAGAGCCACCCGCGCGCAAACGGGAATGGCTTGAAAAGCAATACGACCGCACGGGCCTGACCTCAACAATCGGCGCCTATACTGGCCCGGTCTTTCTCACCTTTCGGCAGACGGAAAACCTTGCCGAACCCATCAATCGCGCCCGCAAAGACAAGGCCCTTGGCTCCGCTTTTTTTAGAAGTTCCGCAAAGTTATGTCGCCGGCGGCTTCGACTTCGCCTTCAACACCTCCATCAACCGTCAGCAGATCTACCAGCTCCTCGCCGGCGAGTTCCTCGCCAAGACCGAAGACATCCTCCTCTTCAGCCAGCCCGGGGTCAGTAAAAACCATCTTGCCGAGGCCATCGGCCACGAGCTCATCAAGCAGGGCCGCCTCGTCCTCTACCGCTCCGTCTTCGACAAGCTTTCTATGCCCATTCTCGATGGGGCGCTCTGGACGTCCCCTCCCATCAAACGGGTATTGTTAAATCCCATACAAAACCAATACAACTTAATCGCGCGACCGCAGTCCGTCCAAGGGAGCCGTCCATTTCAAAACCCATAACTCTGAGCCATCTTCCAATAAATAAGGTCATCGAGACCAATCAGAGCAATCAGGCCTTTCCTTACCAAATTGTCGCAAATCACCGCCTCAAATAAAAATACCGTGAGTAGGCCGGATGGATTACGGCACTTTTGCGATCTCAACCTTCAAACGCAGCATAAGGGCCTCCGGCTGCAGGCAGCGTTCGGCGTCGCAGGCCTGGCTGCGGAGCTTGACCTCGAGGAGCAACGGGCCGGAGGGGGCGTCTTCGCGGACGGTGAAAGGCAGCTCGAAAACGACCGTCCCTTCGTAGCTGCGGACGGTTTCTTCCAGGATGGGGTCGATCTTCTTCTTCGGCTCGGGCACCTGCAGGGTGCCGAATTTCAATCGCGGTTTCTTGACCGGCTCGACCGAAACGGGAATTAGAAAATCAAGCTCGGGATTTTGCCCGTAGAGGTGCCAGCCTTCGTCCACTTCCAATTCGATAAGGAGACGCCCGGTCTCGCCGGACCGGTATTGCGACCGGGCCGTTTTCAGGGTGTAGGTGACGGGATCTTTACGAAGGCTCTCGAGAGCGGCCTTGTCTTCTCCCGTCCTACCGCTTTCGGGGGATGGGCCGCCGGGGGAGGCTTCTTCCGGTTGCATTAGTTGCAACACGGCCAAGAGAACGTGTTCCTGGGCGTGCGGATTGCCAGCTGCCATTCCTGACAGCGATTCCAGCGCGGCCTCCGCCGCCTGACCGTAGCGCGTCTCACCGGTTCGGCGCTCAAGTTCGAGGAGCATCTGCGCGGCCACACCGTTAGCGCTGGGCAGGTTACCGCCGCCCTGCAAGGCCTTTGAGCGGGCGAGTACGGAATCGGCGGAGCTCCGGGCAAGATAAAACCCGCCCTCCGCCTCATCCCGGAAGTCGGCCAGCAGGGTGTCGGCAAGGGCTTGTGCCGCCGTCAACCACCGCGCTTCGCCGGTGGCCGCATGCAACTGCAAAAGGCCCGCGCCAAGGTAGGCATAGTCGTCGAGGAAGGCCGTCTGCGATGCCTTGCCCGCGCGGAAACTGCGGAGGAGGGTATCGCCCGAGGCCATGGTTCCCAGAAGAAAATCGGCGGCGCGGACGGCCGCTGCGGTATATTTGGGCTGGTCGAGCTTGGCTCCGGCATAGGCCAGCGCTTCGATCATCAGCCCGTTCCAACTGGTCAGGACCTTGTCGTCCTTGTGCGGGTAGTGGCGCTCCATGCGCGCGTCGAGCAACTTGCTCCGCAAGCTGTCGAGTCGCTCGCGCAAGGCTTCCGGCTCGATCCCGCGGGTCTCGGCGATTTGCGCCAGCGGTCGCTCAAGGTGCGGAATATTTTCACCCGTGCGGTGGCCGGTCGATTCCTCCTTGAAATTCCCGCGTTTCTCGAAGCCATAAATATCTGCGAAAAAGGCAGCGTCTTCATTCCCTAAAACGGACTTCAGTGTCTCCATCGTCCAGACGTAAAAAGCGCCCTCCTCCCCCACTTCACCGGAGTCGATAGCCGAGAAAAAGCCGCCCTCGGGCGC
>CAYFRH010000151.1:0-5992 GCA_964345345.1 uncultured Puniceicoccaceae bacterium | reverse complement strand
CGCTGGGAAACGGGCGGGAGCCCGTTTCTACAGCTTGTAGGTCTGGGGCGCCGGGAAACGGGCGGGAGCCCGTTTCTACAGCTTGTAGGTTTGGAACACCGCGAAAGAGCCCGCGATTAGTTGTAGATGGCGCCACCGAGGACCCTCGGCCCGTCGTAGAGGGCGCAGACCTGGCCGGCGGCAAGGGCGCGCTGTTTTTCGTCGAACCGGAGCAAAGCGGAGCCGTCGCCACAGGGTTCAAAGCGGGCAGGAACACGGGGATCGCGGTAGCGGACGCGGACTTCGAGATCACAGGGCGCGTCAGGAACTCGGGGGGCAATCCAGCTGAGGTGGTGGAGGCGGACTTCGCCGTGCCAGATCGGATCGGGACGACTGCTCTCGAAGGCGACGACTAGCTCGTTGGTTGCCATGCGCTTGGCGACCACGACATAGAATTCATTGTCAGTATTGGAGGGGATGCCGATACCGCGGCGTTGGCCAAGGGTGTACCGGTGAAGACCTCGGTGCTCGCCGAGAACGGTCCCGCTAAGGTCGACGATGGGTCCGGGCTTGTCCGGAATGAAGGATTCAAGGAAGTCGTTGATCTTCACTTCCCCGATAAAACAAATGCCTTGGCTGTCTTTTTTTCCAGCGTTGGGAAGACCGAGCTCGCGTGCGAGGCGTCGCACCTCCGGCTTGGGAAGGTCGCCGACCGGAAAGACTGCCCGCTCGAGCTGCTCCGGCCGAAGAAGGCAAAGAAAGTAACTCTGATCCTTGTCGTTGTCGACGCCCTCCAGAAGGGCCGGAGCTCCCTCCCGTTCCGTTTTGCGGCAGTAGTGACCTGTCGCTACAGCGTCGAAGCCGTTTTCGAGAGCCCAGTCGAGAAGGACGCCAAACTTCATTTCCCGGTTGCACATGACATCGGGGTTTGGAGTCAGGCCGGAAGCGTAGCCATCAAGCAAATACCGGACAATCCGTTCGCGGTACTCCGCCATGAAGTTGAGGACCCGGAAAGGAATGCCGAGGTGGTCGCTGACAGCCCGGGCGTCCTCGATGTCCTGCTGCCACGGGCAGTCCCCGAGGATGTTTTCCTCATTGATCCAGTTTTTCATGTAAGCGGCCTCGACTTGCCAGCCTTGCTCGAGGGCCCGCGCTGCGGCAACAGCGCTGTCAACGCCCCCGGAGAGGGCGACAAGAAGGCGGGGACTGGCGGAGGTTTTGGACATCGGGTTGGGCGAGAGGTTTGAAAAAGTACGAAGGGCCTTATCAAATCACTTTGTCAAGCGGGGCCGGGAAAGGGGGTTGCCAGCGGCGGAGTCTCCTTCCATAGGCTGGTTAGGTGAGCAGTAAGATACGCGAAGCGGACATCCATCTCAATTGGGCGGCATGGGTCGCCTTCGACCAGGGATTGGTCACGTTCACCCGGGATTGGCCGGCGAACAGCAAGCCTCGCCTCTGGTGGGGGGAAGACCACCTTGAGCTGAAAAATCTCAAGCGGTGTTCGGCTCCCGCATTCGGGCTGCACGCGGGCTATTACGGCATTCAGCGGAAAATCATCTTTGTTTTTCCGCGTCACCTTGCCGGGAAAACGGACCTGCGGGACGGCCTTTACCTGGCGGGAAGCTTCAACGGATGGGAGCAAGCAATCGGCGATGCCCGGTGGCGGTTGGAGCCGACGGAGGTATCCGGAGAAGCGTGCTACCGCCTTGCCGTCAGCCGAAGCAGGTTGCCCGAGGAAGAGGCGACCTTCAAATTCGTCAGCGGCGGCGGAGAGTGGTTCGAGGTTCCGGAGCAGGCCCCGAACCCTCATGTAGACGACCTTGGCATCCGCAACTACCTCTTCCATCCGGGACGGACGGGGCGGCACCGGTTCCGTTTCACGACCCCCTTGCCACTGCACCAGAGCGGGGGCCGCAAACTCTGCTTTGACGGACCGGAAGGCCCGGAGGCGGTGCGGCTGAATCCGGGGGTCTTTCTGAAGAGCCTCGGCACGGAGACCTTCCTTGGGGCAAGGGTGGAGAAGGAGACCACCGTCTTCCATCTTTTTGCACCGCGAGCCCGCAGGGTGGCGTTGTGGTTGTATGATCAGGCCGATGGGCCGGAGGGTGAACCGGTTCCAATGCAATACACGGACGAGCTGGTCTGGGAAGCTCGCGTACCCGGGAACCGGCATGGATGGTTTTATCACTACACGGTGGAGGGCGAAGAGGGGGACGAAACCGGCTACTTTGACTCGCGCTTTCGCATTCCCGACCCCTACGCAAAAGCGATGGTGGGTCCGCGTGGCCCGGGCATCGTTGTGGCGGAAAGTTTTTTCGAGCGGGAACCGGATGGGTTTACCGCCCCGCATTGGCACGACCTTGTTATCACGGAGGCGCATGTGCGCGACCTTGCGGCGCGGGCTCCGGTGACGATGGAGGAAGAAGAACGGCTGGAATTCACGGGTCTGCGCAAATGGGCGGAGGCGGAGGGATTTTATCTCAAGGAACTCGGGGTAAACGCGGTGGAACTGCAGCCGGTGCACCAGTTTGATACCTTGGAAAAGGCGACTTACGGATGGGGCTACATGCCGGTGAATTATTTCGCTCCCGCCAGTCAGTACGCGCGGGAACCGGCTAATCTCGACCAGGTTGTCCGGTTCCGGGAACTTGTGCGCGTTCTGCACCGCAAAGGCTTTGCGGTGATTCTCGACGTGGTCTATAACCATGTTGGGGAACCGAATTATCTCCAGTATATCGACATGGAGTACTACTTTCTGCTCACAGAGGATGGCCATTACGAAAACCACAGCGGCTGCGGCAATACCCTCGATGCGGAGACCCCGATGGTACGGCGCCTGATCCGCGACAGCCTCCTCCACTGGATCCGGGCCTACGGGGTAGACGGTTTCCGCTTCGACCTCGGAGAACTGCTCGGCAAGGACACCCTCGCCTGGCTGGAAAGGGAGCTTAAAGCAGTACACCCGGCCGTTGTCTTGCTTGCGGAACCATGGAGCTTCCGCGGGCATATCGCAAGAGAGCTGCGCGAGACCGGTTTTGCGTCGTGGAATGATGGATACCGCGAATTTGTGCGGGACTATCTTCTCCTTGGAAAGAGCGGGGGTGACCTCGGCTATTTTCTGCTTGGTTCCGCCCCGGACTGGAGCCGTTTCCCGGCGCAGACGGTCAATTACGTGGCCAGTCACGACGACCGTTGCTGGATCGACAAGATCACCGAAAATCCGGAACACGACGGGCACCGGCCCACCACCGAGGACCGCCGCCGGACCCATTTGATGGCGGCAATTCTCCTGATGTCCCTCGGCATTCCCATGCTGGCCGCCGGGGAGGATTTCATGAAATCGAAAGGAGGCGCCAACAACACGTACCTTGACGGGGAGCGCAACGCCCTTCCCTACGAACGCGCGGCGGAATACTCCGGGACGGCGGCCTATGTCCGCGGCTGGATCCGCTTTCGCCTGCAAGCGAGCGGCCGTCTCCTCCGCCTGCGCGAATTTCCCGGAGAGGGCTACTTTGTCGTCGTCCATCATGATCATCTCTGCGCCGTCCTCCTCAACGCAGATTACAGTCTCGGCGGAGAGCGGCTTCTTTTCGTTATCAATCCCGCTTTTGAAGCCGCAGAGGCGCATTTTGCGGAGGAATCGCTCGATGGCTTCCGCCAGCTGGCCGATACCGAACGGTGGGGCAATCCCTTTTTGCCCGAGCCTCTGTTCGAGCGGGGGCGCGGATTCGTGCGGGTCCCGCCGCTTTCCTGCGGCCTGTTCCGGGAAGGGGAGGGAGCGCCGGATGGCCGGGCTTAAGAGAGAAAGGAGCGGATCGCTTCCTTGATGGTCACGACGATTTCCGGTCCGTACACGATCATGGCGTAGATAAGGCCTCCGTAGAGAAGGACGGCGAGGATTCCGACACAGCAGGCGGCCACGGCAAAAAGGCCATCCTCCTCGGTCAGGCCGACCCCGATCAGGAAGACGACGAGGGCGGGAAAGGTGTTGGTCATGGGGATGGGGATCATCATCAGCAGCGCCATGACCATGACAAGGGCGCCCATGAAGGCGCGGCCCCCGCGGCTTCCGATCCAGCGCAGACGCGGCCGGACGATCCATTCTAAGAAGCGGAAGAGTCGCTCGCCGCCGCGGAGCAGGCGATCGGCACTTTGGCGGCCGAGCCGGACACGTTCCAGACGGGCGGGAAACACCGGACGCGGCCGACCGGTGAGCATCTGGACGGAAAGCAACAACAGAATAATGCCGAAGGGCACACTGTATCCGGCGGCGGGAATCGGCAGGGCGCTCGGCAGGGAGAGGACAAGTAAAAGAAGGCCGAAGCCACGGTCGCCGACCCGTTCCACGATCGAACCCACGCTGAGGTGCTCGGTCTCGGTTGCAAGGAGTCCCTGCAGGGAAGCTGACAAGGTCTGGTGCGCCATGGTTGCCGGAATTTGCCACTCAGGAACTCCATGGCAACTGCAATAGAATTCGTATCCTCCGGCTTCGGGAAGTTTTCTCCGGGATTGCGGTCAAAAATCTGCATTCCATATTTTTACAACAATGCAGCAAACACGAAGACGCATCGCATTTTTCGGAGGCAGCTTTGATCCCGTCCATTCCGGTCATTTAGCCGTGGCCCGGGCCGCCATGAGGGAACTGGGTCTGCATCGGCTCTGTTTCGTCCCGGCGCGACGCAATCCGCACAAGTCTACGGGGCCGCTCGCCAGCGGACCGCACCGCCTTGAAATGTTGCGGCTCGCCGTCGAGGAGGAGTCCCGCTTTGCCATCTGGGATGCCGAACTCGATCGGGAAGGTCCCAGCTACACACTGCACTCCGTCGAACATATCGAACACGTCTATCCGAACAGCCGCATCTTCTGGATTATTGGGACCGATCAGCTGGAAGGCCTGCCGCGATGGCACGGGGTGCGGAAGCTCGTCAACAAGGTGGGCTTTATCCTCGTGACCCGTCCTGGATATAACCTGAAATGGCCCTGCATTCCCGGTCTTTTTCTTTACCCGGTGGAGAATCCTCTCCTTGCGATCAGCTCGACGGAAATCCGCCGGCGTCTTGGTAGCGGAGAGAGTGTCGAAGGCCTTGTTCCGCGGAGGGTGCTTGCCTACCTTCGGCGAACCGGTCTTTACAGCGGCGCTACAGGGGAAACGTTTGCGTGAACCAGCGCTGGCCGATTGACAAGCCGGACGGAGAAGACCTATTCTTACATTCACTCAAGGACTTTAATTCACTTTATGCCCGTTTCTGCAACGAATCGCCCAGCTGCTGTCCCCACCCACCTCGAGCGTTGTTATGATGCGCTCGACGCCCACAAAGGCGAAAATCTTCGGATTCTCCACGTCGGGCAGATTTCCTCGATCACGGATTATTTCGTTTTGGTCACAGGAACGAGCCGTCCCCACTTGAAGGCCCTCGCAGCGGCCGCGAAAGACGCCCTTGAAGATGCCGGGGAAGAGGTTCGCCTGAGCGGAGCGGGGGATCAGTCCGGGTGGACCGTCGTGGACGCCTTCGATGTCATGGTGCATATCTTTACGGAGGAGACCCGCGATTACTTCGCGCTCGAGACGCTCTGGAAAGACGGCGAGTTTCTGCGTATAGACCGGTAAGGGGTCGGTCTTTCGGGGTTCGTGCGTTGCCGGTCGTCTTTCCGCTGCGAGAACCAGTGACAGGTTGACGCCCCGCCTGTTTTTAACGTGCATCCGGTAGGGATCTTTGCCACGTTGCCATCCAGTTGCCTGATGGATCGCGTATTCCTGCTCTTCTATAATCCGACTTACTTTCTCGTTTTTGCGGGAATCCTTCTCGCGGCGGCCTTCGTTTACAAAGGCTCCCGTCTTTGGTCGATCCATCTCGGGGAAGGAAAGGTGTTGCGCATTCCGATTTTCGCCTTTCTCAGCGGGTTGGTCCTGTTGGGGGCGGAGGGTCGTCTGTAAATCCATGATCTGGAGGAAAACCTTCGTGACAAAGCGGAACTGATCGCCGACCTCTGCAGCCTTGCCGATCCCGAGGGT
>CAYFRH010000150.1:2401-6084 GCA_964345345.1 uncultured Puniceicoccaceae bacterium | reverse complement strand
AACCGACGACCTCCACAATGCCATTGTGGCGCTCTTCCAACTGAGCTACGGCCCCATTCAGAAAACCCACAAAAGAAGGCAGTCGAATCAATTCCGTCAACGGAAATTTTGCGGAAAATGGCGAACACAGCCCCTCAATTGGCTCGAAAAACGAGGGAAAACTCGTAGTTGCGATTTTCGGGAGGCGAACCCGGGCTGCGGGCGGTGCGAAGCGCGCGGAGAACACTCTCATCAAAAGCGGCATTACCGGACCGTTGTTTCAGACGGGCGGCGCGGATCCTGCCAGCGGCCGTAACCGTAAAAACGGCCTCCGCCTGCAAATCTCCCCCGGTGGAGACAAAGGCCGCTTCGATTCGTTGGCGAAGCTGCGCGAGGTAACGCTGCAGGGCCTCAGAGTTATCCGCTAAAGAAAGGTCCGTCTCTTCCATCTGGATCGCCGGCAACTCCTGTTCGAGTCGCTCGCGCAAGTTAGAACGGATTTCGGGGGTCGCCACATCGCGCCGCTCGCGAGGTTGAACCCGCTGCACCTGTTCGGGCAAATCGCGACTCCGCGCCCAATCCTCGAAGTTCATGATCTTACGCGGTTCCGGTTCGGGTTCCGGCGGCGGCGTTTCCTCCGGAATCTCCGGCATTTTTTTTAACGGTTCGAGGGGTTCCCTTGGAAGGGGAGGAACCTCATCCGGCGGCGTTTGCGGTTGCGGCTTTTCGGGTTGTGGCGGGGTCGCGGGAGCTGAAGCAGCCACCAGCTCGAAGACGACCGGCTCAGGTTCCTCGAAAAAAGTTTCCAGCAGAAAGATGGCCATCCCCGCCAGGACGAAGGCACCGTGAATCAGCACCGATACGATCATCGACTGGCGGGTTTCCGGACTCATCTCAGCGCGCGCGGGTTTCCAAGCTCAGCCTATTCAGTCCGGCTCCTTTAACGAGGTCCAAAAGGTCGACCACTCGCTGATAGGGCAGGTCCGCATCCGCCCGAATCTGCACAACGGGCGGCTCGGGCTGACCGGCGAAGGACTCCAGGCGCTGCCGCATTTCGTTGTCGCCGACCGCTTCCTTTTCCCAGAACAAGGTGCCCTCTCTGTCGATTGCCAGCATCAGCGGTTCTTGTGGGGACTCCTGCGGCCGAGCCCGTTCAGAAGGGACCTCGATGTCGATCGTCTGCTGCAACAATGGAGCCGTAATCATGAAAATGATGAGCAAGGCGAAGGCGAGGTCGATCAAAGGCGTGACATTGATCTCCGAGACGGAGGGCAAAGGTTCCTTACGGCTGAAATTCCGGGCCACGCTGCCTCAGTCCTTTGCTTCGAGTTCAATACGGTCCGCGAGGATGCTCGCGAAATTCTCGAGGCCAGTAATCTGCAGCTTCACCTGCGTCAAGAGGTAGTTGTAGCCGAACACACTCGGAATGGCCACCAGGAGGCCGGCCACCGTCGTCAGCAAAGCTCCCGAGACGCCGGGAGCCAGCGTCGCAATGCTGGCTCCTTCCTGCCCCGTAATCGCCCCGAAGGCGTCCATCACCCCCCAGACCGTGCCCAACAGGCCCAGAAACGGGGCCCCCGAGACAATCGAGCCGAGCATCGTCATGCGACTTTCATAGCGCAGTTGCGACCAGGCCACCGCCCGTTGCAGGGCGTTTTCCACATGCCCGATGGCATGGTGACCCCGCGCCCCGTGATAGGCCTGCAGGGCCTCCCGTCCAAGGTGCGCGAAAGGGCCCCGTGCGGCCGCCAGCTGCGGATCCACCGCAAGCAGCTGCTCCGTCGCGTCCAGCCGCCGCTGAAAGGCCTGGTTCTGCTCTTTGAACTTCATCAGTTCCAGCCACTTCCCCACCATCGTCGTCCAGGCGACAAAACTCAGCACAAGGAGGATGAACACGATTGCTTTTCCCGCCAGATTTGCCTGTGCGAAGGCTTGCAAGAGCCCCATTGCCGGGACCGGCACATACGAGAAAATCGAATCCGCCAACATCATTGCCGGCAACATTTCTGTCCCTCTTCCCTCTCCGCAACGGAAAATTGCAGCCACTTCCCTCCCCCATTCTTATTGACAATTCTTTGCCAAGAAGCGTTGGGATGAGAAATGCACAGACGCGGACCGAGGCCGGGAGGAAGACAACTGCTGTGGATTGCAGCGGCGGTCTTCGGGTGGCTGCCTTTGGGTTTTGGGGAACCGGTCTACGAATTGGCGCCAATGGAGGTCCGGGCATGGAGTATGGGAAGCCTTGACCTGACCTTTCCCGGGGAAGGCACGCAAATTGGCCGGGAAGCGATCGTGACGGCGGCGGGAGCGAGCCTGCCGGACCTGCTCGAAGCGTTTGCAAACGTGCGGGTCAAGTCGTACGACGGCAAGAGCAGCGGAGGGCAGCTGGCGATGCGGGGCTTCGGGGAAAACAGCGGCCTGCGGGTTCTGGTGGAAGTGGACGGACAACGCCTCAATCCCCCGGACATGGGCGGAATTGACTGGGAACAAGTGCCACTGCAAGACATTGAAACCGTAGAGGTACTCCGCGGCGGACAGAATGTTTTATACGGCGATCATGCTCTTGCGGGAGTGATCCGGATCACGACGCGCCGAGGAGGCGAGCCGCAATCGCGCCTGCGCCTTACGGGGGGCGCGGACGGCTACGGAGAATTCATCGCGGACCATTCCGGGGGCAACGGAAACAAGTTTTGGGACGCCGGGCTCCGAATCCAAGCCGACAACGGTTACCGGCAGAACGCGGAAAGCTCGAGCGAAACGGCCAGCGGAACGGTCGGCCTACGCATGGGTAAAGCAAAAGCCGACAGCCTTGCCGTAAGCGCGACCTTAACGGACAGCTATCGTCAATTTCCCGGACCGCTCCTGCTGGAGGAGTACCGGAGGGAGCCGCGTCTCTCGCGCAACGACGGCGGGGAATGGAACGAAAGCACCACCGGCCTGCTCTCGGCTCTCTGGCGGGGCCATCATCCGTGGGGCTCCAGTCGGCTGAACGCCTCTCTGCATGTACGGGAAAGCGAAGCGAACCTTGGCGAGGCGGACACGGTGAACCCGGAAAACCTGACCGTGTCCGCGAACGAACAACGATCCCTCACGCTCTCGCCGCGGCTACGCTGGGGCGGCGAAGCGCATTTTCTGCTTGGAGGAGTCGATGTTGTCCGGGACACCCTTGATCTCCGCCGCTTCCTCGGTGCAAGCCGCCAATTTACGCGCTCAAGGGCCGATCTGGAACGTCTTAGCGGAGGCGTGTATTTTTTTGGCCAGTACGAATTCCAAAGGGATTTCTTTCTCAGCGGCGGCCTTCGCGGTGAATACGTTGACGGCGAGTATCGGAATTCCGACTACAAGGAAAACCAACTCCGTCCGTTTACAGAGACCAACCGAGGCACGATTCCCAATCCGAACTACAAGGAACCGCCCGATCGGAATGAGGCCCTTTCCTTCGATGAAGACGTGACGCACGAGGGCCTTGCCGCGGAGCTTTCCCTGCTCTGGCGGGCGCATGAGGCCTGGAGCCTGTGGACCGGCTACGACCGCGTTTACCGTACCCCCGTCCTCGACGAAATCGCCAGCTACCAGGGATTTTCCCTTGCGGTCCCGGTCAACACGGAGCTGGAAGCGGAAACCGGTCACCAGGTGGAAGTGGGCCTGAAAGGGCGTCTGGGGAAGGCCACCCTTTCCATGACCGCCTTCTGGCTCCGCCTCAA
>CAYFRH010000150.1:0-2301 GCA_964345345.1 uncultured Puniceicoccaceae bacterium | reverse complement strand
AAGCCGGCAGGGAAGCGATTTTGCCAACAATCTCCGCAAGCTCGACGGCTGGCACCGCTTTGACTTCAGCCTCCGCGCGAAGCTAAACCGGATGCGCGCCTTTCTTCGGGTCGACAACTTCCTGAACCGCAACTACGCCCCTCTTGCCTTCCGCGGAGCGTACTACCCTGCGCCGGGACGCCAGTGGCGGGCGGGCGTGGAGATTTCCTTCTGATGAAAACAACCGCCATTTTCCGAGCCGTTCCGGTTTTGCCGATTCTGCTGGCCGTCCCGCTGGTCCTGACGGCCGACTTTACACGCCCCGTCGCCCCCTTCGCCCCAGCCGCCGGGGAGGCCGGTTCCACCGCTGTGGCCCACGACGACGAAAACATCGCGACATGGGCGGATGGATACGAGGCGTACCAGCCGGGCACCGATGTCGACAGCTCATGGAAAGAGCCCCGCGAAGCCCTCGGGCCCGCCGGGACGGACAGCGGAAAGGTCGTCGTTCTCGGGCGCGGCGGGGAAATCACCCTTACCTTTCCCCATCCGGTTACGGACGGACCCGGTTTTGACTTCGCGGTCTTTGAGAACGGCTTTTCGGACAGTTTCCTTGAATTGGCCTATGTCGAGGTTTCCAGTGACGGCCTCCATTTCGTCCGCTTCCCCGCCTACTCGCTGACTCCTGGTCCGGTGACCTCCTTCGGAACCATCGATCCGGGTCTTATCACGGGCCTCGCAAGCAAGTACCGCCTCGGCTATGGAACCCCCTTCGACCTCTCCCTTCTCCGGGAGGCCCATGCCGCCGCGATGGAGAAGGAAGAGTGGAAGGGTCCTGCCGAGCCGGAGTTTTCCCAGCAGTACCGCGACGACTTTGTCGCGAATTTTCCCCACATCGATCTCCGGCGTATCACGCACATCCGCATCGTCGACATTCCGGGGGATGGCTCCGCTCGTGATGCAGAAGGATTCTCCATTTACGATCCGTATCCAACTTCCATTACAGCAGGATTCGACCTCGACGGAGTCGCGGCAATGAACGTGCGCGACAATCGGGCTCCTACGGAAGCACCCATCCTTGCGACGAACCTTGGCGAAACTCCTTCCGGCGATCCCGAGTTGCGGCTTATTGTCCGCGTACATCCCGCACTCAGGGAATCCCTCGTCCTCGAGGCTTCGCCCGATCTGCGGACCTGGAAACCTGTCCAGCCCCCCGTCCGCGAAGAGATTGTCACCGGCACCGGTGCGGAGGAGCGCCGCGAAATCACTTACGGAATCAGAATGGAGGAGGGTACCAAGTTCCTTCGTGTTCTCTACAGCCCATGACCTGAATCCTACCCGATCCTATGAATTTAAACCTGGTTTCCGCTTTTATCCGACAGATTCGATTTCCAAACCCCCGTTGTGAGAACTGGGGGATTCCGGAAGCATGCCTGCGAAGGAGGAACCGTTGAATATTATCCCACATTCAATATGGCTTGCATCAAGGCCGTTACCTCCCACGGAGCTGGGAAGCTCTCGGGGGAGATCGAGTTATCCATGCTCCCCGGGCGCCGTGGCTCCGTGCGAATATAGGAGGATATACACAAACCTACCTGTAACGGTTTTTACTTCATCAGTTCTGGAACATTGCAACGCGACGCGAATACCCAAGAATTCCATGTTTTTATGAGTTCACCCAACGACAAATTCGAACCTTCACCGGCTCCGGCCGCCAGCGAGCGGCCGCGCCTCGATAAAGGATACGTGCAGGTGTATTCCGGGGAGGGAAAGGGCAAGACCACCGCCGCTCTGGGCCTCGCCCTGCGCGCGCTTGGAGCAGGCCTGCGCGTATACCTAGGCCAGTTCATCAAAGCGGGTCCCTACAGCGAGATCACCGCCCTCGAGAGGATCGGAGGCGATGCCTTCTGCTGCCGCCAGTACGGCAGCGGCTGCTGGCTGCGAGGGAAGCCGGGAGAAGAGGAAGTCCGCCTGGCCCGTGACGGTTTAAATGAGGTCGTAGCCGTTCTCGAAGCCGGAGAGTTCGATCTTCTCATTCTGGATGAAGCCGACATGGCGATCTGGTTCAAGCTCCTTCCGGTGGAGGCTTTCCTCGATCTCATCGATCGCAAGCCCGGGCACGTTGAGCTGGTCTTTACCGGGCGCCGCGCCGATGCTAAACTCCTCGAACGCGCCGACCTTGTGACGGAAATGCGGGAAGTGAAACATTACTATCAGCAAGGCGTGCTTGCGCGAAAGGGAATCGAAAGCTGAAGATCCGGGCCGGTCGTAGCATCCCGCCGTGCCGTAGCATCCCGCCGTGCCGTAGCATCCCGCCGTGAG
>CAYFRH010000149.1:0-6220 GCA_964345345.1 uncultured Puniceicoccaceae bacterium | reverse complement strand
GGCGCTCTCCGTGGTTAACCCCTCCTCTCTTTGCACTTTCTGTTCCTTCTTGGGTTCCCTTTATCCTCTACCAAGCCTTGGGATTTCCGCGCCTTTTGGCGGCCCCAACAGCAAGATGTCCGGGGCAAAGGGGCGGCCTAACGGGATTCCGTTGGAGTCGGGGGAGGGAAGGGAGGTATCTTGGGGAGGCGGATGGCGCCGAAACGGTTCCTGCCGGAACCGCCGCGGGAACCGGCGTCGTAGACGAAGCCGATGCGTCCGTCACGAAGGGGCTGGGCGCGGACCCATGAACCTTGGATGCCGCCGACGGCGAGGCGGGGCGGGGACCATCGGCCCTGCTCGGAAGAGACGGTGTAGAAGATATCGCGGCTGCTTTGATCGATGAAGAAGAGGCAAAGTCGCGCATCGACGGCGACGAGGTCGGCCCCGGTCTGGTCGGAATCGACGGCGTTCTGAATGACGGGCCGATCGGTGATGCGGACGCCGGGGGAGAGGGAATTGGACGGGATATGTAAACGCCGTTCGAAAAGGCGCCCGTCTTGTTGACGGAAGGCAATGACGGCGGTTTGCGAAGCCGGCAGAAAGGCGGGCGGGAGAATGGAGCTGGCATCGGCCTCGGAGGTGGCGAGGCGGTTGGAGAGGAGCACGGCGGGTCCGGGTTCGCCACCGGGCCCCATGACGTGCAGCCATGCCTTGCCGGATGCGGATGTATAGACAAAATAAATACGGTCATTTGGATCCACAACGGCGTGGACTCCGGAGAGGCGGTCTTGGGCGGAGAGGCGGTGAATCCGCCGCCACGAGCCGTCCGGGTCGCGCTGGCGGATGGTGATGGCGGGGCCGTCGGCGTGAAAAGCGACGCGGGTGTTGTCGGATAAAACGGCGAGGGCGACGGATTGGACGGGCGGCGCGTCGGGATCGGCGACTGGCTCGGAGCGGACCTCCCAGCGATCGGGGGTGCCGGGGGAATCCGAGGTATGAAAAGTATGATACCACACCGAATCTTCCTGATGGAGGATGTGGAGGACCCCCTTGTGGAGGCGGGCGTCGACGGCTTCGAGGTCGCGGGCGGGCGGGCGATGGGCCCCATCGACCTCGCGCCAGGTTGATCCCCCGTCGGAAGATTTCACGACTATGAAGCGATTGTCGGTCTCGGTGGGCTCCATGATGAAGTAGAGGTCGCCGTTGGAAGTTTGCCATGGACCGATGCGACCGGGGGATTCGACAAACGTGCCGCCGAGGTGGCCGTCGGGGACGCGGAGGGCAACGCGCGGCGAGACGGCGCGGGGAACGGGGTCGCCGAAGAGGTGGGCCAGACCGAATTCGAAGATGTCGCCCGGTTCGGCGCGTTGGGGACCGTCGGCGTAGAGCCGAATGACGAGCGGCCATTCCCATTCGGTGGCGACTCCGGTTTCGCCGGCGCGGGTGGAAACCGGGAAGCCGCCGAGACCGGTGCCATCGTCTTCGTTGTGTTCGAATTCCCCGGGGTGGGGGAGTAAATCGGACGTGGCGGTTTGGAGCGGATAGGGAGCGTCGACGATGCTGACCATGGGGCTGGCGTAGGCCGGGTAAGGAAAGTCGGCGGCGTGAACGGGCTCCCACGGTCCGCCATTGCGACGGACGCGCAAGGTGTAGTGACGGAGGGAATCCCGTCCCTCGCCCGTCAGGACCTGGAGGCGCAGGCGGAACGGTTGGTCGACGGGCGCGGTGGCGGGTTGGTTGAGGACGGCGGCCCAGCCCGCATCGGTGTTCAGGGGCACCTGAAAATCGCCGCGGATGCGAAAGTCCGAGAGCGTGTCCTGAGGAGCGGGCCGATCATCGCCATGAAGGCGCAGGCCACCGAGGAGAAGGCAGCTAAAGACCATGCCCGGGAAGCAAGTCCGGAATATCCTGTTCATCCTACTTTAAACACGTCTTCAGGGTTGCGGGGCGGCGGCGGGAAGGGGAATCCTGAAGCGGTACGCGTGGCGGGGCAGGGGTTCGCGACGGCCGGTCTCATAAGTGTCCACCCGCACTTCCCCGTCGTCCATGACATGTACCACCCGGAACATGGGGAGGTGACGGGTGGCGTCGGGCAGCTTGGTACGTTCGAGCGCGGGGATGTGGAGGTAGTGCACGTGACCGATCCGCTTGGAATGCTCGACCCGATCCATGTCCATGTGGAGGTCGCCGGAGATCACGGCCACGACGTTTTCCCTGGTCACTACTTCATCAACGAAACGGGGATGCTTTACCCCTTTGTCCGGGTTTTCCTTGTAGAGGCCGGCTTGGGCGGCATGGACGACCAGAAAGACCGTTTTGGGAGCGAGGCGGTCGATGGTGGCGACCAGCCAGTCGATGCCCTCGTCGTTGAACTGCCGGCTGTAATCAGGGGAAGCAAAGACCATGGCCAGTTCGTCACGCTCCAGCACATAGCGGGTCCCCTTGATGTCGGCTTTCCCCTTGTTCCAGAGGGAAGCGAATTCCATGTAGCGTTGAACCGAGGCGTTGTGCTCCTCGTTCCCCATGATCGGATAAAAGGGCACTTTCAAGCGGCGCAGATGCGGGGTGAGGGCGACGTATTGTTCCAGCGTTCCCTTGTGGGGAAGATCGCCGATGCCGATGGCAAACTCGACCACCCTTGCATCGGCGAGGCGATTCACGTCGTCGACGGCGTCGCTCAAATTGGGAAAGCGCGCCTCTGGCTTAGGCTCGGCATCGCCAAGGACGGCGAAGCTGAGGATATTATCGGGGGGACCGGCCTTGAGGCCGGCAAACGCCCATGGGAGAAGACAGGCGACGGCGGTAAGGGTGCGGATGCTTTTCATGGCGAACGGAATATCGGAACAAACGTGGTCTTTGTGGCATGGACGCAAGGGCGCAAGAGAGAAAGCATCGACGGGATTAATTGTGGAAAATGCGGTGCGAGGTTTGTAGCGATAAGGCTACGACCGTTACGGAAAAGTCACGGCATGCAACAAGGTGGTGGCGGTTTTGAACGTTGCTTGACCCTCCGGATTGCCGGGGAAAGGAAAAGGTCGATGGCCGCTATTCGGGAAAACGCCGGACGGATCCATGCAAAAACCCAAGCGAAGCAAACGATGAAAAAGAAAGCAACGACGATGCGATTATCCGCCGGACTGGCCCTAATCCTTGGCCTTGGCGCAGTCAACGCACACGCCGCCGAAATCCGTGGCCAGGTTACGGAATCCGAATCGGGCTTATCCCTTGAGGGGGCCAACGTCCGAATAGTCGGAACGGACCTGCGGACGGAAACGGGACGCGGCGGTTTCTACGAATTAAGCAACGTCCCGGAGGGGCGGGCCACGGTGGTGGTCAGCTTCCTTGGCTTGGGGGAAGTGGAGCGCGCGTTGACGGTGGAGAGCGGGAGCAACCGACTCAACGTGGGCATGGAAGGCCAGATATTTGAATTGGACGCCTTTGAAGTGAGCGGCACCATCACCGGCCAGGCGCGCGCGCTGAATCTCCAACGCAGTTCGTCCACCCTGAGTAACGTGGTGTCGGCGGATGCGATCGGTCGCTTTCCCGACCAGAACGCGGCGGAGGCGCTGAGCCGGCTCGCGGGGATATCGGTGGAGCGCGACCAAGGGGAAGGTCGCTTCGTCATTATTCGCGGAATCGATTCGAACCTGAATGCGGTGGCGATCGACGGCGTCAAACTGGCCTCCCCAAGCACGGGGGAGCGGGCGACGCTGCTGGATACGATTCCCAGTGACACCTTGCAGCGACTGGAAGTGTATAAATCGACCCTCCCCAGCCAGCCCGGGGATTCCGTGGGCGGCTACATCAACATCAAGACCCCAAGCGCTTTTGATGATGACCGCACCATCGGCCGATTGACCCTGCAGGGCAACTACTCCGACCTCGTGGACGAATGGAAAGGAAAGGTGTCCGGCGCCTACGGAACGACGTTTCAGGAAGGCACGGTGGGGCTCATGCTCAATGCTTCCTATGAAGAACGGGAATTCGGCTCGGACAACATGGAAGCGGATCCCTTTGAAACCGAAACAGCCGACGACGGTACCGAGGGGTACGCTTCCGGAGAGATTCAATTCCGGGAATACGACATCACGCGGACACGGACCGGGATCTCCGCCAATCTGGAGTTTCGCCCGCAAACGGGGGCGAATTACTACATTCGCGGGAGTTGGAATGAATACGAGGACACGGAAATCCGGCACCGGGTGAATCTGGCCCCGGATGGATTCGCCACTCTATCGGACGAAAGGTACGTGGGAACCGGGATGGAAGTTGTCCGGGAGTTCAAAGACCGGACGGAAAACATGCGCATCATGGCTTTGTCGGTCGGTGGGCAGAACACCTTCGGGGATTGGACCGTGGATTACCGCCTTTCTTATTCGGAGGCGGAAGAGGACACGCCCTTTGATTTCGAGACCATTTACGAATTCGGCGATACACCGGATATTCGGTTTCTGGATACGCGGAGCTCCCTGCCCGGCATCGAGCAGGTTGCGGGTGCCGACATCACCAATCCGGGCAACTATGAGTTTGATGAAGTTGTGCTGGAAAACCAGCTGGTGAGCGAAGAGGATCTCAGCGGTGAAGTGAATTTTCGCTACGATATGGCGGAGACCGGATTGCGGGCCGTGCAGTTCGGGTTGCTCTACCGGGAAAAGGACAAAGAAAACGACGCCGAAGCTGTTGAGTCGGACGCCAACCCGGCGGCGGTGGACACGCTGGCCGGGAACGTTTACGAAAGTCCGCGGGATCCCTTCGGCAGCGGCCTTCCGTATGTATCCCCCGGCTACACCGGATTTTTCCGCAGGAACGAGGCGGCCTTTGCCATGGAACGGAATGAAGAAGACTCCCGTGTGGAGGATTTTCAATCCACGGAAGACGTGACGGCCGTGTACGCCATGGCGGAAATGGAATTTGCCGAATGGGAGATCACCTCCGGTGTGCGTGTGGAGGACACCAGCTACTCCACCTCCGGGACCGGATTCAACGATGACACGGGCGAGTTCCTCGCCCTTGGCGGCGGCAACGACTACACGGAGGTCCTCCCCGGTTTCCACTTGCGGCGGGCTTTCGCGGATAATCTCATTTTCCGGTTCTCGGCCAACAAGACGATAGCCCGCCCCACTTTCGAGCAGGCGTGGCCCAACGCGGTGATTGAAGGGGATGAAGTGGAAGTGGGGAACCCGGAACTGGATCCGCTGGAATCGATCAATCTGGATGCTTCGGTGGAATACTACATGGAACCCCTCGGCTTGTTGTCGGCGGCGGTGTTCTACAAAGACATCGATAATTTCATCTACAGCCAACTGACCTTCGGCAGCTTCCGGAATATCGAGGATGCGGAAATCACGACTTTCCGCAACGGCGAGTCCGGCGATATTCTCGGGCTTGAGCTGAGCTTCCAGCGGCAGTTCAGCGGCCTGCCGGCGCCCTTGGACGGACTGGGGGCGTATGCGAACGTGACCTTGACCGACAGCAGCGCGGACGTGCTCGCGGCGGAGGCCGGCGATCCGATGCGCAGCCTTGATTTCATCAAGCAATCGGAAATCGTGGGCAACCTCGCCGTGACCTACGAGAAGGCCGGCTTCTTTGTTCGTCTGGCCTACACCTACCGGGATGATTATCTGGACGAGATCGGTGAATCCACGGTGGAGGATCGGTTCATAAAGGAACACGGGCAGTTCGATCTTTCCGCCAGTTACCGCATCAACCGTAATTTCACCGTTTTCGCGAACTGGATCAACATCAACAACGAACCGCTGGAAGCCTACTGGGGGGAAAGCGGCCGGTTGTCGCAGTTCGAGGAATACGGCTGGAGCGCAAACCTCGGCGTGAGGTGGAGCTACTGAGGCCGCCTTTCGACGGAAATCCGGGAAGAATAGATAGTGCCCGCCGACCGCGGGGGGCTCTTTGCAAAGCAAAGAGGCGAAGGGATTTGCCCTTCCTTCAAGAGGCCCCGAGACTGTTGGTATGAAGAACTTATCCTCCGGTAGAGGTGTTGTTCTACAACGCGACGCGAGCGGAATCTGGTGGTTCGCCAACCCGTCCGGGGATCGCTTTGTCAGCGTGGGGATCAATCACGTACAGTCCAATTGACAGGCTGGCTCCCTACAACAAGTCTTATATGCTGGACCGTTACCGGAAGGATCTGGAAGGGCCGGAAGATCGCTTCAATCCGGAAGGCGAGGGGAAGGCGAAGGGGTCAGCCCTTGGGAAGGCGAAGGGGTCAGCCCTTGGATTT
>CAYFRH010000148.1:0-6231 GCA_964345345.1 uncultured Puniceicoccaceae bacterium | reverse complement strand
ATCAGATGATCAATCTGGCGCCATTCCGGTACGCGCAGGTACTGACTACGCAGCAAGGTCCTATCGAAAGGATCGAATATGGTCGCGTGAAAATTGCGGGGCAAGCCCTGTATCACGCAAATGCATACCTTGCGGGGACCTTGCATCTGCAGAAGGCGCCATTACAGATCTACAACAACGCGGATGGCTCAGGAACGCACCGCTCCCCAATGTTGGCGCGATATCTCGCGATCTCGGAGGCCATCGAGCGCTGGGCTCTTTATTTTCTCAATCAGACCAATACCTTACAGCCTTTTGGATTCGACGTCGACCACTCCTCTTGCGGAATGTCGGCCTTTCCGGGTTTGTTTAAGGGGCAGGCGCGCAAGCGAGCCATGAGCGAAGCGGCGGAAAGATTCTGCCTTGTCAGCTGGTGGCAGGGAGATCTTCCCTCCAAGCGCATCCGGGTTCCGAACTACAATTGCGAGGGTCTGGAAATTCACAATCCGGCGAGCCGTGACCGGGTGGTTCTGTTATGGAAAGAACTACAAAGCGGCGTGTATGTATACGGATTTTCCGGCAGCCGCCGTCTGAAGGATGCTTGCTGGAAAGCGGATATTGAAATGGAACGCACCGCCCGGGCGTTACAGAAATTTTATTCTGAAAATCCGGGCTTCGAGAAGGACGATTTGTCTGTAATCGAGAATCACCAGGAACGGCGGGTGATCTACTACTCCCTGCCGGAAGGACACCGGGAATTCCTTGACCGTGTTGACGGGCGTCAGCCCGCCACGAGACGGAAGAAGGTCCAGCCGATCATCGACTGCGAAGTTCCCGGGCCATGGGGGAAGTACGCCACTGTCTGGCGCGTCATTTATCCAATGCCGACGCGGGATTACCTAAACCCCAAGAGCAACTTCTTTTTCTGGTGAGTTAATGTCGAATAGCTGTCTGCAGCGCTACCCTGCCCTTATCGTGGAGGACAGCAAGGTCAACCAGCGGCTGCTTCAGTTGATGCTGAAGCACCTTGGTTACACGACGGTAGCGGTGAACAACGGGATGGAGGCATGTCGGCGACTAAACCGGACCACGTTTTCGCTCATTTTCATGGATATCCAAATGCCGGTGATGAACGGTTTGGATGCGACCCGGGAGATCCGGGCGACGGTTTCGGAAAAGGAACAACCGATTATTATCGGGGTCACAAGCTCCCAGATTCAGCGCGCGGAATGCATCGAGGCCGGCATGGATGAATACGTACCCAAGCCGATCGATTTGAAAAAGCTACATCACCTGCTCGGAAAGATGCAGAGCAGATTTCGGGTAGCTTGAAAAACGCCGGAGGCCTCTTTTCCCCGGCCAATGACGGATGGACTCACCCGTTTACGCGCAACACGAACCCCTGTAGGTAGGAAGACTCCGGGAAGCCCATACGGACCGGATGGTCAATAGGTTGACCGGTTTCGTACAGCAACTGGACGGGGCGCCGGCTATCGACGGCAGCTTCCTCCAACAACTCCATGAACTGGGCTCGACCGACGTGGTGAGAACAGCAGTAAGTTGCGAGAATGCCCCCGGGTGTCAGGGCCTGCAAGGCACGGAGCTGGAGTTCCTTGTATCCCCGGCAGGCTGCGGGAACAGCTTTTCTGTTCGGCGCAAAAGAAGGTGGATCGAGAATGACGAGATCGTAACGGTCCTCCCGTGGGCGCCGGGAAAAAAAGTCGAAAACATTTTCCTTTTCAAAACGGGTGCTGAGCTGGTTTTTCTCGGCATTTGCCCGTGCCGCGGCGATCGCCTCCGCGGAACTGTCCAGACCGAGAACTTCCCTCGCACCGGCATGTGCGCATTGGAGGGCGAATGCCCCCTGGTTGCAAAAAGCGTCGAGGACCCGCCAGTCAGCGGCAAAGGTCGCCACTTTGAAATGCTCATGGCGCTGATCGAGGTAAAAGCCTGTCTTCTGGCCACTGTGCAAATCGAGCTGGTACTCAACTTCGTAAATCCGGCCCCAGAACGGTTCCACCCGTTTACCGCTGCGAGTGAACTGCTCCTGTGGGAGCCCCTCCAGTTTCCGGGCGGGTGCGTCATTCCGGATCACCATATCGCGGGGCCCGACAACTTCATCAAGCAGGTCAAGAATGCTCGGTAAAGCGGCGTCCACGCTGCGGGTCAAGGCCTGGACAACGAGGTATTCACCAAACTGATCCACGACAAGGCCGGGGAAGTCGTCTGCTTCCGACCAGACAAGCCGTCGATAGGGCTCCTCCTCCCGATTCTGAAGCGCCTGTTGAAGGGCACGCGCGAAGTAGTCCCTGTCCCATGCCTCTTCGCCTGTGCTGTAACGTCGCCAGACAATTTGCGATTCCGGATTAAAAATTCCCATACCGAGAAAACGGCCGCGCTCATCTTCGAGGGGACAAGCCCAAACCCCATCGCAATCTTTCGGGACTCGGATGACTTCGTTGGCAAAAACCCAGGGATGGCCGCGCCGGACACGGGCTTTTCGGGCCTCTTTTTTCAAGACAAGCTTCATGACGGCCGATTCAGTTGAAAACTGTAGTAGACTACCGGAATAAGGGCAAGGAGGTTGGGGGCCAGAGCCGCCGCGATGGGAGGAACACCGCGCGTTCCGGAAATATGAGCGAGGTTCAGGAGCAGATAATAGACCAGAAGCAGGCCCATCGCTTTACTGACACCGACCAGCGGATTCGTCCGCACTCCCCGCACCGAAAACGGGACGGCAAGACCGATCACGATCAGGCAGCTAAGCGGATTGAAAAGGCGGTCGTAAAACGTCACCGCGTAGCGGGCAAGGCGCGGATCTTCCTCCGGCTCAAGATAGCTCACAACCCGTTGCAACTCCGGCAGGGAGAGGTCGTCGGGCTTTTTTTCGAGGAACTGCATCAGGGCAGGATCTTCTCCGTAACCGCGCATGCGGTCGCGCTCGAAGGGAAGACTTCGGACCGGTGCCCCGCTTTCCCGATCAAAGGAAAGGCTGCGGCCTTCCATGAACACCCACTCCCCCTCCAGATCATCATAAAATCCGAGGTTGGCCATGACGCGGCGGGTTTCATCACCCTTGGCTCCGAGTTCGGAAACGGTGATTCCGTAGGCCCGGTAGTTGAATTCATTAAACCGGTTGATAAACCAGAGTCGGCCATCCCTACGATTGTGGAAAGTCAAATTGTAGAGCAGCCCGATATCCTCTTCAGCCACATTTTCCTCGAGGGCCTTCGCGTAGACCATGTCATTCTGCAGGTTCCGCGACTGCTCCACGGACCACGGAACCAGTTGCGCATTCAGGTAAAAGGAAAGACCCGTCAGAAGAAGAGCGACGGCCCAGAGTGAACGGGTAATCCGAAAAAGGTTAAGCCCCGCCGCACGCATTGCCGTCAGCTCGTGGTTGCGGTGAAGCTGGCCGAGGGAAAACAGTAGCGAAACCATGAAAGTGAGCGGAAGGGCTATTGGCAGGTAGGCCGGCAATTTGACCAGGTAATACTTCAGGATCAGATCGCTGCTCGCGCCATAGCCGAGAAAATCGCCGAAGTTATCCTCCACATCATTCAGTAACAGGATTCCGTAAAGGGCGAGAAGGGAGAGAAGGAATACCTTCAGCCACTCCCGAAAAATGTAGCGATCAAGCCGGAACATTCTCTTTGAGCAGTGATTGCAGCGTGGTAAGATCGACCTTGGCAGTCTCCGCCCTGCTTTCGTCAAGGATATCGCGCAGGAGCGAAGCCTTTTTCAGCTGAAGGGCGCGAACTTTGTCCTCGACCGTGCCTTCGCTGACCAACTTGTAGCTGGTCACCCGCCGATCCTGACCGATACGGTGGGCGCGGTCGGTCGCCTGGTCCTCCACGGCGGGATTCCACCATGGGTCGAAGTGCACGACGGTGTCCGCGCCCGTCAAGGTCAGCCCCGTCCCGCCTGCTTTCAGGGAGACAAGGCACACCGGAATGCCCTCGTCCTTGTTGAAACGGTCACAAACGGCGAGACGGTCGCGTGTCTGCCCATCGATGTAGGCCACCGGCCAGCCCTCCCCTTCCAACTGGGAGCGAAGCCGTTTGAGAAGGCGGACAAACTGCGAAAAGACGAGCAGCCGGTGCCCCCCGTCGACCGCCTCGGAGAACAACTCGCGGAAGGCGGCGTATTTGGCGGATTCCTCGAGGGGAAACGCCTCATCGAGCATACCGGGGTCCGCGCAGACCTGCCGGAGGCGCAGAAGCTGGGTCAGCAGGGCGAAACGTAGTCGATTCTCGGATACACCGGCGGAAGCCATCTTCATCATTTCCTCCTCGCTGCTGCGTTGCCACCGCTCGTAAAGGGAACGTTGCGACGCGGAGAGGGCGACCCAGACCACCTGCTCGATCTTCTCGGGCAGTTCGGGCGCAACCTCCCGTTTTCCGCGCCGGAGAATGTAGGCGGCCGCTTTCTCCCGATGCCGGCGGTCGTACCATTCTTTTTCTTCACCCCGGACATCCGGAGGAACTTTACGGAGATAGCCGGGGAGGCAAAAGGCGAACAGAGACCGAAGGTCCTCCATCGAATTTTCCACGGGCGTACCGGTCAGAACAAAGCGGGCCGGCGCTCTTGCCGCACGGAGAGCCCGGGCGGCATGTGTGCGTCGATTTTTCACGTGTTGGGCCTCGTCCGCGATAATGAGGGAAAAGTCGACGGGTTCGAAAAGGCCGACATCATTCCGCAGCGTACTGTAGGAAGTCAGGACCACCTTCGACTCCGCAAGCCCGCCCGCAAGGCGTTCGGATCGGCCGGGTCCGTGGTGGACGTGCACGCTGAGACCGGGAGCCCACTCTCCCAGTTCGCGACGCCAGTTCCCGAGAAGGCTGGCCGGAGCCACGACGAGGGAGGGCGCTTCCTCGCTGGTTCCTGTTCGGGCATGCACACACAAAAGCAATCCAATGGCCTGGATGGTTTTCCCCAAGCCCATTTCATCGGCCAGAATCCCGCCAAGCCCGTTTTCGCAAAGGTGCCACATCCACGCCACTCCTACCAACTGGTAGGCACGCAACCGTCCGGTGAAGCCGGACGGCAACGGAGGTTCTCCAAGCTTGCCGACATGGCGAATGGCCTCACTCCGCTGTTTCCAGTCATCGGGCAGGTCCACCTCCCCATCAAGGTCCTCAAGAAGAGCCTCCGCATCGGCGAGGGAAGCGGAGCCGAGGCGGGCCTGAAGGTTGCCCGTAAGTGCGCGTTGCGGATCCTCCCCGAGTGATTTCCCCAATTCGGTAAACTTTTCCACACATTTCTTCCCAAGTAGAAAAATCCGCTTTTCCGTGTGGATGTAGTGACAACCCGACAACAGGGCCCGCCGAATATCCGCTGCCTCGATGCCTTCCGCTTCGAGGCGGACCTCAAGGACAAAGCCGTCTTTCTCCTTTCGTGCCTCCGCCCGGGGCCGCACCGGTTCCAGAACACGGCATCGCTGCTGAAAATTCATGGTGTAGGCGACATCGTAGTGGGACTCGAGCCGTTCCCGCTGCAGGGCAAGGAAATTCAACACCTTGTGCTGGTCCCGCAGCCACCATTTTCCGTTGCTGGGCTCTTTACGGAAACCCTCCGAGCGGAGCCATTCGACACAACGCCGGTATTGAGGATGTTCCCGGTCGCGCAGGCAAATGGAGAGAAATTTCGGCGAGCCATCGACCACCATCCAATTAGGGGGCAGGCGGTCCCGCTCCGAAGGTGGAGGGGACGGCGCCGGACGCGGGGGAGCAGAGGTTCGCACCCCGCGCGAACGCCGGACTTCCGCAGTCTTTTTCGGTTGCGGTTCGGCTCTGGCAAGCTCACTGGCGAGACTCTTGCGCTCCTCGCCAGAGAGGACCTTCCCCTTGTCACCTCGGTGCAGCTCAATTTCCTTGCTGGGAGCAAGAAGGAGACGACGAAGTACTTCGCGTTTCAATTGCAGTAATCCATAGAGCTCACCTCCACACAAATCCTCCAATTCGGCAAGGACGGCGGCGGCCGTTTCGGAAAGATGGTAGGGACGTCCCCGGAACAGCTTTTCCGGAGAACTGGCCTTGCCCCCCGCAACAAGTTCCAGCTTCACGACTACCGCGTTTCGTTTGGCGGCCGCCTCAAGATTGGGAGGAAGGAGCACCCGCAGTTGCAGAGGCGTTCCCTCCGAGCTAAGGCGGATGGAAGAGAGCGCTTGCGGAGCCTGATTTTCCGGCTCTGCGACGCCCCAGAGGCGTTGGCTCGAGAAGGCGCTATCCACGGGCCAGGGCGCCGTGTTGA
>CAYFRH010000147.1:2442-6250 GCA_964345345.1 uncultured Puniceicoccaceae bacterium | reverse complement strand
AGATCCGGATCGGCCTTCACTTCGTCGGGTTCGATGACGACCGTTTCCCGCACCGGCAGATCCTTGAAGCGTTCCTTCGGCGGCTCGCTCTTTTTTCGCCCGGCCTACCTTGCGTTCGTAGCTGACCTTCCGGGTCTTTTGCTCCTCGAGCCGGGCTTCCATCTCCTCGAGCTTCAGCTTCAACTGGGCGTCGTCGATCCGCTCGCCTTGTCCGCCGCCGAAGAGCTTCCTGCGCAGCCAGGCCACCTGTTCGCGCAGCACCGTGTTCTCCATGCGCAACTGCGCGTTCACGGCCTCGACTGCCTCCACGGGCGGTATCGTTTCCGTATCCAATAAATCATGACATCGATGGCAAGTGTTTTCATGGCTCGTACCAGCCTTTCGATGGCCGGCCTTGAGATCGATTCCCGTCAGCAGCATCGTCAGCGCCTCCGGACTCAGGGACAGACGCCTGTCATCGCTACCGACGGGCCAGCTGAAGCGGCCCTTTTGCTCGTCGCACTGCCCGAAGGGCACCCGTGCTCCTCGCCCCTCGCAGGCTCGGGGCTGAGGCCATCTACGCGCTCGCGCACCCGCGTGCCATCGGCGAGGATCACCTCCAACGCGGACGGATTTTCCACCGCCGATCCCAGCCGCACCTCCTCAAAGCGTACCGGCTCTTCGCTCCGGTTGCGTTCGCGCCGCTGCTTCAGCCACCACACTAGAATGTTGTATTAGACGCCCTCGCGTTTGGCGAACGCACGTTGGGTCAGTCCGCTTTCATCGTACGCGGTGAGGATGCGCTCGCGCTCCTGCCGCTTCTGAATCACGCCCCCTTGTGGATCCCGCTTCGCGCCGCGGTCGACCAATTCAAGTTGCTCATTTTCCATACCCTCATTTTACCCCTTCCCAAGAAGGCTTGGGAAGAAGGACGCCTGCCGGACGCTTACGATTAATAAGATCAGGGGTAATGGACACCAGTGGCGTGGCTTCGATATGCTTGCGCCATTCGTATGCCGCACCCCCTTCTTTTGCGCCTTGAAGTTGAGGTTTTTCTCAGTCACAGCGGCCAGATGCTTCCAGTCGATGGCCTCGTCCAGCCGGCTCAGCAACGTTTGCCGCCGCGACACCGTTTTCTCCAGCTCCAGCCAGTCAAACAATCCACTCTCTTTCCGTTCTTCGTAGCGCATGCCTTCAGTTTTGTAATGACGTTCCGACTACACAAAAACTCCTTCAGAAGTTGCCTCATTATTTAGCAACTGTCGACCATTTTCAAACAAGGCGCTTGTTAACTGAAAGCAGGGTAAACACCCTGATCGACCAGGATTTCGTCATTTCTTAGTAGTCTCGTTTACTCACCGCTCAAGAATCCAGTCGATAAGCAAAACCGATAGAGTGCATGCATGGGATAAGGATTTCTTGACGGTTTGCGGCCGATTTTCTAATCTCGGCGAAAAGAAGGAGAAGTTATATGAAATTGCTATTCCCGTCCAAAGCTTTTGGACACCTGATCTGCCTGCCGACCGCAGTGTGTATTGTCGTTTTTTTTCTATCCGTACCCCTGCGGGGAGAAAACCTCCTGCGCAACGGTGATTTCGACAACGACCTTGGGGACTGGGTGGTGCCATCGCAGCTTCAAGGTTGGACGCCTCTGCAGGAGGGGGGCTTCTGCACCACGGAGACGGACGTATGGATCTATGAGGGCCCGGTCCTGATACAGAACCTCCATTACAACGGTGCTTCCGGGAAAGAGCTCACTATATCCGTTGATGTCCGTAATGACTGGGCGCCCGGGCAGGCGCCCCTGGTCGTGAATGTCGAATACATCGAAACCGGCAGCCAGCGGATTATGCTTTCATTACTTGAAGTCCAACCAGAAGATGTCGGTACGGACTGGAAAACGGTGACCGGTTCGGCAACCCTACCCGCTTCCGCAGAGCGCCTCGTCGCTGTACACCTTACCCGTATTAACAACTCCGGCATCCAGTTGGACAACGTGCAGTTATCGGGCGACGGCTTGGTCGCGGGTCCTCTTCCGGAATTGGCAGCCGTCAGGCCTTACGTAGTCCTGCATGGGGAAACAATCGCTCTCCAAGGCGCGAACTTCGGCGCGTCGGGTGGAAACATTCTCCTTAATGGCAGCGACGCCGGCATCAACATTGAAAGCTGGGCGGATGATTTGGTGGAGATCCGTTTCTCCCCCACCCGCGGTTCCGGGCGTCTCATTGTGGAAACGATGGAGGGCGTGCGAAGCAGCGAGGTGCGCGGAATCGAAATGGCCTCTCCCTACCTGCGGATGGGCATGCCCCGGGATACTCTCCAGGCTCTGGAGGGACAGGCGATCACCTTCGAGACCTACGTACAGGCTCATAACGGTTATGTGCCCGACGGCCCCATCGTGCTCAGCTGTCCCGAATTGCCCTCGGGCGCGCTCTTCACCCCGGGCTCCCTTGAAGGCAGTGGTGGAGCGGCCGTGGAGCTCGATACGAGTGGTCTGGGTACGGGGGTTCATTCCCTGCGACTGCAGGCTATCGATGGCAATGGTATCCCCTTCACCACTACATTCAGCCTTGAGGTCCTCGCCCTCGATCACATCGATCTTTTCTACACCAACAGCAGTTACGAAGATGTTCTCATCTCCGGTTCCCATACCTTCACCGAACAGAAAAACCTCGAAACGGTCGTCAAACCTTATGACACCGCAGGAGAATTGGTATCGTGGGAACTGGATACGTTGGAATGGACAAGTTCCAACCCGAACGTCTTGCGGCTCTATTTTGATGAGTTCCTAAACATGAAGCTGCTTCCCCAGGAAAACGGGACCGCCACCTTGACGGCAAACGGGCCGGGAGGATTCAGTGCCAGCTACACGATCGAGGTTGACCTGCCGGCGACCCCCAAGGTCACGCAGGTGTATTTCTCTGGAAACCCGATTCCAAACGACGGGGCGGAGAACTATTTTTTCCACGCGTCCAGCGACCCCTCCACCGGGTTCCTTGGCGTTGAGGGCTTGCTGGAAACGGATTACCAGGAAAACGTGTTCGGAGCGAGCGCTTCTCGCGAATTTTCGCTTATGGAAGGCCATAAAACGGGCACCTTTCTTTTCACTGCCGGAGCCCAAGGCGGCGGCGAACGGGGGATCGTTTTGGAGGTAAAGAACGCTCCGGACCGGGCCATGGTTTCCGGCCTAATCCGCATGCTTGACGAACCGGAACAGATGTTCACGCAGGGGATGCTCCAATTCCACGACGCTGCCACCGGTACTCTTGTTCTGGAAAAAGAGATCTTCGGGCACAGCAAGGAATATGTGGCTGCTTATGTGCCTCCCGGCACTTACAAGCTGCGTTTTGTTCCCGATCCCTGGGTTTCCGATCATGCACCCCTCTGGCATCCCGGCGTATCGGCCATCGCTGATGCCGCTCCCGTAAGCGTTTCCGCGGGGGAAAGCGTGGAGGACATCCACTTCTTTTTCCTTCCGGTCCCGCCGGATCCTCCGTTACCCCCGCAGCCAATCGTGGAGGCGGGCCTCCTTACGATCAATGTACCGACAGAAGCCGGGGCGGCCTATGTGATTGAGGTTACCGACTCCCTTGAAGAAGAAGATTGGGAAGTCCTCTTTGAATTCACCGGCGATGGCAATCCGCAGGACATTGTCGATGATCTGCAGGCGGCCGGGGGTAAGCGCTTCTACCGGGTTCGCATGCTCTGAGCAGAGGAGAGACGAGAGAGTAGCGGGCATTCATAGCCTGCATGGCCTGAGGGAGTCGTCCTCGGCGTGATGTCAGAAGGCCACCGCTACAATTACGCGGCGCGGGGCGCCTCTTTATAC
>CAYFRH010000147.1:0-2342 GCA_964345345.1 uncultured Puniceicoccaceae bacterium | reverse complement strand
ATAGGCGCAAACCTGATTCGATTTGGTACTACTGCGCGCCAAAAGGGTTCGCCCACTTAAAATTGACCATAATCGCTTTGACCTGAGTCTTCCACGGTCCAAATCTTTTGGCCTCTCCCGCAATACACTGTCACCGGGCGCCCACCGGAGGAGATAAAGAAAGCAGGCCGCATGGATAAGGATAAGCAGGATTTCGTGATTCAATACAGCGCCGGGTTCCGTCGTCGGCGCGGGCTCAATTGGACCACCCTCGGGCTCATGTACGCTACGTATTACATGTGCCGCTACAATTTCCGCTATGCCACGCCGGGCATGGTCGATGAGTTCGGGTTCAGCACGACAAATATCGCGGATCTCTTCGGTATCTGGGCGTTGGCCTACGGCACGGGGCAACTGATCAACGGGCTGATCAGCGACCAAATCGGTGGCAAGCGCTGCATGTTGATCGGCGCCGTCGCAACCGTCCTGATCAACCTCACTTTCGGTTTCAGTTCCCTTGTCAGCAATTTCGCCACCTTCGCCCTGCTCGCCCTCCTCAATGGCTATTTCCAGGCCTACGGGGCCCCCGGCATGGTGAAGATCAACGCGGCATGGTTTCACCGGACCGAGCGCGGCACCTTCGCGGGAATTTTCGGCGGCATGATTCAGCTGGGCCAGATCGCCATCAACAACCTCGCCCCGGCCATCATCGGCGGAATTGCCATCGGCGGCTACATGATCGGCGGCAGCAACGAGGAATGGCGCTGGGTTTTCCGCATTCCGCCCCTCTTCACCGCCGCCGCCGCCATCCTCATGGTCTTTGCCGCGAAGCAATCGCCGGACGATGCCGGTTTTCCGAGAGAGATTGAGGACGAAATCGATAACTCCGCGGGGGTGACGGTCAGCCTCGCGCAATCCTTTAAGACCATCTTCACGCACCCGCTGGTCTGGTTTTACGCCATTGCCTATGCCTGTACGGGAGCGGTTCGCCACAGCTCCGACCAGCTCGCGATTCTCTATTTTGAGGAGGAACTGGGCCTTAACCTCTCCAGTCCCACCATGGCGATTTATGTGACCATGACCTTGGTTCCCATCGTGGCCTTCGGCGGTTCCCTCGCATCGGGCATAATTTCGGACAAATTCTTCAAGGGCCGCCGGGCACCGGTCGCCATGGTTCTCTATTTTTTTGAAGCCCTCGTCATTGCGGCCTCCGCCGTCGTTCTTCTGGTCGGCCTCGTGGGCCCCTCACAGCTGGGCATTTTCATCGGTTGTTTCATCCTGATCATGATTTCGCTCACCGTGAACTCGACCCATTCCATCGTCGGGGCGGCGGCGCCCATGGACATCGGGGGTAAAAAAATGGCCGGCTTCGCCGCAGGTGTCATCGATTCCTTCCAGTATTACGGCGCCGCTCTTGCCCTCTTTATCACCGGACGGGTGCTTGATGCCACCAAGGAAACCCACGGCTGGCTCTTCTGGTACGTGATCATGGCCGCCTTCGGCCTAATCGGCGGCATGGCCATGTACGCCCTCATGATCAAACAGCGCCGCCTCAAGGCGGAAGGCCGATATGTGGCGGGCTGAGCGTTAAACCAATTCAATGATTCAATTGGCTCTCCTCCGTTAACCTTCAGGGAGACTCGGATTCCCTTACAGGGCGGAGTACGTCACCTTTAAGCGGGCGAACCGGCGTTGATCCGGAGCAATTCCGATCGCGATGATATCCCCCACCGCCTACCGTAAGCGCATCCGGGGCGGTTGAGGGTTAGATATTGCCTTAACCCCATAAACCCATACGATTTACAATATGAAAACTACCATTGAGCTGCCGGAAGACCTTTTTCAGGCGGCAAAGCTGACGGCCGCCAAGCGCAGGATCACGCTCAAGACCCTGTTCACCCAAGCCCTGCGCAAGGAGGTCAATCCTCCCGCAGGCAAGCCCTCAGGACTGATTCAAGTCGATGAAGGTGGTATGCCCTACCTGGCAAAGCGGGGAAAAACTATCAGCTCCGAGGAGATTGAGCGGCTGGACGAGGAGACCGGTGGCTGATGCATCTTCTCGATGTCAATTTGCTGATGGGCCTCTGCGATGCCGATCATGTCCACCACGTCCGCGCCCGGTCGTGGTTTCACAAGACGGGTCCGTCCGGCTGGGCAACCTGCCCGCTTACGGAGAACGCCCTCTTGCGCATCATCGGACATCCGGATTACCCGGGAGGACCGGGTTCCCCGGCAGCCGTCCTTCCATTACTCCAGCACATGCGGTCCCAGCCCAGCCACATCTTTCTCCCCGACACAATTACCCTTGCCGATGCCAACCTCGTTCCGGACCTATCCGGAATCACTCCGAAGATGCTGACCGA
>CAYFRH010000146.1:0-6250 GCA_964345345.1 uncultured Puniceicoccaceae bacterium | reverse complement strand
CGGCGATGGGCTTGCCGGCTTCGGCACAGAGCAGGTCGGCCAGTTCGTCATACCGTTCCCGAAAGCGGGTGAGGCAATGCCGCAGGATCGCTTCCCGCTGAAAAGGCTTCATGGCGGCCATCTCCGGGGCGGCGTTTGTCGCAGCCGCGATGGCCCGGTCGAGGTCGGCGGCTTTGGCAAGAGGAACCTCCGCGAAGGTCTCGCCGGAGTACTTGGTCGTGACCGGCAGCTCCGCATTCGAAAACTCTGCCCGGTTGGCAATGTAGATGGGGAATTGTTTCGGCATGTTTATAGGATGAATGGCTTCCGATTCTATTTCCAATGAATTCCCGTGACCGTCTGCCGCAGGACAAAACGAAGCGGGCCAGCAGCTCAGGATTGCGCGAAGCGGGCGCTCTCTTCGGGAATTTCGTGGAAGAGCGCCTGTACGTTTTCGGAATAGTCGACGGGGAGGTCGATGAGGTGAACGCCGCCTGCCACAAAGGCATTTTCGAGCGTGGGGGCGAGGGCGGAGGCGGCCTCGATGCGGTGCCCCACGGCTCCGTAGGCTTCGGCATAGCGGACAAAATCCGGATTGGTGAACTGCAGGCCGAAGTCGCGCAGGCCCATTTCCTGCTGTTTCCAGCGAATCATTCCGTAGGCCGAATCCGTGAGGATCAGAACCACGAGATCCAGTTCGAGGCGCACGGCCGTCTCGATATCCTGCGAATTCATCATGAAACCGCCATCACCGCAGATGGCGAGGACGCGACGATCCGGATAAACCATCTTGGCCGCCATGGCGGAGGGTAGGCCCGCACCCATGCTGGCAAGGGCATTATCGAGGAGAACGGTATTCGGCAGGCGGGCCGGGTAATTGCGGGCAAACCAGATTTTGTAGACCCCGTTGTCGAGGGCGATAATGCCGTCGTCGGGCATTCCTTCGCGGGTGATTTTGACCAGGTGCTGGGGAAGCATGGGAAAGCGGTCGTCGTCCTCGCGGTGGTGTGTGTGTTCCCGGAGTGCGGCTGCCGCTTTTTCAAAAAAGCGGAAATCCCAGTGCTGCTGTGGCTCGAGGGCCTCGTTGAGTCGCCAGATACTGTGCGCGATGTCCCCGATCATGCCGGCCTGGGGAAAGTACACGGGATCGACCACGGCGGGGGTGAAATTGATGTGAATGACTTTCCGCGTCCCCGTGTTCATGAAAAACGGGGGCTTCTCCACGACATCATGGCCGACGTTGAGAATAAGGTCGGAGGCTTCCAGAGCTCGATGCGGAAAGTCTTTGTCGGAGACGGCTCCGTTGCCGAGGAAAAGGGGATGCGTCTCGTCAACGACGCCTTTGCCCATTTGCGTGGTCACGAAGGGAATGCCCTGTTTGTCCACGAAGGCCCGGAGCATGCGGCTGGTCATTTTCCGATTGGCCCCCGCTCCGATCAGCAGAACGGGATGCTTTGCCGCGCGTAACATCTCAAGCGCCTGCGTGACGGCCTTTTCCTCGACGATGGGTCGTCGGTGGAAACTCTCCGTGATGGGCGCGTTCTGCACGGTTTCCCGCGCGACATCCTCAGGCAGTTCAAGGTGGACCGCGCCAGGGCGCTCCTCCTCCGCCCGCAGAAAGGCATTGCGGATCCGGGAGGGAATGGCCTCGGCGGAGACGATCTGCTTCGTGTATTTCGTCAGCGGGGCCATCATATCGACCACGTCGATAATCTGGAAATGCCCCTGTTTGCTCGTGTGGACGGGTTTTTGACCCGTGATCATGAGCATTGGCATTGCCCCCAGTTGGGCGTAGGCCGCTGCCGTAACGAGATTGGTGGCTCCGGGGCCAAGAGTGGACAGGCAGACGCCGGTTTTGCCAGTGAGGCGTCCGTAGGTGGCCGCCATGAAGCCGGCGGCCTGTTCGTGCCGGGTCAGGATAAGGCGGATGCGCGATTTCGAGAGCGAGTCCAGAATGTCGAGGTTTTCTTCCCCGGGGACCCCGAAGACGAATTCCACGCCTTCATTCTCCAGACAACGAATAAATAAGTCGGAACTTTTCATGACAAAGGCGGATTGCGTTGCCGTGCGCCGACGAATTTCGGCGACCGCACGACCGTCGAAATTGGGGGCGGGGCCAGGCTTTGGCAAGGAACGATCAGACAAATCTGTCTGCCTGCCCGACGGCGTTAACCAAACCTTTTAGCGGCAGCGTTTTTCGGCGTAGAGGAGGGACGCAACGAGCAGGGCGGTGCCGGGAATCAGCGTCGCCAGCCGCGCCGGCTCTTTGAAAACAAAGAGGGATATGAGGATCGCGAGGGGGATTTTCAGGTTGTTGAAAACGGCAAGGCTGGCCGCATTGACGCGGACCGCCCCGGCGTTCCAAAGAAAGAAACCGACACCGGAGGCAATGGTCCCGAGGTAGAGAAGGGAAAGAAGTTGGCCGGTGTCGAGGCGGGCGAGTTCCTGCAGCGGCGCGGCGGGTCCGGCGAGGGCAATGAGAATCGCGGTGCCGGCGGCGCCGGCGAAAGGCAGAGCGTAAATGTGCAGGTCGCGGAGCGAAGGGAACCGCAGGCGCAGCTGTCGGTAGGCGATCTGGCCAAAGGCAAAGCAGAGGTTGGAAGCCTGCATGAGCAGGATTCCCGGCATCTTTGCGGAAAGGTTACCGCGAAGAAGAATCAGGAGGGCGCCCGCGACGGCGACCAGCGCAACAAGCCAGAAACGCATAGGTGGCCGGCGGCGGGAAAGCAGGGCTTCGGCGAGGATCACGTACAGGGGAGTGAATACGGTCAGGACGGCCACCTCGTAACCCTCAAGAAAGGCGAAGGCCGCGAACAAGGTCACGTACATGAGGCCGTACTGGATAGACCCGATGAGGAGCAACTGCGGCAGGACGGGGCGCGCCGCCTTGTAGTCGAGAAAGGGAAGGAAGCAGGGCAGGGCAAGGAGGAGGCGGGCGGCGGCAAGCGTACTTCCTCCAAGTTCGCCGAATTCGGCGTCAATCAGGCCGAACGAAAAGCCCCAGAGCAGCGAAACAAGAAAAAGGTACTGCATGGGTCAGGTCAGGAATATCTCACACGGAGACGCGGAGAGACGGAGACACGGAGCTTATTCAGAACCATTTCTTTCTGGTGCGAATGAGCCACCATCATTCGGTATTCAAAATCCTCCTCCTCTCAGCGCTCCTATGGGAGGGCTTCACGACGCGGGAACGGCGCGGTGGCCCATTTCCTGCAGGTGAAGAAAGAGATTGCGGCTGACCCATGCATCGGTGGCGGCGTATTGGATCTGGGAGGCGGAAAGGTCTCCTTTGGCCCAGTTTGAGACTTGCGCTCGTTTGGAAATGCGGAAGCCGAGGAGGAGACCGGCGAGGCTGCGCAGACCGGTATTGAGAATGCCCGTCTGCTGGGTGATATCCGCAATTTCGATAAAGCCGGCGGGCTGAAAAGGATGGCGTTCCTGTAGTTTCTTAATGTCGTCTGCGATAGCGACGCCGGCTTTGACAACTTCCGGATTGGCGAGCAGCTCCCAAATGGGCTCAACCTTCTCGATTTTGAGCAGTTGGAAGAGAAAGATGCACTCGCCGCCACCGAGTTGAAGGAGGGCGGCAGGGTGGTTTTCGCCCCGTTTGAAAGAGGGTTTGCTCTCTGTATCAAACCCGAGAACCTCCTCGGCCAGGAGAGCTTTCAAGGCGGGGCCAACCTTTTTGTCGCTGTCGACCAGTTGAATGGTGCCCTCATAGGCCCGCATGGGCAAAGCGTTGATCTCGTCCTTGGTTATTTTGATAGAGGGAGGCATAAAAGAAAATCAGCCCATAGGACGGCTGCGGAAAAGGAGGTAAAACGGCGCCAAAGCAAATTGCAAGAATTCGCTTAGGTGTTGGCACCGGGCGGGTTCACCCATGCGCACAGGCGCGCATGCCAATTTGCAGGCAGGTCGGCGGCGGCCAGATCGCCACCCCGTTCCCGGCGAGCAAAGACGGTGCTCATGGTCCCGGTGGCACAGCGTCGGCCCGCTTCGTTGAGGAAGAGGAAGGCATACTGCAAGCTGCGCTCACCGACCGCGCGCAGGCGGAGTTGGGTCTCCACGAGATCGCCGAAGGCGAGAGGGCGGCGGAAGCGGCATTGGACGTCCGTGCGCGGAAAGCCAGTGGCGGCCTCCGCTCCTTCGTGGAGCAGGGGAAGCCCGAGGGCGCGGAACAGCTCCGCCTCAGCCGCCTCCATGAGGAAAAAGTAAGTGGAGAAATGGGCCAGCCCGGCCGCATCGGTCTGCGAGAACTCAATGCGACGGCGGATAACAAGGGGCGGCGGTGGAGGTTCCATTTTCTCGATCCATCAGGCAAAGGGAGCGGGGAAGCAAGCAAGGAAAAGAAAGCAAGGTCGCGTCATCTTGTATGATCGGCTCCGGCAAACCCCCGGACCTACGCTTACTTTGCCTTTTCAATTGCTTCGATGTAATTGGAAAGTCCCGGTCTTTGCGGGGCAATTTCGTGAGCGGTGCGCAGGTGGTTAAGTGCCGCATCGAGATCGCCGCGCCGCACCTCCATGCGACCTAAAGCGACGAGCGCATCCACATTTCGGTTCGTTATGGAACGCAGTCGTTGCAAATAAAATCTGGCCTCTTCGAATGCATCTTTGCGCTGATAAGCTTTTGCGAGGAGTAGCAAGGCATCCGCTTGCAGCGGCTGTTCTTCAACCAGAGGTTGCAGAAGGGCAATCGTTTCACCGGAATTTCCGCGCTCGAGCGCTATCCCTGCCTCCGCCACGATCAGTTGCGAATGGTCTTCAGGCTTCACATCCGCAGGCAGTAGCGCCTGCAGGGTACTCAGATAGGCCTCCGCTTCATCGTAGAGGCTGCGATTCATCAAATACTCCAACGGGCGCAGTGCTGTATCGACAACCTCCACCCCGTGTGTGTGGAGAGCCGCCTCATACGTCTTCAAGGCAAGCCGGTAATTGTTGTCGCGGAGATAAAGGTCGCCTAACAGCATCTGACTCTGACGGGTAGTCTGATTGCTTTGAACCAGAATTTCCAAATTCGCGATCGCATCATCATAACGCTCCAACTCGAGGTAAGCGTTTGCTTGCAAGAGCCAGTAATCGGCGACTTCGGGCTTTTCTACGATAAGTTCGTCAAAGAGCGCTGCGGCCTGGCGGTGCTGTCCGGTCCGCAGGAGGCACTGCGCCTCGCCTCGACGGAAGTCCGTGCTGTCGGGTCTGAACATGCGGGCCTTCTGGTAGGCACTCAAAGCACTGCGGTATTTTTCCCGGGCGAGATAAGCATAAGCAAGCAAACCGTAGCTTTGGCCATCCCCACCTTGGAGAGTAATGACGTGCAGCCACGCTTCAATGGCCTGTTGATAACGGTCTGATTGGATATAAAGCAACCCGAGGGTGCGATAGGCTCGGCGAAAAGAGGGAAACTTTGATACAGCTTCCTGCAGCGCGCGCTCTGAACGGTCGTATTGATTCGTTTGGTAGTAGAGATTTCCGAGCAAAAAATCAAAGGCCGGGTTCGTTTCCGGCCCTATGTTTGATTCGACGATGCGGATCGCCTCTTGCGGGTTGTTTTGCAAAAAGGGTTCCACACGCTCGTAAAGCGGTCTGTCGTCTTGGCTTATTTCCGGCTCGATCGCCGGGTTTATTCCATAACTGCCAAGGAATCGCTCCCGGAAATCGGGCGCCGCTCTGCCGGAATCCGATAGGTCGAAGCTCTGGCCCATAGCGGAGCCGACAAAAAGAAATGCGAAAAAAAACCAGAATAATCCTCTACGTATGCTCATAAGAGAAGGTGCTTTTGGGAAATTGAGAATGGGGTAACCATCATTCGTTCTGCAAATTAAGCGGAAAGCGACCCCGTACCGTCTGCGGACGGCCATCGACCTTGGGCTTTGTAAAACGTGCCGCTTTGACGATCCTTCGAACCGGCTCTTCCAGTTCGCGATGGGTCGAGGAAATAATGCGCAGGAGCCGCGCTCTTCCATTCGGGAGAATATCGATTTCCACCACGACTTTACCTTCGGTTACGCCTCGTTTAACAAGTTCCGAAGGAAAGCGGAACGGGGGCGTGTTAATCAAGCGTGGGGCCTCCGCAAGATCTTCAAAGGTGAAGAGGTTTCGCATAACCTCGGTCATCTCGTCTTTTATTTGTAATTCAGGCGGGGCGATGCCCATAGCAACGGCGTCGCCTGCTCCGGGGTTGAGGGCGACGTCGAGTTTTTCGACACGGATAGGGGGGGGCTCCTGGGGTATCTCCGGCGGCGTTGGCTCGGACTCCGGTGGTCGAGGTTTCT
>CAYFRH010000145.1:0-6303 GCA_964345345.1 uncultured Puniceicoccaceae bacterium | reverse complement strand
AGGCAGGAAGTCGACCGTGATTCTCGATTCCCTGCTCAAATGTAAGAAGCCCGCGAAATGGGTTCCCGTCCATTACGCATCAGAGGACCGGATTCCCTCGCCCGGGGATTGACATCACAGTCCATATCAGCGCTTACTCTTCTGTTTCCCGTCCGGGGCGTAGCTCAGCCTGGTAGAGCACCTGCTTTGGGAGCAGGAAGTCGTCGGTTCGAATCCGGCCGCCCCGACCAATTCTTCGACACAGCCGGTCGATGCTACCTGCCGGGTCGTAGCATCCCGCCGTGAGGCGGATGAAACCGCAGCTCTAATCATCCGCCTCACGGCGGGATGCTACGGAGGGATAGTACGGCCTGCTAAAGACCGCCGATCAAAACCGCAGCCCCGCCGTCACGCTCACCCGGCGGCCGGGGGCTTGCAGGATCAGCGTTCCGGCAGAGAAGACCGGATCCTGCCCGAGCCAGTATTCCTCATCGAAAAGGTTTTCGATATGCAGGCGCAGCCACCAGCTTCCAGCATCATAGCGCGACTGCACGGACCAGACGGTGCTCTCCGGGATCCAGATGGTCCGCCCCATGTCATGAGCATAGCGGTCGCGCCAGAGAGGGCCGCCGGAGACCTGCCACTTTTCGGTCACTTCGAAGACCGCGTAAAGATGTCCGCTCAGCTCCGGCATACCGGCGAAGATCATATCCGGGTTGTTCGGCACCGACCGTCCGCCGGCGGCATTGAGAACACCGGCGTTGAGAGCCCAGCCCTCCTCGTCCTGCGGAAGGGCGCCGAAACCGAGCATATCGCCGCGGAGGTGCACGCGTTGCGCGGTGAAGGCGGCCAGCAGGGTCAGCCGCGGAGTGACCTCCGCCGTCAATTCCCACTCGACCCCCTTGGCCCGAAGGGGGCGTGCCTGCGCGTCGAGGCTGGAGAAGCTGGCCTGGTCCCAGTGATAGACGCTCAAAGCAGTGTAGAATTTTCCATCGAGCAGGTTGGCCTTGATCCCGGTCTCGAAAAGTTCGGCATCGGGAAAATTTTTTTCTCCGCTGATATCACCACCGTCCCCGGGCGCTAGGACCTTGCCCAGCTGCAGGGCACCGTAAAGAAATACACCGGGAAGAACCTCGAAAGTGGGATTCAGGTGCAGCTGGTACAATTCCGAACGGCCACTCTCCTTCCGGGCCGCGCGCCGGCTTTCCGAGGCGCGGTCGACCTCCCCGGGTAAGCCCACTTCCCACCATGCCTGTTCAAGACGGAGGCCGTAGTGGATTTTCCATGCCTCTCCGATATTGTAGTGACCCCCTCCATACATGGCCGCCTGCCAGAGGTCGGATTTCTGGCTGGCGTTGCCGAAACTCGACCAGTAATTCAGGCCGTCGGGACCGACGTAATCCCCCGATCGGACGACGGAATTGGTGGAAATGCTCTCCCTCGAAAGGTCGCGACGGGAAAACGGCTCCGCATCGAAATCCTGCAGGGTTTCCGCCCGGCTGAAACGGAGGTCCGCGCCGACAGTCAAAGGATCGTCCGCCCCCGGAAAGGTTCCCAGCCATTCCACCCGGCCGTTCAAAACGGTCTGGTCGCTGTCGAAGGCGAATCCGTAGGTGGAGCGCTTTTCCGTGCTCATGCGCTCCGCGAACAAGCGCGTCCGCAAGCGGCTGCCGTTAGCGAGCCGGCTTTCAAGGTCCGCGAAGGCAATGGCATCCCATGCGTCCGCCTTGTCCTCCGGGTCGGCGAGGACTTTTTCGCGCGCAAGGGTCTCTGTCAAAGCTTCGCCGCCTGCGGCGAAGTAGGCGGGCGTGTAAACGTAAGCGTCCGTGGTTTCCTTCGGCAGACCATCGAGAATCGCCGCCGCCTCCACCCGCGCCTCCGCGGCAAAGGGCGGGACCTCGTTCGCCGGAAGGACGCTGTAGAGGTTTGCCACTACGGCGGGATCATTCAGGTCCAGCATCTGCGCCCGTAAAGCCTGCGGGATCTCCGCGCGAGCCCGCTTACCCGGGACGGACAGAGAAAAAAGCGCCGGATTAACCGTCAGGCTCTGCGGGAACTGCAGCAACGGGCGCGCCACCGTACCATCCCACTCCGGCGACGTCAGCCGGGGCGGCTCCCCGATCACGTAGCGACGATTCGCGACAAGTTCCGGCGTGGGCCGGTTGATGCCCGGGATCTCGCTGCTGCGGAAATTGTAGTATTCCCCGCCGACGAAAAGCCGGTGCCGCTCGGAAAGCTTGATCTTCGCGGAGGCGTACAGGGAGTCGTAGTCGTTGGGGACGTTTTCGTAAAAGCGATCCGCACGATGGCCCGTATACGAGATCCGGTAAGCCGCTGGCTTATTTCCAAACAGCAGCAGTGGCGCTCCGTAGTCCAGTTCCACATGCCGCTCGTCCCAGGAGCCGATGCGGACCTGAAAGAGTCCGTGCTCCCGGTTGAAAAAGGGGCTTTTCGGGATCTGGTTAACGGCGCCTCCGACTAGGGTCGGGCTGAAACCGGCAGGCACGGGACCTTTAATAATTTCCAGGCTTTCCAAGGAGCCGAAGCTCATGGGCATTTCATTGCGCTGGTAGGCACGCAGCATGCCGTTGAAGTAGGTGCCCGCCCGCGCGCCGCGGATGAAGGCGGAACCGGCCAGTCCAAAGTAATTGATGCGCTGCGTGCCGGCCCCGAACTTGTCGAGGTCCTCGTAGGATTCGATTTGCAGGGTGGCGAGCAGTTCCGGAGGAAGGATGCTCAGCCCGCGCGGAATGGCCTCAGGAGAGAGCGATTCTCCGAGAAGGGAGTCCACCTCCGCACTGAGCGGAGAAAGCGTTTCCGTTTGTGTTTGGGCGGATTCCTCGACGATGAAGGCTTCGAGCTCGAAGAGCGCCTCCTCGTCGGTTTCTCCCGGAAGGCTGGTCGCTGCAAACAGCCCCGCGGCCCAAACGAGCCACTTGTATCCATTTTTCATGCAGTTTTGATTTCACGGTTAGTCGGGTTTGCGGAAAAGGTAATGTGAAACCATCCATTCCCGGCCCGCGTTGAAGCGGAAAAGTTCGCTGCAGGCCATGTAGAACATGCGCCAGCGTTGCAGCCAGATGGCTGCGGCCCGGGAATCGCCGTAGGTTTTCTTAAAGATGGCAAGAACTTCATCGACCCGTTCGTCCTGACGACAAAGCCATGCCTCGAGTGTTTTACTGTAATGGACCCCGTTGACGCGGTAGTGACGCTCGATCCGAAGGTCGTCCTGAAAGCGAAGGAGAAGGTCGTCACTCGGCATGGTCCCGCCGGAGAAGAAATATTTCGCCATCCAGTCCTCGCGGTCCCCCCGGTCCTGAAAGTGGTACGGGTAGCAGCGATGCGTGAAGATATGGACGAACAGTTTACCCTCCTCTTTCAACCATGCGGCGATATTTTCGAGCAGCCGGTGATAGTTCTTCATGTGCTCGAACATTTCCACCGAAACGACCCGGTCAAAGCACTTGTCCGGCTTGAAAACATTCATATCCGCCGTGGTCACGCGAACGTTTTCGTAGCCCGCTTCACGCGCCCGGTTCTCGATGAAAGCGCGCTGGGTGCGCGAATTGGACACGGCGAGGATTTCGCTGTTCGGGTAGTGCTCCGCCATCCAAAGGGTGAGGCTCCCCCATCCGCATCCCAGCTCGAGGATCCGCTGGCCGTCCCGGAGTTCGGCCCGCTCGCAGGTCACCCGCAGCATAGCGTCCTCGCTTTCGGCGAGGGTGTTGATGCCGTCCCCCCACCAGCCACAGCTGTATTTAAGCCGCGGCCCAAGGACCTCCCTGAAGTATTCCTCCGGAAGCTCGTAATGCTGCTCATTGGCTTTGTCCGTTTCCACCGCAATGCGGCTGCGCTTTAATTCCGCGACAAAGGCATCGATGCTTTTGTCTTTACCCGTGGCGAGTTCCTCCCGCAGGCGTCGCGCGAGCAGACGGCGCATTCCCACGCGTAGAAGGGCATCGGGAAGAAGACGACGCTCGGCTAAATCAATGAGGTTCATGAATTGGAAGAAATTGATCGAGGCGGCCGGGGAAAAAAGGCGGAAACTTCACGCTGGTAGGCACGATAGTCTTCACCCCGACTCTTCAAGGCCTGTTTTTCGGTGTAGGGAATCCCTGTGAATTGCAAGAGGAGAAGGAACATCACGAGCGGTCCCAGCAAGGTCAAGGGCCAGTAAACGGCGAGGCTGGTTCCCAGAAGGGCTCCACCCAGAACGGGATAACCCATCCAGTGGAGCCACTCGAAAAAGTAATTGGGATGCCGCGACCATGCCCAGAGTCCCACCCGGCAGGTCTTCCCTTTATTGTCGGGTTCCGCCTTGAAGTTTGCGAGCTGCTTATCCGCCACCGTTTCCCCGGCCACCGCGCCAGCAATGACCAGAATGCCCAGAAAATCCCAGACCGTCAGGGTCGATTTCGGATTCTGCATCAGCAGTAGGATCGGCGCAGCCAGGAGCAGATTGGCCACTCCCTGGGCCTGAAAGAAAAGGAAAAAGCGGGCGTTGGCGGAGCGTCCCCAGTGGGCACGCAGTTCCGCGTAGCGCGGATCCTCCTCTTCCTCCCGGCGAATCCGCTTCCATAGATACCCGGCCAACCGAATCCCCCACGCGCCCGCAAGGGTGAGATAAAGGAAGCGGCGCCAGAGTTCCCCCTCCGCCATGGAGGCATACCAACCGACCAGAAGGACGAGGCTCAGGCTCCAGCCAAAATCCACCCAGCCCGCGTTCGTCTCCCGCACGTTGCGAATCCACAAAAGGAAAAAAATCGCCGCCACCAGCAACCAGCCACTGAAAATTGTCGTTATCATAGGGGTTATCTCATCAATTCAGGCAAAAGTCGCAAGCGGCAGCACCCAATGAGTGAGGCCTTCAGGCCTTGCGGAGCTGCGCAGGCGCCGGAGAGGCAGGACAAGGCCTGAAGGCCTCACTCGTTGGGAAGCGCTGTCCGATAGGTAGGCGGCGCCGTAGCATCCCGCCGTGAGGCGGATGACAACATAACGGCTACGCTTTGTGGCATCGACCGGCTAGGTCGATGAGGTCCGGAATCGTCATCCGCCTCACGGCGGGATGCTACGACGGTGCACTGGTGAGTGCATCCGCCTCACGGCGGGATGCTACGGCGGTACCCGAAGGCCCTCCTCATTGGGAGACACCCGACATGCGAGCCTTCGCCGCCTGCACCTCCTCCTGGCGCCGTTTACTCATGGGCGTGAACAAAAAGACCACTGCGGCCGCAATGAAAAGAAACCCCACCCCGAACCCGAAAAGATTGGCGAGTCCTCTCTGTGTCGCTTCCGCCTGCACCTCCACGCTTTCCTTGTAGCCGATGAGATCAAGGGCAAGGGCCGTGAGGCCGATAGTCACGGACCGGGCGATCTTCTGCCCCATTCGCCAAAAGCCGAAATAAACCCCTTCGCGGTCCTCGCGACTTTGAATGTAATCCGCATCGGCAATGTCCGTAACGAGCGATTCAACGAGAATGATCGCCCCTACCGCAAAGCCGCCGATAATGGCGGCAAACACCGGTCCGGCAATGGACTTGTCGGGGAAAAGTGGATACGCGATCACCGTCATGACGCCGAGAACCAGCATTCCGGCAAAGGCGGGTGTTCTTTTGCCGAATCGTCTCCCCAATTTTACCCAGAGGGGAACGGAAAGGATGATGCAAAGGGTGAAGACGCTGAGGATGGGGCCCTGCACGGCCGCCTCCTTCAGGTTGAGGCTGTCTTTGTAGTACAGCAGGGCGAGGGTCGCGTTCATCGTTCGTCCCATCGCGACGAGAAGGAAGGCGAGGAAAAAGGGAAGGAAGACGCGGTTCGCAAGCACACGTCTGAAATTGTGCCAAAGGTCGCGCCAGCGGAACGTTTCCTCCGGTACGGGAAGGTTTCGCGCCCGCCGGAAAACCGCTGCCACCGTGATCAAAGCGGTCACGATCACCGCCGCACCCATGAGGACGCCCCCGAGGGACCGGCTTGCAGCGAGGCCCTGTGCGGTTTCCACATCCGCCTGCAACCATCCCGCCGCGGCTAGCGGGGCGAGAATTCCTCCGAAAAGGCCAACGGTGCCGAAGACGAGGCGCCAGCCATACAATTCTGTGCGCTCGTGTGTGTCCGGAGAGAGCACACCCCCGAGGGCGATATGCGGAACTCCGATGATGGTGAGTCCGGTGTTCACGAGAAGGTAGCTGGCCAGCAAATACAGAAAGAGCCAAAGCTGATTCTCTGTTCCGGGCGGATTGAAAAGCGCGGCAAGGCTAAGGCCAAAGAGCAGTCCTCCGCCGAACAGATACGGAAGAAAGCGTCCATAGCGGCCGCGCGTGCGGTCGG
>CAYFRH010000144.1:0-6316 GCA_964345345.1 uncultured Puniceicoccaceae bacterium | reverse complement strand
TCGCCATGGGAATGATGTACTGAGCCTGCAGGGATCGCTCGAAAATCAGTGGCAGAAGACCGCCAAAAGTCGTGATGGTGGTCAGTACGATGGGCCGGAAGCGCCGCAGGGATGCTGCTTCGACGGCTTCGAAGGCTGTGCAGCGATCCCGCTGCCGCTCCCGGTTGGCAAATTCGACGAGGATGAGGGAGCCGTTCACTACCACCCCGGAAAGGGCGATCACTCCCATGAGACTGATAAGGGAAAGATCGTAACCGAGGATGAGGTGGCCGATAATGGCCCCGACAATGCCGAAAGGAACCGCTCCGAGGACGATCAGCGGTTGCACATAACTGCGAAAGGCAACCGCGAGCAGGGCATACATGACCCCGATTGCGAGGCCGAAACCTCCCCAGAGAGTTTGTGTGGAAGCCCGCATGTCCGCTTGGCTGCCTTGAAAGCTCCATGTCAGACCCGGATAGCGTTCGCGGAGCCGGGGAAGAACCTTCTCCCGAATTTCCCTGATGACGCGGGTTACGGCCCGCTTGGGTTCGACGTCGGTCGAAACGGTGACAATCCGCTGGCCATCGCGTCGGGAGATGGTGGTGAAGGCCTCTCCGCGCCGGACCTCCACAATATCAAAGAGAGGAACTTCCGTTCCTCCCGGCGATTGCAGGACGAGATTCTGCAGATGATACAGTTCCGTGCGCTCGCTTTCGGGAAGCCGGACCCTGACCTCGACTTCATTGGTACCCCGGAGCTGGCGTAGGGCGAGTTCGCCGTAAAAGGCGCCGCGCAACTGCCGCCCGACTTCCGCCGGGGTAAAGCCGAGGGCGCGGCCCTCGGGAAGAAGACGGAAGTCCAACTGCTTCTTGCCGCGGTTGTAGTTGTCATTCACGTCGCGGGTATTGGAAAATGTCTCCAATTCCCGAAGAAAGGCCTCGCTGGCGGTTTCAAGGGTCTCAAGGTCGTTGTGAGAAAGATCGACACTGATATCCTGGCGCCATCCCCCGGGTCCGCGTTCCGCCTCGAACGTGATCTGGTCGACACCGGCGATCTCCCCGATCTCATCCCGCCAGAGACGGATGACCTCCACGGCCGTCATGTCTCGCTCGTCTGGCGGTTTCATTACGATCTCCACATCAATGAAGCTCTGACCGCGGACGTTCGTTTTGATTCCCTCGGCGACGTCGTCGAGTCCGTGTTCCTCGAACATGCGGCTGGTCGCGGCGGTGATCTCATTGGCGACGCGTGCGGCCTGGTTGGGAGTGGTGCCGACGGGGAGGCTGACGCCGGCCTCGATCTCGTCGGCGGACACCCGCGGCATAAGGATCATCCCCATGTGCCCGCTCAGTCCGAAGCCGCCGACGATGAAGATCCCGGCGTTGGCCGCGAATATCGTGATGTAGCGATTTCGTAAGCACAGATTGAGAAAGACGCGGAAGGAGCGGTTGACGAATCCCTGTAAGCCTTTTGCGAAACCCTGCTGGACCGCGTGCAGGTGTCCACCAACCCGGATTGTTCCGGAAGTTCCGCTGTGGGCAAGGTGGGCCGGAAGAATGAAAAGCGCTTCGAAGAGGGAAAGGATGAGGATCACGATCACCACGACCGGGAGGGGCCACCAGAACTTGCCGGTTTCGCCTGGGATGAAGAGGAGAGGAATAAAAGCGACGACATTCGTGAGGATGCTGAAAGTGACCGGCCCGGCGACCTCGCGGACACCGGCGATGGCCGCCTGCACCGGGGATTTGGCTTGTTGCCGATGCTCGTAAATATTTTCCCCGACAACAATGGCGTCATCGACGACAATGCCGAGTACGACGAGGAAGCCGAACATCGAAATCATGTTGATGCTAACGCCGAAAAGGGGCAAGACGACGATGCCTCCGACGAAGGAGAGGGACATGCCCATCATGACCCAGAAGGCGAGGCGCAGCTCAAGGAAGAGCGCGAGAAGAGCGAGGACGATGAGAATGGCCATCCATCCGTTCCCAAGGAGAAGGGAGAGACGCTGGCGGTAGTCGCGGGCATTGTTGCTGTCGATCCGCCATTCCACGCCGGGAGGAAGCGTCCTTTCCACCTCGGCGAGCACGTCTTCCACGGCCTCGGCGATGTAGAGAGGGGACTGCCCGCCGACCCGATAAATTCCGATCTCCACGGAGGGCTCTTCATTAAACATTGAATGAAAGCCCGCCTCCTCAAATCCATCCCGAACATTTGCAATGTCGCCAAGAGTGAGGACGGAACCGTTTTTTCCCGTAACGATCTCGATGGCGCGGTATTCTTCCGCCCACTGGCGGCGCTCTTTCACGCGGAGCAGAATTTCCCCGGCGTCCGTTTCCAGGGAGCCGGCCGGGACGTCCTCGCTCGACTGTTCAAGGCCGCGCGCCACATCGGCAAGGGTAAGGCCGTATTCCCGCAGACGATCGCGCGGAATTTCGACATGAGTCTGGTAATCCGGAACATTGCCAAGGCTGACCTGGGTTATGGCCGGGTGTGAAACGAGACGATCCCGCAGGCGCTCGGCGAGTTTACGAAGGGCGAAGATATCCACCGGTCCATACAGTCCCAGTTCCATGACTTCCCTTTGACGTGACTGCAGGCTGACTTCGGGCTCCTCGATGTCATCCGGAAAGGTACGGATGCGGCTGACGGCCTGGTCGATTTCCTGGAACGCCTTCATGCGGTTGCTTCCCGCCACCAGTTCAATGTTGACGCTGCCTCTCCCTTCCCGGGCGCTGGAGGTCAGTTCGCGAATGCCCTCAATGCCGCGGATCGCTTCCTCCACCGGCTGGAGGATGCCCTGTTCAACTTCGGCCGGGGCGGCTCCGGGATAGGCCACGGCGACGGTGACGACATCGAGCTGGAATTGGGGAAAGACCTCCTTTTGCATGCTGAAAGCCGTGAATATCCCGCCGCCAAGGAGAATCAGCATGAGGAGGTTGGCGGCGATCGAATTCCGGGCCATCCAGGCAAGGGGTCCTCCATCTTCCGGGGCTAGTTGGGAGGAAGGTAGTGTCATGATCCGGCTCCACGGGGGTTTTCTCCGGCCTCCCCGTTTCGCCGGGAGACGCGTAGTTCCGCTCCGTCCCGGACCGTGGCCAGATCGGTAGTGACGATTCTCTCGCCGTCGGCGAGCCCTCCGGTAATGTAGGCATGACGCCGGTCCGTAAAGGCAACCTTCACTTCGCGAATGTCGAGCTGTCCCCCGGCCATCACCCAAACCGTGTCATTGGCACGCAAATACGCCCGGTCGAGGCGTATCGCAGAGGAGATTTTCCGGCCTTCCATGCGGCATTGCACAATCGAGCCAAGGGTGAGGCGGGGGCGCCCGTCCCCGGACTGCAGGGCCAGCGGGTCGGGAACGGTGACAAGAACCCGGACGAGCCGCGTCTCCTCGTCGACGGAGCCGATCACGCGCTCCACGCGACCTTCGCGGAAGACGCCTTCGGGCCAAGCGGAACGGTTGCGGACCCGTACCCGCGACGCTTCGTCCCCGTCTTCCCCGACGGAAGTCCGGATCCATCGGGCGTACCGAAGCGGAATTGTCGTGAAAATCCAATACTCTCCACTTCCGATCAAGCGTCCGAGGGATTCGCCGGCCTGCACCTGCGAACCGGTGTCGGTTTCCCGATTCAAGACCTGACCGGCGAAAGGGGCGCGTACGTGCGTTCGTTCAAGGTTCAGCTCGGCCTGGCGCACGGCGGCGCGGGCTGCATCGAGGCGCGCATTTGCGGTCTCCAACTGGGGCTCCCGCAGAGCAAGACTCCGGTTGAGGCCGGAGGCTTCTTCCCGCAGGAGGTCAACCTCCCGGCGGGCGACTTCCTGACGTCCTTTTTCCAGACTAAGCTCCGCTTTGGCCTGACGGAGCTCGCTACGCCGTTGCAGGAGGGCGATTTCGTAGTCAGCCGGATCGATACGGAGCAGCAAATCGCCCTTTTCAACATGGTGTCCCGGGCGGAAAGAGGGGCCCACTTCGACGACTTCCCCGCCGACGCGGGGGCTGAGGCGGATATCGCGTTCGGCCTCCACGGTGCCAAGACTGAGGATTTGCGGTCGAAAGTCGCCTTTCCGGGCGGGGGTGACCTCCACCAGCATGGGGGAGCGGCGGACTGCGGTTTCTCTTTCCGCATCCGGCTCGGTCCGGAAAACCAGGAAAAGAGCGAGCGTCGTCGCGAGCGCGAGAGCTGCGCAGACGAGAATGGTGGCGAGCAGGGACAGGCCGCGTCGGTTGGCTGGAAAGGATTGGTCGTGGATTTTCATGACGGATCTTCCTGTCGGTTGTCTTCGTCTTCCCGGAATTCATGGGGAGTGCGAAAACCGCCGGCGAGAGCGCGGTAAAGGGCGATACGGGTTTCGAGCAGCTCGCGGCGGTTTTGCAGAAGGGTCCGGCGCAAGCTTTGCCGGTCGGTGAGGGCGGTGAGCACGTCGAGGTAGTCGCCCGCTCCATTGAGATATTCGACGCGCAAACGCTCATAGGTTTCGGCGGCGAATTGCCGTTGGCGACGCAGACTGAGGACGCGCTGCTTTTGTCGCTTTTCGCGGATCAGGGCGTCCTCGACCTCGCGAAAGGCGTCAAGGGCCGTTTGCGCGTACAGGTTCAATTGCTCCTTTTCGACGGCCTCACGCCGACGGACTTCCGCCCGACGTCGTCCCCCGTCGAAAAGAGGGCCGAGGAATGATGCGGCCAACTGGTCGGTCCAATCCGCGAACAGGTCGGATGGGGAAGAGGCTGTGCTTTCGAGGCCGGCGGTCAAATCGAGGCGGGGAAAGCGGTTTCGCACGGCGGCGGCGAGCTCGCGGTTGGCGGCTTCCAGCCGGAGATAGGCGGCTTTCAGGTCCGGGCGGCGACGGAGCAGATCCGTTGGCAATCCCGTTGCGGGTAGGTCCGGGAGGTCGGGCAGGGCGCTCTCTGGGAGCTCCTGCCGGAAGGAAACCGGATCCTTGCCGAGGAGAACGGCGAGGAGGTTTTCGAGCACCGAATGACGGGACTGCACTTGAAGGAGGAGATCGCGGGTCGCTTCCGACAACTGTTCCTGACGGAGGATGTCGGCTGCCTTGGACTGGCCATTGGCAAAGCGAGAGCGGAGTACGGAAAGGGCGGTGTTGTTTACCTCAAGTTGTTCCTTGAGAATGCGCGCTTGTCCCTTTGTTTCGGACAAACGGAACCAAGTTCGACTCACTTCCGCGGCAAGGGAAAGGGCCGCCGTGCGGTAATCCTGCGCGGTGGCGCGGGCCCGGAATGCTTCCGCTTGCGCCTTGGAGCGAATCCGTCTCCAGAGGTCGACCTCATAGCTCGCCCGCAGACCCGCCCCGTACTCTTCCTCGGTGCTTTCCCCGAAGCTCGTTTCGCCGCTGCGGGCCTCCGCAAAAGCATCCAGTTCAGGCCTTTTTTGCGAAGTGGCACCGCGGTAGACCGCTTCGGCGGCCCGTATGCGCTCCCATGCCGCAGCAAGGTTATAGTTGTCGCTCAGGGCCTTCTTTACTGCCCGGTTGAGGTCCGGATCAGCGAACGCCGTCCACCAGCGCGCAGGAACGGGGGACTGCCCGGATGCGCGAAAAGCTTTCGGGGCAGCGAGGATCTCCTCCGGTGCGGGGACTGGCGACCGGCAGGCGCATAGGAAAGCAAGAAGGCCGCTCAAGCCAATAAGGATGTTTTGAAACGCACGCATATCCGGAAACTAACAGCATTTCCGGGACGAGGAATTTCGCAAGTGGAGGAAGGGTACTCTTCCGTGGGGTCGCCCGCTATCCTGGTTTCCTCTTCTTCCGATGCTGGTTTCAGAAGCTCTTCCCGTGCAGGAATATTGGTCAGCACCGATTCAGCGGTGACCATGGCATGGGTCTCCGCATCGCCGCCAAAGGGATGTTCTGTGGGTAGTTATTCAAGCCATACCAGAACCGGATCCGTTTCTTCCTCAGGTCCCGGGCCCTCCTTCGTTTACGGCCTTTGTTCGACGAAGGGACGAATCTCCCGGCCATCAAAAGTATGGAAGCGGGGGGACCGGCGCTGTTCCGCATGCGGCGGAGGCCTCTTCCCCGTCGCCGGCACACGAAAGCTTTACCCTGGCAATGTGTTCGGGTTCCATATCGAAGGGCGTCGTATCTGCCTATGTGTCGGTATCCAGTTGCAGCCACTCGCCGAGTACCTCGAGGATGGGGAAATCGAAGAGGTTGAGGACGGCGAGCCGCAGATTGAGCCCCTCGATATCCACGCGCAGTTTCTTCCGGATCTCGCTCAGCTGCGAACGTACTTCCGCTTCCTCAAGGCGGAATTCCTCAATGGCCTCCTGCGTTTCCGGGCTGGCGATCAATTCCTGTTCGCTGGCGGCCGATT
>CAYFRH010000143.1:3991-6499 GCA_964345345.1 uncultured Puniceicoccaceae bacterium | reverse complement strand
GCGTTGTGGACGAAGATCTGCTCGCCATGCTCCAAGTAAAAGAGTCGGGGGCAGCAAACATGCTCGTTGATCATCCGGTCGGGCAACAGATCCTGAGTCGCGGAGGCATCGTTGCTTCGCCCGTGGCCGCTTCCCGTTCCATCCAAGGTGGAGATCGTCGTGGCCGAAAGATAGGCTTGCGGTGGTGCCATGGTCATGGCGAGCCACAATCGGCGCAAAAGTGACGGGGAGGTTTAGAAGTTTGGAGGTGGGGAAGTTTGAAGAAGCAATCACCTTCGGCGGGCATGAGAGGTCTATGGGGCCAGAAAAGAGACTTGGATTCCTTCTTTCTTGGCCAAGGAGGCTTGGCGCTTGTCGCCCGTGTGGAAGTGCGAGGCCTTCAGCACCACCGCGAGACTGACATGGAGCAGGTCCAGCGTCCGGCAAAGTGTTTGGGCGCCGAAGCGACGAGAAAGTCTCTCGGCGCATGAGGCGACACTGGCTGCATCCGGCATGATCCTGATTAGTCGAGCATCCCGAATGTCCGAATCCATCAATGAAAGAGCCGCTTCCAATTTGTTTTCGCTCAGTGAGCCACGGCCATGAAGCACGCGAAGAGCATTACGCATTTCCATCTCGGCGAGGAAAGGAAGAGGAATGGGGCCGGCTTTGCGGACGCGTTTCGCTGTTTGGCGGGAACCTGGCTCCAAATGATAGATTTTCACCAAGACGCCGCTATCAAAATAATGGGAAAATTCAGCCACGATCCCGATAAATTTGCTCTGCCGCCGAAGCCTTCATCTCGGCGGATTCGGAATCATTGAGGGACTGCAATCGTTGGAACGGATCTCCCCAATCAACCGAACCAGCAGGGCCGATCGCAGGGGTCATATGCGCGACAACCCGACCGCGGATCGTCCATTGCAGCGTTTCACCTGCTTCGAGGCGATGGCGGACCGCACGCGTATTCTGTTGGATTTGACGCGTCGTGACGGATTTCATGTCTTTCATAATGTCTGACTTTGGATCGCCGTCAAGTTATGACTTTGGACGATACGGCATGCGCGGCTTGCAGGCTGTCCGCAAGGAAGCGGAGCATGGCGCGGAGCGTCCCATGAAGATTTTTTGGGCGTGGCCGCCGCGTTTTCCGCTTTTCTCAAAACGGGATGTCAGCATCGCGGTCGTCGTGTTTTGACGGTGCGGGATTCTCTCCCGGTTCGACGGTGGGACCGGGGCCGGGCTCCATATACTCCCACATTTCGTTTTGGTGCAGCCAGATGGGGTCGGCGTTCCGGCGGATGAATTCGTCGGCGGGCGTGCCCTCGACCAGCGGCTGCGCCCGACGGACGCGCTTCTGCTTGCCTCCGACAAAAATCGTTTCAAACTCGGCTTTCCGCCGCCGCTTTTCGGCTTTCTGCTCCGGGGTGAGCTTCTTTTTTCGCTTTGTCATGAGGTAATTTGCTTTCAGGAATGATGGTAGTGAGTTCGGGCTTCACCGACCGCGAGGGATTCGGCGCTGCGCACACCGCGTTTCAGTTCGGGGGCCTTCTTGCGTAGGGCGCGGAAATCGCATTCCGTTTGCAGGCCGTACCAGAAGTCGTCCGATTGCTTGAAAAAAGCGCCGAAGCGAATGGACATTTGCGGTGTGATAGAGCGCTTGCCTTGCACGATTTCGTTGATCGCGCGCGGGGAAACGCCGATGGCGCGGGCCATGGCGTTCTGGGAAATCCCCATGGGCTGCAGATACTCTTCCAGGAGGATTTCGCCGGGTGTGATGGGAGGGTTCATGGTCTATAACGTGTAACGTTACAGGGGTGGTATCAATGGTAATCGCAGATGCGGACTTCGGCTGGGCCGTTTTCGGTCCAGCGGAAGACGATTCGCCATTGTTGGTTGATACGGATGGAATGGCAGCCTTGGAGTTTTCCGCTTAGGCGTTCCAAGCGATTGCCCGGGGAAACGGCCAAGTCTTCCAATTTTCCGGCAGGATTCATTTGGATCAACTTGCGGAGAGCGACACGGCTGACGTTTCGGAACCGTCGATTCCGCTCCTCGCGGAAGAGCTGTTTTGTTTCGCGGTCGGCGAAGGATTGGATCACGGGGTAGGAGGTAAATTCGGTTCAACGGCGGTCTTGGTTGATTGAGGGAGAAGGGGGAGACCGCCTGTTTACGGATAGTGTTAACGCTCTTTAAGAGTTGGTAAACAGGAACAGTCCCAGACCGAAGTGCGGGCGTGGCCGAGGGCGATAGGGCCGGAAGGATGAGCTGTTCTCTTCCGGGGCTGTCGCCGCCGCCGTAGCAGATCCAGAGCGGGGAAAAAGCGAGGTGGGGTGCAAAAAGGGACAAGTCGCCATGAGGTCGTAGCCATTTCCGTAGCCTCCCGCTGTGAGGCCGTAGCATCCCGCCGTGAGGCGGATGAAACCTTCGCTGCAATCATCCGCCTCACGGCGGGATGCTACGGAGCGACGGGATGCTACAAGTCGGCGTATGCTACGGGGCGGTAGCATCGACCGGCTAGATCGATGACGG
>CAYFRH010000143.1:0-3891 GCA_964345345.1 uncultured Puniceicoccaceae bacterium | reverse complement strand
TACAAGTCGGCGTATGCTACGGGGCGGTAGCATCGACCGGCTAGATCGATGACGGAGCCGTGGGGGGAATGATCGTCATCCGCCTTACGGCGGGATGCTACTGCCTTACGGCGGGATGCTACGCGGGAACGGCGGGATGCTACGTGGGAACGGCGGGGAGGCTACGTGATGGCGGATGCTTCGGGGCGGGCTTTGTTTAGCGGGTAAGGTATCCCCAGCCGCCGTTGGGGCCGACGTTGGTCTCGGGGAGGAAGAGGAAGGTGGACATGGCGAAGCTCCAGACGAAATCGGGCTGCTGGGGCGAGCGCCAGACGAAGCCCATCCAATCGCCCGTATCGGCAAAGTGGCTGTCGTCGAGGGGGAATTCCAGCCAGCGGCCGTTGGCCCCGTCGGCGGGCGCGGGCGGGGTGGGCCGGTTCAGGAAGGCCCATGCCCCGAGGTCGGAGATGTTGTCGCCGGGAAGGAAGATCCATTCGTTGATGGCATAGCTCCAGACGAGGCCGCTGTCGTCGCCGAGCCAGACGAAGCCGAACCAATCGCCGGTATCGGCAAAACCACTACTGTCCACGGTGAAGGATCCCCAGCGGCGGCCTTCGGTGGGAACGAAGGGAAGGGCGGCGATAAAGTGCGTATGCCGGAAGTCGAAGGTGCGCATACGTCCGAAAAAGAGGGTTTTGCCATCGACGACCGCGACATCGGCGATCCGATCAATGCGGCCGGTGGTGAAAGCGGTCGGATCGGCGCCGTTGGCAAGGAGATCGTCTTTGAGGATCCGCGTACCGCGTCCTGCGGCCCAGAAAGTGGTTTCGACGGCGGAGAGGGCACCGTTGGCGGTGGTGGCTCCGCCGTCGAAACCGTCGAAAGCGCCGGGGTTGGCGACTTCGGTAAAGCCCGCGTCGTCTTTCCACCGGTACAGGGGGTTTTCAAAAGATCCTTCGGCCTGCATTCTGATAAAGAAGACGGTCCCGGCCTTATTGAGGCCAAAGGGGTTCCCGGAAACCAGCATTCCTACGGGTAGGGAAAGCTCCTCGTATCCACCGCCCGGGGTCCAGCGGAAGAGGCGGTCGCGGGGAGTATTGAAGGATTCCCGGACCGGTTCGCCGAGGGCGCCGCCCGGGGAGGCCTCGCTGATTTTGGCGGCGCGGAAGACATCGGTCAGGTCGGTCCAGTTTCCGCCGGGCGACCACTGGTAGGTGTAGTTCTGGAATTCATCGGTTTCGGGGTTGCGGGCGCGGTACTGGAGGAGGACGGAACCGTCTTCAAGGACGGCATGCAACTCAATCCGGGCATCCCCTTGGCCGGGGGCGGCGGGTAGAACGACCGCTCCGGTGGTGTCGGAATAGTAGACGATTTCCTCGCCGTCGTTGCCGAAGCGCCGCCCAACCATGGCGGAGAGGTCAGAATTGGCATGTGCGTCCCGCGTGTTCCGGCTGACGCCTCCGGTACCGGGCAGGACGGAAAGGGTGCCCCCAATTTCCCACCGCTGGTAACCGAGGTCCCGCTCGATAATGAGGGCGCGGGTGCCGTCGGCGGACAGGGCCACAGGCATGAAACCGACCGTTTCGTCCTCGAGAATGGAGATCTCCGCGCCGTTGTCCGGCGGGGGCGGGGGAAAGGTGCCGACAGCGACGCCGTGGCGCGCGGAATTCTGGGCGTCCGCTTCGCCCAGCATTTCCTCCCATTGCTGGGTCGTGAAAACCACGTAGTCGTTGGCCGCGAAGGGGCCGCTGGTGTAGTCAACATTTCGCGACGGATCCGGGCCGACGCTGGCAAGGGTCATGTCGACGCTGTCCTGGTCCGGGAGAATACGCGCGGAATAGATATCGAAAAAGTTGTCCTCGTCGGGAACGACGAGGTTCTTCGCCGTGGAGGCGAAGGCGGCATGAAGGCCGTCCGGAGAGAGGCTCGGACCCTCGATGGCGCCGTCGGGATTCGCGCCTCCTTCGGTGGCGGTGACGCGGATGACCTTGCCGCTTCCGAGATCCTTCCAGTAGAGGTCGCTCCCGAAGGCGTTGGTATAGCCGGGAACGAGGCCGCTTCCGCTGATGAAAGCCCCGGCGAAGAGGACCCGTTGACCGTCGGAGGAGGAGGAGGGCGTGGTCATATTGCCCGGGGGAACGCCGCCGTTGCCGGCCTTGCCCGCCACCGTGATTTCGCCCGTCTGCAGATCGCGCCGATACAGCCAGAAGAACGCCTGATCGGCGGCTCCGGAACGGTCGGGATGCGCATTGGGGGCGTCCGTGCTGTAGAAAAGATAACGCCCGTTGCCGCTGAGGGAGAATTCCCGCCACCATGCCACGCCGCCGAAGCCGGTCTCGAGCGCGCCGCCGTTCGGCGCAGTGGTGACGATGCGCCGGGTGTCCGTCTCCTCATCGTAAAGAACGACATAGGGCAGGCCGGCCGGCGGAAGTGCATCCGGATTCTCGACCTGATGACTGGTGGCGACCGAGGCGTAGGCGATGTAGCGCCCGTCATCGCTGATCTGCGGCGATCGGCACTCATCATTCGGATTGGAGCTGATGACCTGCGGTCTCTGCGCAAAGCGGTCATAGCGCCAGATGTTGTTTCCCTTCGGGTAGGCAAGGAAGCGACCGTCCTTGCTGATCGAGCCCTCGAGCGGAACGCCTTCGTCGAGGAGAAGGGTAACTAAATCGGTGGCCATGTCGCGCAAGTAGAAACCCGACCTCGCGATCCCCGGAGAGGGTCCGCTCCGCGAGGGATCGCCGTGAAAGAGCACCTGCTTTCCGTCCGCGCTGATGTCGAGGACCCGCTGGTCCGCGTCATGGCCGGCACCCGTCGCGTCGCCCGTGACAAGGCGGATCTCCGCATGGGCGGAAAGGGAGAAAAGGAGAAACAGCAGTGCGCCGGCGGACCGCTTTGGCCGCAAGCGAAGAAAGCTTGAGTGTCGAGAAGTTAGCATAGAATGTGAGTCTACCCGGATCAGGGAATTTATTGAATACGCAATTTTGCGTAGGTTCATCAAGGCTCCAACTCTCAGGGTCGATTTTCGCTCTTTGCGCCGACACCTGCCCTTCCTTTCAAGGATTTCCACGCTAAAGAGCTACTTCCCTCCGGAATTGTCGTGGGCTTCAACCGCAAACCCAATTGGATCTGAAATTATTTGGTCGGATGAAGAGGAAGGACCTTCCGAACTCGGGCACGGCCTTCCTTCGGGAACCGCCGGATCGAGGAACCGATAACCGCTTCAGCGCCGCCGGATGAATGCGAGGGCCGCGTCGTACCATGGATGTTCCGTGAAGAGCCCGAGGCCATGACGGCCGGTTTCATAGCAATGGAGTTCGAAGGGAACCCCTGCTTTGCGGAGCGCGAGGGCGAAATCGAGAGAGTTTTCCGGGGGAACCCCGGCGTCCTGCACCGTATGCCAGAGGAAGGTTGGCGGCGTTCGCGCATTCACCCGTGACAGGACCGCGACTTCCGACCTTTCGGTTTCGCTGGGATTTTCGGTGCGGAGGAGGTTCTGCATCGAATTCTCATGGCAATACGGGGGCAGGGTGTGGATCACCGGATAGGCAAGAATTCCGAAATCCGGACGCAAGCTGACCGCTTCCGCGTAATCGCCATAGGCCGTCAGGCAATGGGCGGCAAGGTGCCCTCCGGCCGAGTATCCGAGTACGCCCAGTTTATTCGGGTCGTAGCCGAATTCATCCGCTCGTTTCCGCACTGTTCGTATGGCCGCAAGCCCGTCCTCAAGCATGGCGGGATACTTCGCATCGTCGGCGGCGGTCCGATAATCGACGACGAAAGTAGCGATCCCACGGGAGGCAAACCAGCGGGCCGTAAGCGGGCCCTCATGTTCGGCGCGGTTTCCGTAAGCGCCCCCCGGGAAATCGACGAGGACGTGGCCCGTGATATGATCTCCATACGGCGCAT
>CAYFRH010000142.1:0-6524 GCA_964345345.1 uncultured Puniceicoccaceae bacterium | reverse complement strand
ACTGAGCTCGCCGAAGTCCGGCCATACGGGTCCGCATCACGGCGGTTCCGAAGAAGCAGGGATTTGATGATCAAGCCAGGTGAGCTCTGTCACCAAATTTGAAGATAACCCAGAGGTTCCGCATCAAGGGAACCCCCTGTGTCTTGAGAAAGTCATCTTTGAGGGCGGCGCGCACGAGGCTGTTGTTGGATAAACGCCAATAGCCTTTCCGCGAGCGGGAGGCGAGTTTGACTTTGTCGGGGTCGACCCCGAGTTGAATCAGCATGCGCCGCCTTTTGCGCGAGAGTTTCCATAAAATCGTCCCGCCCTTTCTTTCTGCCTTAGCAATCAAAAGACTTCGCCAAACAGAGAATTTGCAATCACGGCAACCAAGGCTATATTTCATCCCATGAGCACAATTGAAAAAATCACCTCAGAAGTCAGCCACCTTCGTCCCGAGGAGCAAGCAGAGGTTCTAGATTTTGTCGAATTCTTAAAGACGAAGAAGGCCGCCAGGGAAGAAAGCGACTGGAAAAACCGATCACTTGAATCTGCCATGCGCGGGATGGAGAATGAGCCGGATTTATACAGCACCGAGGACGTTCGGGAACCGATTAAATGATTTCCGAAGGGGACATTGTTCTTTTCCGATTTCCCAAGACTGATCAGGAACAGGGGAAGCTCAGACCCGCTCTTCTGGTCAAGCAGATTCCCAATCAATATGAGGATTGGCTGGTCTGCATGATCTCCACTCAACTACACCAGCAGATAGAAGCATTTGAAATCCTTTTGCGACATGCAGAACCGGGTTTTTCCGATACCGGCCTCAAACAAGATAGCCTGATTCGAACCAGTCGTATTGCGGTAGTCGATGCGGCAATGTTCGAAGGAAAGCTTGGATAAGTTCCCACAGAACAATTCAATGAAATCCGCAATCGGTTGGCGAAGTGGATTAAATCGTAAATTTACAGGCCAAAAGTTGTAACCCATTTATGCAACCCGGTGCGCAAAATGGGCCAATTCGGGCAAACTCAGGCAAACATTCAAAGGCATTTATTCCCCTACCCCGCAAACACTTGCAAACCGTAGCCAACTCCAGCAAAAACTAGCAAAATCACTACATTTCGTATTACAGAACTGTTGCTCTATCATACTGAGCTACGCCCCCGCGAAAGGTCTGCTTCCGCACGGCGCCAAACAACTCTTACGGTGCGGATCCGCCGCTCGGCGGCAGGGGGGAAATCGGGGTAACCCCGCAGGACATAAAGCGCACCCATACTCCTTCAAAGGGATGGTTACGTCACTTGCAAAGGAAACTCCGCGCCCTTCGTGATCTTCGTAGTGAAATTCTCATTCTCCAAAGTCTTTTTACTTGGATCATTGCACCGGCCTTTATCTTTCGCTCCCGAATTCGTGAGCCGTCACATTCGCGGAAAGGCGACGAGAGGATGGGCGGCGCGCACCCATGCCCGAACCCTCGCACCGGGAGCGAACCGGTCTTCATGACCGAGGCGGGCCTGAATGCGTTCACCGGAATCAAGGCGCAATTGGAAGGACCGGGACTCGCCTTCATAGACCTGGCGTTCCACTACCGCGTTGCCGGGAGTTTCTTCGCTGAGACCGAGGTCGTGCGGGCGAACAAGAACATCCGCAGGCATGGAAGACGTCCCGCGCAGTGCTCTGTTTTCCTGAAGCTGCACCGGGTGGCGTCCGAGAGCGGTCGCCCCTTCCTGTGCGCGGACTTCCCCGCGAAGAAGGTTACCTTCCCCGAAGAAATTGGCCACGAAGCGATTGGCGGGCGTCTCGTAACAGGTTTCGGGCGCTCCCACCTGTTCGAGGCATCCGTCCCGCATAACGCCGATCAGATCGCCCGCACTCATGGCTTCGGTCTGGTCATGCGTAACCCAGACGGAGGTGACACCGGCATCCCTTATGGCGTTGCGAATCTGGCGGCGAAGATCCGTTTTCATGGCTGTATCGAGGCTTGAAAGAGGTTCGTCCAGGAGCAGCAACTTGGGCTGATGAGCAAGGGAACGGGCGAGCGCGACGCGCTGTTTCTGTCCCCCGGAAAGGGTCTCCGGCATCGCTTTGCGGACGGGATGAAGGTCGAGGACCCCCAACCAGCGTTCCACCTGCGACCGGTCTTTTACCCGAAACCCGATATTCTCCTCTACATTAAGATGAGGGAAGAGGGCGAAATCCTGAAAAACGAGTCCGGTTCGCCGTTTTTCCGGGGGAATGAACGGGTCGCGCGAAGTGCAAAGCCCGTCGATAATGATTTCCCCTTTGAGCGGGCGCATGAGGCCGGCAACAGCGCGAAGAACACTGCTTTTGCCACAACCGGTCGGCCCAATGAGGACAAGAATCTCCCCGCGCGGAACGTGGAAGCTCACGTTCCGCACCACCGGTTCGGAACCATACTGGATGGAAAGGTTGTGGATGGTCAGCATGCGCAAAAAAGGGCTGCTAAGAGATCAGCGCTCCGCAATCCCCAAAAGGCGTTCACTACGCAGAAAAAACAACATGGCAAAAGAAGAAACCAAAATCAAAAGGAGACCGGGAATCGCCGCCTCCCCAAAGTAGCCCGCCTCGTAGACCTGCCACAGCCGGGTAGTCAGGGTTTCCGTCCCACTTGGACGCAGGAGCAGCGTGAGAGGCAGCTCCCGCATCGCCTCAAGGAAGACCATGGCGGCCCCGCTCAGGACCGCGGGAAGAAGCAGGGGAAAGGTGACCCGCCGGAAGGCTTCCGCCGGGGAAGCCCCGAGACTTCTCGCCGCCAGAATCACGTGCGGTTCGATGCGCCCGATTCCTTCCCCTAAAGCGCCGCTGGCGAGCGGAAGAAAGCGCAAAACGTAGCCCAACACCAGCATCGCGATCGTTTGATAAATCCAGGGCAGCTGCAGGCTGACGTACACGAGAGCCGTTCCCATGACAATTCCGGGCAAGCCGAATCCAAAGGAAGTCATACGGGCCATCCACCTACCTGCCCGGCCCGCGGAAGCGGCTAAGGCCACCGGAAAGGCCGCCAACACGGCAAAAACGGCGGCGAGGGAAGCGGGCAAAAAGGAATTCCAGATTGTGACCGGATCAAATCCACCGGTCCCTTCCCTTGTCAACCAGACCAGGAATAGCAGTACGGGAGCTCCGACGGCGGCCAGCCAGACCGCTCCCACAGCTGCCAACACCCCCGTCGTCACTGCCGGTCCGGGAACCCAGCGAAGAGGGCGCCCGCTTCGTTCCCGCGCCGGCCGAAAGCGGGATTCCAAGGCAAGAACAAGGACGACCAACCCTAACAACTGCAGCGAATAGAGGGCCGCCCGGCCCAGTCCGAAAGCGTTGTATTCCACGTAGATGGCCCGGGTAAAGGTATCCAGTCCCAGAATAGCCGGAGTGGCGAAATCCGAGAGGGTGTACAACGCCACCAGCGAGGCTCCCGCCGCCATCCCGCCCCGCGTCCGGGGAAGCAGAATCCGGAAAAAGGCCCCGGTGGGAGAAAGGCCCATCGTTCGTCCCGCCTCGAAAAGGCTCGCATCCAATCTCCGCAGGGAGGACCGCATCGTGAGCACGACAAAGGGCAGCGTGTAAAGGACCATGACGAGCGCTGTCCCGGCAAGGCCGCGTACTTCCGGCAGCGCCAGACCGAAAATTTCCGCAAACTCTCCCCCGACGCCCGAAGCCGCGAAATAGACGAAGCCCCCAAGGTAGCTGGGCACCGCCAGCGGTGCCACGAGCGACATAAAGGCGAATCCGGAACCCCGAAAGCTTAGGCAGGTAGTGACGAAGGCAAGCGGGACCCCCAACAGCAACGTTCCCGCCACGGTCAGGCCCGTCAGAGCCACCGTATTGGCCAGAATTTGACCGTTCCGGGAACCAAAGGAGAACGGCGTATCCGCCGCAAGCAGAACAAGAACGAAGATCGGAACGACCGCAAGGATCACCACCGGGACGGCCACTGTGTAGCGAAAAATCCGGTACTTCAAAGCGTCCCCGGCCGTCGCGATTCCTTCCGGACCAGCTGACAGGAAGGCAGGACGCTTCACAGCACGCCCGTTTCCCGCAGAAGATCCAAGGTCGGCCGGAGATCAGCCAGCGCCTCGACGTCCACTTTCGGGGGATCGATTTTTCGAAGCGGGGGAAGTCCTTCCGGCATTTTCACTCCGCCCACCATCGGAATTTCATAGGCCTCCCGGGAAAGATATTGCTGAACCTCCCGACTCAACAGGTAACGCATAAAGAGTCGGCTTTCTTCCCGCCGGTTCAGTAGCAGCAGGCCCGAAACATTCAGCAAACTGCCGGCGTCCCGGGGAGTAAAGGCAACTTTGATCGGCGCTTCCGGACGCGCTTTTTGCAAGCGCAGGCTGTAGTAATGATTGGCAAAACCCAGATCCACCTCGCCGCGCTGCACGGCCATCACGACGCCAAATTCCCCCGCGTAGGCCCGCGCCTTTTCGCGCATGCCAAGGAGCCATTGGTGCGTCGCTTCCTCTCCTTCCAGCAAGCGCATCGCGGTAACAAAGGATTGAAAGGCCCCATATGAAGGCGCCCAGCCGACGCGGATGTCGCGCTCCGGAAATTCCATAATGGACTTCGGTATGTCTTCCCTTTGCACCCGCTCCGGATTGTAGGGAACGGTACGGACTCTCCCCGAGATCGGTGCCCACGAAGGAAAGCGAAAGCCGGGCTTCAGACGCTGGCGGATCGATTTCGGCAAGGGCACCGCTTCCGCGTCGTTGACCACGCGGCCAATGGAACCGCTGTCGATGGCCCAAAAGAGGTCCGCGCGCATGCCCCCCGCATTCTCTTCGGCAACCAGCGTGTTCGCCAGCGCGGAGGAAGGACCCCGGCGGACGATCAGCTTCAGGTCCGGATTCTTTTCGCGAATCGCATCGAGGATTTTTTCATAGAGGCCTCCCTCACCGCGCCCAAGGTAGAGAGTCAGGCTCCCTTCCATTCGGGGGAGATCTTCGACCGATTCCGCGACACCCTCTCCGACCGTTGCCCGCAGGAGAGGTCCCGAGCCCAACCACGCCGAGGCCGCCGTGAGGATTTTCAGACTTTCCCTGCGTTTCATACCTTAAAAGACGCTGGAACGCTCCTCCTCTGCTTCCTCAAGATGTTTTCGGGCCTTCCGCAGGCGTTCTTTCATTTTCGAAACCCGGCTTTCGACCTCCTGAAGAGGCCCGTCTTCTTCAAGAAGAATCGGCAACCGGGCATTAAAATCCATCTCCAGTTCCGAAACCAGCTCAGGATCCCGCTCAATCAAGTCTCCTTCGAGCCCTTCAAAAATTTCCATGTACGCCCGCGCAACCACGCGCCTGGCTTTGGCGGTCGCGCCTTCTTCATACGACGCAAGGGCAAGGTCCAGTTTCTCAAGAATCTCCGTGACCGGTTCCTTCCCGTCGGCCGCAACCGCTTCAATGGTTCCCTGCATCAACTGGTAATGGGCGGTGAAGGAACAAAGAAATGGATACATGCCCGGTTTTTCGAGGGTAAAGGTGAGGGTGTCGCTCTCTCCGCCTCCCAGCATCTCCGTGGCGGCGAGGATTTTTCCCGCCTCCGCAGGATCTGTCGGCAGGTAGTCGTTCTCCGGTGCTTCCGCGGCGGCAAGCGCGAACGGCTTAATCTGTGTGCCTTCCTGGAGAACCACTACGTTGTGCCCCATGACCTCTTTGGGCAGTTCCCCGATGTGCTTCAACGTAAGCCGGACAGGTTCCCCCGCACGAACCCTGAAATACGTTTTGTTGAAGCGCATGTTGTCGTCTCCCGTCAACTCGATCCGGTTGGCAACCTCCACCTGACCGCTTTCCTTGGCAGGCTTCGGTTTCGCCTTGGGTTCCATTTCTCCCGCACGGCTATTCTCCGGAAGGAACGCCGCCGCACGCAATCCTCCAAGCCCTTGCCAGAGCGCTGCCTTTGTACGCTCCGCTTCATCCCGTACCGCTGCCGCCTTCTTCCCGGCTTCGGTCGCCTGCTGCAAACGGTAGATTCCCTGCCAGATCGGCGGATACAACTCCACCACCCGTACCTCAATCGCCTCATGCACTTCAACATTCTCCCACTCCGCGATCCATTCCTCGATCCGGCCCGACACCTTTTCCTCCTGCTCGTAGGCTGTCGCGATCCCTTCCAATTGATCCACTAGTCCTTCCGTCTCCGCGACGAATTCTTCCATGTGTTCCTGTAACGACCAGGCCGCTTCGCCTGCTCCGTCTCCATGACCCCAAAGCGCTGTTCCCCCAAGCAACAAGACCGCGACCCTTCCCCAACGCATTCCTTTCCGCAGTCCGGAATCAACATCAACCTTCCCTGTTTTCATATGCATAATAATGAGACTCAATCCCAGCCATATCCACTGTCAAGGCCAAGGTCGATCGACTCCTCCCCAATTTAGCTGCGGGAAAAGTCTCGGGCAGGCCTCATTAATTACAGGATCGCCGGACGCGGACCAACTTGCCGCACAATCCGGTTTGCGGCGAAGCGCTTGGACAAAGGAGGCACTGCGGGCGTCTGTAGGGCCTCGCCTTGCGCGAGAGCCCCGTCGCCTC
>CAYFRH010000141.1:0-6546 GCA_964345345.1 uncultured Puniceicoccaceae bacterium | reverse complement strand
GGCGCTGGGAAACGGGCGGGAGCCCGTTTCTACATCTGGGAGGCACTGGGAAGGACTGTGGACACTGGCTCCCGCCCGTGTCCCGTCGCCCAACGCGGATCACGTCCGACGATTTCGGCCCTACTTTTCCACTTTCACCGGCATGAGGGCGGCGTCGCGCATGCCGTGGATGATCTTCTTGTCAGCGGGACAAAAAGTGGCGAGGACGCCGGCGGTCTCAGTATGGTCGCCGTTGACGAAGTAGTAGGGGCACAGGCGCAGACGACCGTTCATTGGTCGGACCTCGCCATCCCCTTCATAGACGGGATGGCGCAACCGGGCGGGCTTTCTGTATTCCTGTAGCAAATACAGGTTTTTGTCCGCATCGGCGACGGCCTCGCGAATACCGTCCAGCCATTCGGACCGCGAGGCGTCGCTGCCGTAGAGGACGCTGCGCGCCCCCCATGCATTCTCGTGGAAGCCGCTCAATTTGAGGATAAGATTCCTTTCCCTCTGGGAGGCCTCAGCGAGCTGTTCCCACCGATAGATCGGTTTCCCCCCGATAAACGGGGCATCGAGGACGGCATTGGGAGGCAGGTCAACAGGATCCATGATCCACGCGTCCGGGACAATGCGGCGGAGCAACTTGAAGCTGCGCTTACTGAGGTTCTCCCGCCAAAACGTTTCAAGGCGCGGATGTTGAAATAGGGCGAGGTTCAGCTTTTCCTCCTGAAAATGGCGCATGGGCGGTGTCACGGCCATAGGCGAACCCTCCTCGACCAGGCGGAAAATGTCCCCCGCGATGGGGATATTCTCAAGGTCGAACAATTCGAAGAAGCGGTAGAGAATCTGCACTTCCTCGGGGTTGCCATCAATATCGGCGGAGAGGCCATCGCCGAGGGGAAAAAGATCGGCGGGATGCAGGCAATAGACGCGCCGGCCCTGTGCCTGCAGACGCTGCGCGAGCCACTCCATCTCGGGTCGGTAGGTGTTGGCTTCGTCGGAAACGACAATGGCGAGAAAGGGATTTTCCACATCCGGCCGCAAAGCCGCCATGGAGAGGTAAAAGGCCTCCACCATGCGGTCATCTTTCCCGAGGAGGCCGTCCTCGAACTCGTATTGACGATTCAGGTACGCGGTCAACCCGATGCCACCGGGAACGGAGTCGATTTCGGTGAGGGCAAAGCCATCATCAGTGAGCAGTAAATCGGGGCGGATAACCTGCGGGTGGCCACGTCGCACCTCTTCGCAGCGGGCATGGCGAATCAGTCCTTCCGGCTTGCCGCGATCGAGGTAATCGGCGACCCAAGGCGCATGCATTTCCGCGTTGCGGAGGAGATTTTTATCCTCCGCGGAGCGCATGTAGAGCAATTCGGCAGCGCGATAGAATTCGAGGCAGGCCTGCCCGATCTGCTCGATGTCCCCGGCTTGATCGGGGGACAAGGGCCACGCCTCGGGGGAAATGCGCCACGTCTTGTCCTCGAAGAGGGACTGGCGCACGAAGCTTTCCCGCAGCTCGCGATACCGGCGCGACGCGGCCTTTTCCTCTTCCGCTGCCGATTCGTCCGCCATCAAGCCTCAGGGTTTGCTTCCTTATTCCGCCCCGTCGGGCAACCAGCCCGTAGCCATGCATGGATAAAGCGGTTTAGATCACCATCCATCACCTGCTGGATGTTGGAGGTTTCCACCCCGGTACGGAGGTCCTTGATCATTTGGTAAGGCTGAAAAACATAAGATCGGATCTGATTGCCCCAGCCGATCTCGCCTTTTTCGCCGTAAAACCGCTCCATTTCGGCGCGCTTTTCGTCTTCATACTTTTCATAAAGACGGGATTTGAGCATCTTCATGGCAGTGACACGGTTCTTGAGCTGGGATCGCTCGTTTTGACACTGTACGACGATATTCGTCGGCAGGTGAGTGATGCGCACGGCCGAATCGGTCTTGTTGACGTGCTGGCCGCCTTTGCCCGAGGCCCGGTACGTGTCGACGCGCAGCTCCTCGTCCTTGATCTCGACGTCGATGTCGTCTTCAATTTCCGCAATAGCATCGACCGCACAAAAAGAGGTGTGGCGCCGGGCGTTGCTGTCGAAGGGGCTGATGCGGACAAGACGGTGAACACCACGCTCGGCTTTTGCGTACCCGTAGGCGTTGAGGCCAATAATACGGATGGAGGCGCCGCTGATACCGGCCTCTTCGCCCGGGGCGATATCATCCACCTCGACGGTGTAGCCATTGCGCTCAGCCCAGCGGGTGTACATGCGCAGGAGCATTTCCGCCCAGTCGCAGCTTTCGGTACCGCCGGCACCGGCATTGATGGAGAGAATGGCGTTGTTGCGGTCCATCTTGCCGTTGAGAAAGCTCCGGATCTCCAATTCATCGAGCTCCTTGCGCATCGATTCGATGGACTGGTGCATCTCTTCAAGGTATTCGGTCCCCTCCCCCTCGTCGGCACCTTCCACCAACTCGCTCATCGTTTGGAGATCGTCCAGTCTCGCCTGAAAGGAGAGAATGGGCTGAATGCTGGATTTGAGGTGACTGACCTCGGTCACCGTTTTGTTGGCGGATTCCTGGTCATCCCAGAAATCGTTTTCACCCATACGGGCCTCCAACTCGTCAATGGTTTGCTGACGCTTAGGGACGTCAAAGATACCTCCAGAGATGTCCGGCGCGGCGTGTAATTTCCTCGAGCTGGTTCCGTGTATCGGCGTCAATCTGCATACTTAGGAAGATGGGCGCATCTCCCTTCGTGAATCAAGCCCGGAGAGAAAGGAAAAATGCCTTTCCGCGCCGCGCCTTGACCGGACAGCGAAAGCGACCCATCCCCACCTTGTCATGAAAGCGCTTCTTCTCGTAGGATTTTGGGTTGTGCTGACCTTTCCCGCCCATGGCTTCACCCTCATCGCTCATCGCGGGGCCTCCGGCTGGCTGCCTGAACACACGGCGGCGGCCTACGCCTACGCCCACGCCCGGCAAGCCGATTTCATCGAGCAGGACGTTGTCCTGACCCGGGACGGCGTACCGATCGTCCTGCATGACATTCACCTCGAGACGACCACCAACGTGCAGGAGGTCTTTCCGGAACGACACCGCAAGGATGGCCGCTACTACGCCATCGATTTCACTCTCGGCGAGATCCGGCGACTGCGAAAAGGCGAACGCTTTGAGCCCGGGAGCGGCCAAACGGTTTTTCCCGACCGTTTTCCCGCCCACAAATTCACCTTTCCCATTCTGACCTTGCGGGAAGCGGCGGACCTCATTGCGGGCATGGACAAATCCACCGGGCGGGAAACAGGGATTTATCCGGAAATCAAAAAGCCCGCCTTCCATCGGAAGGAAGGCATTGATCCGGTCGGGCCGGTCATGAAGGTGCTGGAAGAAAGCGGCTGGCTGGAAAACCCTGCGCGTGTGTACATCCAGTGCTTCGATCCCGGGCCGCTACAAGAAATCCGCGAAAAATGGGGCTCCGAGCTCCAACTGATTCAGTTGATCGGAAAAAACCGGTGGATGGAGGCGGAAGTCGATTACCGGAAACTCCGCTCGGAGGCGGGCTTGGGAGAAATCGCCCGCTACGCCGACGGCATCGGGTTGCCTTTGGATGATCTTGTCGACTTTGGCGGCAGGGCACCGCAGTGGAAAGCGATCAAGGCCCATGCCCACGCGGTCGGACTGCGCATCCATCCTTTCACCCTTCGCAAGGAAACGCTGCCGAAGGGCATGAGCTACGACGAAGTGCTGCGCTTTCTCAGTGCGCCGGACGGCGTCGAAGGCGTTTTCACCGACTTCCCCTGAAAAGCCCGGGGTCGACGTAGTAGCTTTTGACAACAGGACCGGTAATTGTCTAATCTCCGTTCCATGAAGGGGAGATTAAGGGCGGCCGTTGCGATAACGGTGATGTGTCTGGGATTGATCGCGCTTCATGGTTTACCCGGTACCGCTTTCCGCGCCGGCATGGGGGATATTTTCCTGCCTGCGCTCTCCATGGAAAAAGTGGCGCAGCTGCGGGACCGGACCTACTTCTTTCCGGCAAATGACGAAGCCGGAGGCCCCGTTACCATTTTGCCCCTGCGCCGCTGGGACCTTATCTTCACAGGCGATCGCTTGAACGAGGGGCATGAGGACCTTCTCGACCACGAAAACATCAACCACATCATTCCCGGCCCTTATAACCACTTGCTGATCTACCTCGGCAAGGATGCGCGGGGCCTCGCCTACGCAGCGGAATTAAACGCCGATTCACTCGACCTTGACGGCGGACTGCGCCTCATTTGCCTCGGCAGCGATTTCGGACTCCTGCGCGTTCCCGGAGGAAGTCATCTTATCGATCGCGACCGGATCGACCGCCGTTGGGCCATGCGGTTCCGCGAACCGGAACGATCCCGCGTAGATAATGCAGGGGACGCGATCCTCCAGCAACTCCGGGAAGATCACCGCAACAGGTTCCCCTACCAAATGGAATACCGCCACTCCGGCAGCATGCTGGATTTCGAAGTGTTTCTCGTCGACGATGGACGTGTCGACGGCGCCGGTTGCTCGGACTACTGGACGAGCCTCTGGGAATCTCATGCCGGGATCTGCCTGAAGGGAGTGCGCATTTCCGCCGAAGAGGCCACAACCTATTTCCTGGAGGATCCCGATGGCCGGCTCGCCTACGCTCCGGTCGAGTTGAGTCCATTCCCGACGCCGATCCCTTTACATAAGCTGATCAACCTCGGCTTTACCCTTATCGAAGATGAACCGCATGTCTTTCCCTGCGATCAAACCTCGGAAACCGGCCTCGTCCTTCCCAGCCTCCTCATGCACAGCGCCTTGCTCACGGAAATCGAGCCACTCTCCCTTCCTTGGAAAGGAGGGTTTCCCGGCCTCGAACTGCTTGCAGATTAAAGCGGACTTACAAAACCTCCATCTGGTACCCGCAGGCCCCGTCGAAGGTCATGCGGTAATGGACGCCATCGTACCAGAAATCCACCGTTCCGGAAATCGGCATGGTCGCGCAAAGCTCCGGATCGATCAGAACCGAATCGAGTTCCACCGTGACCCCCGTCAGCGATCCCGGTTGGGTTGTGGAGAGGACAAGCGTTTCCGCTTCCGAGTCGGAGACCAGCTGAAGATCGAGATCGATTTCACCTTCCGTGCCCGTCAGATCGAACACTACGGAGAAGTTGTTTTCGCTTTGTACCGTCATGGTCACCGTTCCATTGAAACGGGTATCCGCCGTGCCGAGATTGGACATTGTCAGGTTGACGTTCCCGGAAGTCATTTCGGACGTATCGAGCCCGGTCATGGTTAAGGCAAGGGAGCCGTTTACGACTTCCTCAAGGAAAGCGAAGTCATTCATTTGCAGGTTCGCGGAAAGATTCAGGGGCTCCATGGAGGTGACGGAAAGGCCCCCGGTAATGCTGCCATCCATTATTTGCAGATTGTCGACGCTCAAGGCATCGGCCTCGATGGAGAAATCCGCATTCATGCTGGTCTCGCCAAGGACAAGGTTCTGCATGAGAAACCCCATGCCTCCGGCAATCCAAAGCTCGCCGCCTTCCGGTTGGCATCCATTACCGAAATCAACCCCCGCTTCTATCCTTGCGGGCGGATTCTCCATGTCGATTTCCGCCGGTTCCCTCGTGATGACCGGGCAGACCGAAGTTTCGGGATCGCCGATCAGAGCGAGCAGGGCAATGCCCATGGCCTGCCCCATGAGTTCCTCCGCATCGAGATCCTCCGGGTTCACCATTCCCATCATGCGGTCATAACCTTTGCGGATCTCGGAATTGACAAGAATACCGCCCATCTCGTTATACCATTGGCCTTTATTCATACCCCAAAACCAGCGCGGCGTTCCCGTTCCCTGGACATACCACATCCAGCGAGTTCCGGTATGAAGATACATGTAGGGATAAACATTGCCGTGGGTTAAGCACCATTCCCTGATATTATTATCCCAGAGCCATACCCAATCCTCCGCCCGCGTGACGTATTCCCATGTATGCTGAGCATGGTAGATCCATGGATAGTGCACGTCGTTGTAAAATCCGAACCAGTCGCTCTTTTTCCAGCCGTTGCCGTGATCTTCTGTGGGACCGAAGTCCGGCGGGGCCACCGCCATGAGAAGGCCGCCGTTGAACAGCAGACCCGCGAGAACACATAAAAACTTTTTCATTTTCCCTCCTTATGGTTAACGGAGCCGATTCTGGGCAGTTTCGCTTAAAAGGTCAACGGGATTTAATGCCCTTTGGATCAGCCAAACTGAACGGGTGAACTTGATGGAGCAATGCTGTGTCCCTATCTTTTACTATAAGCTATAAAAAGTTGCTATGAATACCACTCCGCCAGACCTGAAAAATCATCGTTTCCTTCTCCTTGTCGGGGAAATCTACGAAGACCTTGAACTTTGGTATCCGCTCCTCCGACTGCAGGAGGCGGGAGCCACCACCGTCATCGCCGGACCGGAAGGCGGAGAGCTTTACCACGGGAAAAACGGTTATCCCTGCCGGTCCGATACCGCGTACCACGGGCTGTCCGCCGATGATTTCAGCGGCATCGTGATTCCCGGCGGCTTCATGCCGGACAAAC
>CAYFRH010000140.1:0-6565 GCA_964345345.1 uncultured Puniceicoccaceae bacterium | reverse complement strand
TCCGCCGATGATTTCAGCGGCATCGTGATTCCCGGCGGCTTCATGCCGGACAAACTGCGGCGGGAGGAAGCCGTGAAAAATCTTGTCCGGTCCTTTGTGGAACAGAAAAAGCTCGTCGCTGCCATCTGTCACGGCGGATGGATCCCCATCTCCGCCGGTATCTACGACGGGGTCAGGGTCACGGGCTCCCCCGGCATCAAGGACGATCTCGTCAACGCCGGAGCGGAGTTTGTTGATGAGCCGGTTGTCGTGGATCGGCACTACGTCTCCAGCCGACGGCCGGATGATCTTCCCGATTTCATGCAAGGCATTTTTACCGTAATGGGAGGTTATTCATGAAAGCACTTCTCCTTGTCGACATTCAGAACGATTTTCTACCCGGCGGAGCGCTCGCAGTTCCGAAGGGCGACGCCATCGTCCCGGTCGTTAACCAAATTGCGGAGGACTATCCGCTCGTTGCGGCCACGCAGGACTGGCATCCACCGGGTCACCTTAGCTTCGCTTCAAGCCATCAAGGACAAGAATCTTTCGAAAAGATCGAGCTGGAGGGCCTTGAACAAACCCTCTGGCCGGATCATTGCGTATGGGACACGGAGGGCGCGGCTTTCGCGGGGGAGTTGAATACCGGGCCCATCAGCGCCATTTTCCGGAAAGGAATGGATCCGCACGTGGACAGCTATTCGGGATTTTATGATAACGGAAAACGGCACCGCACCGGGCTGGCCGAATTTCTCCGCGCCCATAATGTGGATGCGGTGGACATCGCGGGACTCGCGGCCGAAGTCTGTGTCACGTACACTGCCCGCGATGCCGCCGAGTTAGGCTTTGCGGTGACGGTCCTTGCAAACGCCACCCGCGCCCTCGATAACAATGCCTTCGGGGATTGTCGGCAGGAATTGCAAAACAAGGGCGTTTCCTTCGCGCAAGCTTGAGGCGATTGTCCATCCGCGGCCCGCTGCGACCGCCGGAATCAGTTTTTCTCCATCAAAAACATCTGCCGCGAATTCGCGGAGGGCCGGGGCGACTATAATAGCGAATCTTAACGAATAGGAATCATATTATGAAAAAACTAATCAGTATTCTAACAGCGACCTGCCTACTCGCTCTACCGGCCTCCGCCGGATACAACTACGGCGAAAAGAAGGTAGAAAAAGACATTGTAGAAACCGCGGTCGCCGCCGGTTCTTTCAACACCTTGGCTGCAGCTCTGAAGGCCGCCGGCCTTGTTGAAACTCTGCAAGGGGATGGACCCTTCACGGTCTTCGCGCCCACAGACGCGGCGTTCGAAAAGCTCCCCGAAGGCACTGTTGCCTCCCTTCTCAAACCGGAAAACAAGGACAAATTGGTCAGCATACTGACCTATCATGTCGTGGCCGGTAAAGTAAAGGCTGAGGATGTTGTGGAACTCGATTCCGCCGAAACCGTCGAAGGCAGTTCCGTTACGATTAATGTCAAGAATGGCACGGTCTACGTCGACAAAGCGAAAGTTGCAAAGGCGGATGTTATGGCCTCCAATGGGGTGATTCACGTTATTGACAGCGTGATGCTCCCCTGACCCGCTCTCCAGCAATTTGTTAACAAAAGGCCCCCTCCTCCGAGGGGGCTTTTTTTGTAGCCGGTAGTACAAAGGGTACCGGGGCCCGCGCACAAGGCACGGCCCTACCGCCACAGGCGCGGCCCTACAACCATAGGCACGCGGGGCCACTCACTTTTGCTTTGCCTGGTCCGATGGGCGCCCGTAATCATTAATAAATGGATTCAAAATTAGCCGTTCAAATGTTTACCGTCCGCGAGCATACTAAAACCGCTGCGGAATTATCCGAAACCCTTCGCCGCATCAGCGAGATTGGGTATGCGGCCGTGCAAATGTCGGCGGTCGGTGCCATGAACGGAGATTCCCCGGAAGTCGGTCCGCAAGAAGCCCGGAAGATGCTCGACGACAACGGGCTCCGTTGTATTGCCACGCACCGGCCGTGGGACCAGCTCCGCGATCACACCGCCGAGGAAATCGAATTCCACCGCATTCTCGGCTGCGATTACGCCGCCATCGGCGGCATCGGACCGCGCGAAGAGGAAACCCGGCAACGGTACCGGGATTTCCTCGAAGAGGCCCGACCGGTCATCGCCAGACTGAAGGAGGCCGGCATCCGCTTCGGTCACCACAATCACAGTCATGAATTTTACCGGCCCGAGCACCACGGGCCGACATTGGAGGACATTCTCATCGACGAAGGAGGGGAAGGACTGTTCCTTGAGCTTGACCTTTACTGGGTGGAGCACGCCGGCCTGAACTGCGTGCGCCTACTCGAGCGTTCCCACGGGCGCGTCCCTGTCATCCACCTGAAAGACAAAGAAGTGGTGCAGGGCAAAAACGAAACCCGCATGGCGCCTATCGGCGAAGGCAATATGGACTGGGACGGCATTCTTCCGGCCTGTAAAACCGCCGGTGTGGAATGGTACGCCGTCGAACAGGACCAGTGTTACCGCGATCCGTTCGATTGCCTGCGCTCCAGTTACGATTTCCTCAGCCAACGCGACCTGTAGACGCACCAGCTGCTCTTATCCTGAATTCTTCAGGATACCAAGGCCGTGGGATGAATTCGTCCGTTAGCCAATGCATTCAGGCTACGGAGGGAGAAAAGGGGGTTAAGGTTTACTCTCGGATACAGTCGCGGCCGCAAACGACTTAAGTTGACGCCCTCGCTCCTTCCGAATGCCGGCGCAGGAGAAAGATCCCGATACTCAAAGCGAGGATGGTTGCCGTAAGGATCCCCAACTCCAGCATCATGAGGCGGAAGATCTCCGTTTCGCCCTTTTCCGGAACCGCCAGCTCAGCGGTGATGATAAGCATACGCCGCACCGCCGCGATCACCCCGACGATCAGGAAGGGTTCCACGACAAGGACACCCCTCTGCAGGGAAATACCAACCGTGTGGATAATCTCCGCCAGCATGATGACAAGGAGCAGTTGATCAAGGGCTTGGAGGGCCGCCCGCTCCACGCCTTCGGAAGAGAGATGGATGGCAAAATCCCAGACGGCCCAGCCGATAAGGATAAACGCGCCGATGCCGAGCAAAGTAGCCACGCACCAATAGAGGATTTGCTCCCCGGTTCGCAACAAAGCGGTGCTGTCAGAGTCAGGTTGAGAATCTGTTTGGTTTTCTGCCATTTTTCACCCTATCAGAAAGAGGGCAGCCGCCAACTCATGGAATCAATTTTCCTCTGGGACGATCGGGGAACGGGAAATGGCGATCCGGCCTCCGCAGAGGCAGACCCTTCTTCGCCTTCTCTCAACCCCGCTCGTGCAAGTCGTATTCGACCGCGAAATAAGGGTGCCCGGGATCGAAGCGGGTAAGCGGTTTGTTCGGGCGTACTTCCCCTTGCGGGCGGCGGCCTGTTCCCTCGATGCCATGAAAGCGGTCGCCAAGGTCGTGCCGGGCCTCGTCGGCGAGCTTCTCGAGGCGTGCGACAACGGCAGGCTCCCCGGCGGCGCGATCACAAGTTTCCCCAACATCCTCGCGCAGGTGGTACAATTCCCGGACCTCGACGAGTTCCCCCCGTTCCTCACTGCGGCGGGCAAGGTGCAGCTTCCAGTCACCTTCGCGCACGGCGTGTAGGCTGCCGTGGTGGAAGTAAAAGAAGGGTTCCTCGCGTTGCGGATCCTTCCCGCTCTCAAGAAGGGATGCGGAGAGATCTACACCATCAAGAGCGCGGTCCTCCGGTGGATTCGTGCCGGCGAGCTTGGCAAACGTCGGCAGGAAGTCCATGGCGCTTGCCCAGCCGGTACGGGTTTCGCCGGCGGGAACGGTTCCCGGCCACCGGGCGATCATGGGCACCCGCTGGCCACCTTCCCAGCAAGTGGCTTTGGTTCCTCGGCAAGGGGCGTTGCTGCCGCCTTCATCGCGGGCACGGCTTCCATTGTCGGAGGTGAAGATGACGAGGGTGTTCCCGTCAAGGCCCTGCTTCTCCAGCTCGGCAAGGATCACCCCGACGGACCAGTCGATATGCTCGACAGCGGCGCCGTAGCGGCCGTTTTGCGAATTTTCGAGCCACGGTTGCGGCACATAAATGGGCAGGTGCACGTACATGTGCGCGAAATACAGAAAGAAGGGACCTTCTTTATTCGTCCTGATAAAATCAATACATTCCCCGACGTAGCGCTCCGTAAGGGCGGCCTGGTCCGGTTGCTCCTGGAAGACCTCGTCGTCCTTCAGCAGCGGCAGGGGCGGCAAATTCAGGGCCTCCGGATCGTCCGGGTTGTCATAGTCGGTCCCCAGCATCTTTTCGAAACGGCGAATGAAACTGCGGTCCTGCTGCAGGGCCTGCCGGCCCATGTCGTTGCTGTAGGGAATGCCGAAATAGTGGTTGAAGCCGTGCTCGGTCGGCAGGAACTCCGGCTGGTCCCCACAATGCCATTTTCCGACAAGAGCGGTTGCGTAGCCCTGTTCTTTGAGCACATCCGCGAAGGTGGTTTCGTCCGGATGCAGGCCCTTGGAATGGCCGGGAAAAAGGACCGGGAGGCCGTCGAAATCATCGAATCCGACCCGGTTCGGATAGCAACCGGTCAGCATTCCGCCGCGACTCGGGGAACACACCGGGCTGGCCATGTAGAAATCGGTGAAGCGCAGTCCTTCGGCAGCCATGCGGTCGAGATGCGGCGTCCGGTTTTTTTCGGAGCCGTAACAGCCAAGGTCGCCGTAGCCGAGGTCGTCGCAATTGATGAGGATAATATTCGGGCGATGGGTCATGCCCGCATGGCAGGGCATGTCTTGCGGCAATTCAAACGGAAAAGGAACCGACCGGGTCTCAGCCGAAGGCGTGATGAAACGCCTCCCGCTGTTCGGTGGTCCCCAACATATGCAGCTTGTCGCCGGGCCGGAGAGGTGTCGTGGCGGCCGGATTGGTGTTGGTCCCCGTTTCCTCCTCAATGGCGACAACGACAAGCCCCGTTTTCGCCCCAATACCGCTTTGGGCAAGAGTCTTACCCCGCAGGCGCGGGGGCACTTCCACGGAGAAAAACTCGGAACCCTCCCCGACCATGACCGGTTCGCGTCCAAGTAAGTACGACATGATAAACTCGCACCCGAGGGAAGCGTAACTGAGGACAAAGTCGGCTCCGGCACGATAAATGGCCTCAATATTCCGCTCGCGGGTCACCCGGCAGACAATGTTGAGGCTTGGCCGGAGGCGCCGACAGTAGACCGTCAGGTGGATATTTTGAGCGTCGTCGTTAGTCGTCAGGGCAACCGCGCTGACCTCGTTAATGCCCGCCCGTTCGAGAGTGGACCGATCGGCCGCATTCCCGATCACCACCTCGTCGCAGTAGGCCTCAAGGGCCTCTTTGAGCGAAGGATTCCGTTCGAGCAGCCGCACCCGAATGCCTCGCTGCTTAAGCGTTAGCGCCGTCGTGCACCCGACTTTGCCGCCTCCGATGACCAGCACTTCGTGATCCGGATTGGCATCCTGGCCGAGCAGCTCATTCAGCCGCGCGACCTGCTCTTCCGTTCCGACCGCCACCGGGACACAGGTGGATTCGAGCGGTAGCTCCGGATGAATTGGCCGCAGGCGACCCTCCTGCCAAAGCCCGACCACATTCACCCCGGTTTTCTCGCGAAGACCCGTATTCCGCAGGCTGACCCCGGCGAGGCGCGTATCGTGAACAAGAAACTCCACGATGCGCAGGTCCTTGAATCGCCCGACTTCGTGGGCGGAGCCTACCCCCGCGCTTACCCGCGTGGCGAGGTGTTCTCCGAGACGCTGTTTAAGCGGTAGTGGATAGGTGGCCCCGCTGAGTCTGAAAATATCGAGGGAGTCTTCCTCTTCCGCGATAGCGATCGTCGGAAGATTGTCATTCAGGGACCGCACGGTCAGCAGAATGTTGGTATTGATGGAATCCTCCTCATTGGCCAGCAGCAGCCGCGCCCGTTCCACATTGACGGCGCGGTAGGTCCGCGAATCGTCGCTTTCTCCGGCCACAACGCGCATTCCCTCCTGCCGCAGCTGCGTCGCCACCGCGGGATCGGGCTCGAGAAGGACGTAGGGAATCCCGTTCAGCTTCAACTTGCGAATCAACCCGTTCGTAATTGTGTCCTGATGGCAGAGAATAACATGCTTCTCCATTTGTTCCGGCAGGCGACGCGGCGCCTTTGCCCGCAACTGCGCCTCTAACCACGGCGCATAAAAATAACGGATAAAAGCGAATGGCAGCATGATCAACAACAGGATCACTCCCGAAATGAGGACGAGAATACTGAAAGCCCGCCCGATATCGGTTTGAAACGTGATATCCCCGAACCCGAGAGTGCTCATCACCGTCAAGGTCCAGTAGAGCCCCGTCATCCACGAGTGCTCCTGACCTTCGAAAATGACCATGATGACATGGAAGAGAACCGAATAAATCACGATGACCGCGGAGAGGAACAGCGCGTACGCCCGGAGGGCGCCGAGACTCGTGCGCGTTTGCCGGTCGCTCAGAAAATACGTGAACTGGGAATTAAGGAATTTCATGGGGTGAGAACGTCGGCGCCGTTCAGATGCCTTAGATCGGGCTGCAGTTTGCGTGGGG
>CAYFRH010000139.1:0-6574 GCA_964345345.1 uncultured Puniceicoccaceae bacterium | reverse complement strand
CGTGTTACATGCAATTCACCCGAATCCCACGATTTCTGCTCCACCTCCTTGCAATGATAAGCGTTGTTTCTACAAAGTTACCCAGTATGCCTAAGAAACTAATCGGCTCCTCAGTCTCTCGGCCACCTGCTGCGCAAGGTCTGTATGATCCCCTGCAAGAGCGGGACGCCTGTGGTGTCGGCTTTATCGCCAACCTTTACGGGCATGGGAGCCATGACATACTCGATGGGGCCCTGACCGGGCTGAAAAATCTTGCGCACCGCGGCGCCATTGACGCCGACGCTGTGACAGGGGACGGCGCAGGATTATTAACAGAAATTCCTTACGATTTTTACTTTGAACGGCTGCGAGAAAGCGGTGTGGATTTTCCGGAAGACCGAAAGCGCATTGCCGTGGGCATGTTTTTTCTCACCCGCGAAGATCGGAATATCCGGCGCCGGGAACAGGAAATCGTTGAAGAAGCCATTGCAAAAGAGGGGCTGCAATTAATCGCCTGGCGTTCAGTTCCCGTGGACAACAGCTGCCTCGGACGCAAAGCGGAGGCGACCCGGCCGGAAATTGCGCAGGCCTTCCTGCTTGCTCCGGAGGGCATGGAGGAAGAGGTGTTCGGGCGTCATCTTCTCCTTGTACAAAAAGCCTGCACCCGCGGGGCCATGCGGGAACAACTGCGTAATTTTTACGTTGTGAGTCTTTCTCACCAAACCGTCACGTACAAAGGTCTGTTAAATGCTCCACAAATGCGGCGCTTTTTCGTCGACCTGAAATCTCCCACTTACACGACGCCGTACGCCATTTTCCATCAGCGCTTTGCGACGAATACTTTTCCCGATTGGAGTAAAGCCCAGCCGTTCCGGATGCTCGCCCACAATGGGGAAATCAATACGATTCGCGGAAACCGCAACAACATGCAGGCGCGCGAGTTTTCTGATGACCACGGCGTATGGGGGGATCGTTACAAGGACCTCTTTCCTATGGTGGAGGAGGAAATGAGTGACTCCGCCAGCTTCGACAATTGCCTGCAGCTGCTAACCGCAGCGGAGCGACCGGCCACCACGGGAGTGTCCATCATGATGCCGTCGGCGTGGGAAGAAAACCGCGATATGGCGGCTGAACTGCGCAATTTCTACAAGTATCACGCGGTCATGCTGGAACCTTGGGATGGACCGGCGGCGATCGTCTTCAGTGACGGGCGCTATGTCGGAGCTTCCCTCGACCGCAACGGACTCCGACCGGCACGTTTCAGTGTCTGGGAAGACGGAACGATCGTCCTTGCTTCCGAGACCGGCCTCATTCCCCGAGACGGGAAAGTGATTCGCTCCGGGCGCCTCGGTCCCGGACGCATGATCGCGGTGGATCTCGAGCGTCACCGGCTTCTCGAAGACGACGCGATCAAGGCGGAATTGTCGCGGGATCATGACTATACAGCCTGGTGCGATAAATCGATCCTGCCAATATCGCGAATCTGTCAGGCTCCCACGTCGAGCGCGGAAGCTTCTGTGCCGGAGGAGGCCATTACAAGCCTTCGTGTCGCGTTCGGCTACGATCTCGATGAGGAAAATCTCCTCCTCAAACCAATGGTGGAAAACGGCAAGGAGGCCATTGGAAGTATGGGGGACGACACTCCCCTTGCTGTCCTGTCCCGTCGGCCGCGGCTGCTCTACACCTATTTCAAACAGCTCTTTGCGCAAGTGACGAATCCCGCCATCGATTCTCTGCGAGAAAGATCGGTGATGTCATTGAAGACTTTCATTGGTGGCCGGCTTAGCTTGTTCGACAATCTCATCAGAGAGCACCAATTCATTTCCCTCGAATCCCCGGTCCTTCTGGATGAGGAGTTCACCTGCCTCGACAAGGTTCCATTTCTGGAGGGAAAAACTACCACGCTCGATGCCACCTTTTCGGTAGCGGAAGGACCGGAGGCCCTTCAGAAGCGCATTTCCGCTCTGCGCGAAGAGGTTCAGGCTCTTGTCCGCGACAAAGGAATCCGTCTGCTCATTCTTTCGGACCGCGCTACTGCAAAAGAACGCGCACCCATTCCCATGCTCCTTGCCGTTGGCGCGGTTCACAGCGAGCTCATTCGTACTGGCCGACGTATTCATTGCGACCTTGTGTGCGAGACCGGGGAAGTCCGCGATGTCCACCAGCTGGCCAGCGTGATTGGTTACGGTGCGAATGCCGTGTACCCGTACCTTGCGCTCGACATGATTCGAAAGATCGTTTCCGGCAAAGATCTTGCCGCCGAGGAAGAGCCCATTGACATGGGGCCCGAGCGGGCTCTCACCAACTACCGGAAGGCGCTCGATGCCGGTTTGCTCAAAATTCTTTCCAAAATGGGCATCAGCACCCTCTTTAGTTATCAGGGTGCAAAGGTATTTGAAGCGATTGGAATCGGTCCGGAGGTAATTCAGGATTGTTTCGAAGGAACGGCCTCCCCGATTGGGGGGATCGGGTACAAGGAGATCGCGGTTGATGTCCTCCGACGTCACGAGGAAGCCTTCCCGGAGGATCATCCTGTTCAATTGTGGAGCGAAGGGTACCTGCGCGGACTCAAAAAGGGCGGCGAATATCATGCGTGGAGTCCCAAAGTCGTTTCCGGCATGAACAACCTGAACCGCAAAGGCGGAGATTTTGCTCAGTTCAAGGCCTTTCGGGAAGCCAGTGATTCTCATCTGCCCGTCTCCATCAAGGATCTTTTACGGCTGGAATATCCGTCCGGCGGGGGTGTTCCTCTCGATGAAGTCGAGCCGGTGGAGGAGATTCGGCGTCGTTTTACTACTGCCGGCATGTCGCTTGGAGCATTAAGCCCTGAAATGCACGAGACCCTTGCCATTGCTATGAACAGCATCGGTGGGAAATCGAATTCCGGAGAGGGCGGAGAGGATCCAAAGCGCTTCCACCCATACGACAACGGGGAAAACGCTAACAGCGCAATCAAGCAGGTGGCCAGTGGGCGGTTTGGCGTGACGGCCGAGTACCTTGCCAACGCACGGGAAATCGAAATCAAGATCGCGCAAGGAGCCAAGCCGGGCGAAGGCGGCCAGCTTATGGGCTATAAAGTCAGTGCCCTCATCGCTTCGCTCCGCTTCAGCGTTCCCGGGGTGACCCTGATCAGCCCGCCTCCGCATCATGATATCTATTCCATTGAGGATCTTGCACAGCTGATCTTTGATCTTAAACAGGTGAATCCTCGGGCGAAAGTCTGCGTCAAGCTCGTGGCCAGTTCGGGCGTGGGAACAATCGCTGCCGGAGTTGCCAAAGCCTACGCCGACGTCATTCTTATTGCCGGGCATGAAGGAGGGACCGGGGCCTCTCCCTTTTCCTCCATCAAGCACGCCGGATCTTCATGGGAGATCGGTATCGCCGAGGCACATCAGGTGTTGATGCTCAACGATCTCCGCTCCCGCGTGACCCTACGGACAGACGGGGGCATGAAGACTGGCCGGGATATCGTCGTGGCCGCTCTTCTCGGGGCAGAGGAATTTAATTTCGGGACGGCCGCCCTGATCGCCGGTGGTTGCGCGATGTTCCGTATTTGCCACACCAATAACTGTCCGGTAGGGGTGGCTACCCAGCGGGACGACCTGCGGGCCAAGTTTCGGGGCAAACCGGAATACATTATTAACTATTTCAATGCGGTCGCGCAGGATGTCCGCCTTCTCATGAGCCGGCTCGGTTATCGCAAAATGAATGACCTCGTCGGCCATCCGAAGCGGCTGCAAAAGCTTACGGATCCCCGTAACCCCAAAACGGAGTCCCTCGATTTTACTGGATTGCTTTACGACGTAGACCCGGCCGACGAAATCCCGCACATTCACATGCGGCCGCGCAATGATCGTTTCGGAAACGAAGGATGCCTCGACGATGGAATCCTGCAGGAAGCCAAGGAAACGGTAACCCACAAGGAACCGAGTTTCCGCCAGCACCTGAGGGTCACCAACGTGGACCGTAACATCGGGACGCGGCTCTCCGGAGAAATCGCCTACCTGCACGGGAACCGGGGCCTGCAACCCGGAACAATCCAGCTTCGGCTTGAGGGCAGCGCGGGGCAGGGCCTTGGCGCCTTCCTGATCCAGGGGATTCAAATGACGCTGGCCGGAGACGCCAACGACTACGTTGGCAAGGGCATGAACGGTGGTTTGCTCGTGCTCCACCCGTCATGGGAGGCACCCTACAACTGGCACGAAAACACTCTCATGGGAAACACTTGCCTATACGGGGCCACCGGCGGAATGTTGCTGGGGGCCGGACAGGCGGGGGAACGCTTTGCCGTGCGAAATTCCGGTGCCACCGCCGTCATCGAGGGTGTGGGGGACCATGCCTGCGAGTATATGACCGGCGGAACGATTATCTGCCTTGGCGAAACAGGGCGAAATTTCGGGGCCGGCATGAGCGGCGGCGCTGCCTTTGTGTACGACCCTGAAAACCAGCTCTCGCGCAATGTGAATCCGGAAATGGTCTATCTTGAACGACTCGACGACAACGAGGAAATCGATTCCCTGCGACAAGCGATCGATCTTCATCGGAAAATGACCGGCAGTCGCCGCGCCACCCAACTCCTGGAAAACTGGGACACTGTCCTGGGCTCCTTCCAGCGGGTTTCGCCCTACACCGCTCCGGATGTCGCCCGCAGCGTTTTTCATTTTGACCGTGAGCCCTTTCTTCCTGCTGTCTGAAATCATCTTTTATCCATGAATAACACCACTGGAAACCTTCCTGAGAACGCGCCTTTCGGCCATCAGCAACGCGTTGCCCTTGACGCGCTGATTCCGACATTGAATCCGCAGCAGGCCACATGGCTGAGCGGATACTTTGCCGGTATGTCCCAGAATGGGGTCGCCAACGGTCATGCCGCCGTCGAAACCGTTCCTGCTCCAGCGCCAGCCGCCACGGCTTCGAAAACACCCCTCACCATCCTCTATGGGTCGGAGTCCGGGAACGCCGAAGAGTGTGCTGCGGAGGCAGGCAAAGCGGCCAAAAAAGCCGGTTTTGTTCCGTCCGTGGCGGATATGGGCGATTACGACTTCGGTAAACTGGGCGAGGAAAAAAACCTACTCGTGGTGGTGAGCACATGGGGCGAAGGCGACCCCCCCGAACGGGCGACGGCTTTCCATGAGCAACTGATGAGCGGAGAGGCACCTTCCCTGAACGGGCTGCATTTCTCGGTCTGCGCGCTTGGAGATACCAGCTATCCCGACTTTTGCGAATGCGGAAAGCAGATGGACCGCCGTTTCGGTGAACTCGGAGGTGTAAGGATCGCCGACCGAATCGACTGTGATGTCGATTATGAGGAGCCTTTTCAAAAGTGGTTGCAAGAAGCCCTTCCGCGCATGGCTGAGGTCGCCGGGGTCAACGAGCCGTCATCCGCTCCCGCCTCCCAGCCCCAGGTTATGGAGCCCGGCGGCACCCCTGCTCCGCAGACAGCCGAAGCCAGCACGGCAACGCTTCCTGAAACCGAAACGGTTACCTACGGGAAAAAGAATCCGTTTCCCGCTCCGGTTAAAGAACGGATTCTCTTAAATGGCCGGGGATCGAACAAGGAAACCTGTCATATTGAGCTTTCACTTGAAGGTTCCGGACTTAGTTACGAAGCGGGCGATGTCGTCGGGATCATTCCGGAAAATTGCCCCGAAGTTGCGGATGATTTTCTACGCATGGCTGGCTTTCGGGGAGACGAGTTGATCGACAACGGAAACGGGCGCCTGCCCTCCCTTCGCGAGGAGCTGATTCAGCATTACGATATCACTTCGCTGAATCTTCCTCTCATGAAGAAGTATGCTCCCCTCGCGAAGAACAAGCAGCTCGATAAGTTGCTGGAGCCGGATCACAAAGAGGATCTCCAGCACTGGCTCGAATGCCGCGAATTGCGGGACCTCTTTTACGAGTTTCCCTCCCGGGACCCGCTTACAATGGAACAGGTCCTCGGGGTTCTCCGGAAAATGCCCCCGCGCCTGTATTCCATTGCTTCCAGCCTGCGGGCTCATCCCGACGAAGTTCACCTCACTGTCGCCGCCGTCCGCTACGAGTGTAACGGGCGTTCCCTTAAGGGGGTTTGCTCAACCTATCTCTGCGACCGGGTGGAAGCCGGCGATACCGTGCCGCTCTACACTCATCGTAACAAGAACTTCTTTCTGCCGGAGGACTCCGATACGCCCATCATCATGGTAGGCCCCGGAACCGGGATTGCTCCCTTCCGCGCCTTTATCGAGGAACGGGACGAACTCGGGAGCAAGGGCAGCAACTGGCTCTTCTTCGGCGACCAGCACTTTTCGACCGACTTTCTCTATCAGGCGGAATGGCAGAAATACCTTAAGCAAGGTCTCCTCACTCGTATGGATGTCGCCTTTTCCCGCGATACTGACCAAAAGGTGTACGTGCAGCATCGTATGAAAGAACAGGCGAAAGATCTCTATGCATGGTTGCAGGAAGGTGCCTACTTTTATGTCTGCGGAGACGCTACCTATATGGCCAAGGACGTCCATCAAGCCCTGATCGAGATTTATCAGGAGCAAGGCGGCCTTTCCGAGGAAGACGCCACCGCCGCCGTCAAACAACTCCAGAAGGACAAGCGCTACCA
>CAYFRH010000138.1:0-6585 GCA_964345345.1 uncultured Puniceicoccaceae bacterium | reverse complement strand
CTTGATCAAGGCCGGTGGTCGGATCTTTACGATGCCCCTCTTCGGCATCCAAGTGCAGGCTGATGAAACCAAGGTCTTCGGGAAGGCGATAGCCGGCGTCTTCCAGCATCCAGCGGTGCAGGTTGTTGAATCCGATGACGACCTCCGGTCGGTTCCATTGAACCCATTCGATATACCTTTTCCTGTCCTGTATTTTTCCACGATAGCATGGTATCCGTTCTGTTTTTGGAAGGTAAAAGGACTGCAAGGCGGAAATCGCCGCGAACCGGGCCTCGTCGTCTTCAATCGGGTGATCATGAAATCCGATGCCAAACCCGATGCGGGTGTACCCCAGATTCCGAAGAATGAGAAAGCCCTTTTTCAGGGAGCGGAAAATATCCGAACGGACCGTGTTTACGTCGATGCTGCGACGCCCCCGTCCGCATTGGACAACCGGAAAGCGGGATTGGTTTGTATCCGGGTGAAAGAGCGTTTCCGGGGGTTCCCCCGTCGAAACGAGCCCCTGAAAACCTTCCTGAAAAAGTTTTTTCGCAAGAGCCTCATTTTCTTCCTTTCCGGAAGCGGTGAGGACATGAATATCGTATCCAAGTCTTTGCCCTTCCTTCTGCAGCAATTCGCGGTATAAGTTGGAGACGAATTCCGGGTTGGCGAGGTCCATGGGGAACTCCAACAGCGCCACCCGGTTCAATGCCTCCGCGTGGTCACTGCGGAAGCGCTTTGAGGCAAGGGCCGCCAGTTGAGGGTTGGGAACGTAGCCCATCTCCGCTGTCGTCTTCTGAACCTTTTCCGTCAGCTCCCGGGAAATTTTTCCCTTGCCGCTGAGAACAAGGGAGACCGTCGACACGGAGACGCCGCATTTTGCAGCGATGCTTTTCAAGGTAACGCGAGGCATGATGGTCAGGATCGTCCGCCACCTTTCCGGGGAAGTAAAACCGTTGAAAAAATCAAACCGTTGAACCAAGGGGCGGTTTTTTCATCGGCATAGAGCAGCTTGGTGGAGAAAAAAAGAGGTTTTGCAACGCCTTGCCTCCAGCTGGATTCGCTTCGGTTTGTTGGATGACGACGTTTTTGTTTGCAGATAGCGGGCACTCAACGGATTTCCTTGGGAAGGGATTGAAGAGGCAGTGGTGGTTTTTCTGCTCTTTTCTGTAATGAGCGATATGCAGCATGCCTTCGCCGCTAAGGAACGCCCTACCTCTCTGTTTGCCTCTTCCGCCTGGATCTGGGTCGGAAACTGCTCCCGTGAACGGAACCAATTTGTCAGTTTTCTTCTTTCCGTTTTCTACCGGAAGGCGAGCGGGAAGTGTAGGCTGCACCTGTTTGCGGACACGCGATTTCGGCTTTTTGTCAATGAACAATTTGTGGCGTACGGACCGGCCCGGTTTGTGACGCGATTTCCGGAATACGACAGTTATTCGCTCCATCCTTTTTTGCGGGAAGGAGAAAATCTAGTGCGCGTGGAGGTGAATTTCTACGGTGCATCTTCTTTTCAAAGCATGCCGGATGGACGCCCCGGATTCATTGCCGCCGGCGGGGACGAGGCCGGAACCCTTCAATTCGCTACTCCGGGGGAATGGAAAGGCCGATGTCACGAGGCCTGGGACGCGGATGCGCCTCTTTTCAGCTTTGCGCAGAACCCGGCGGAAATCCTCGATACTCGCGTGCTTGCCAAGGAGTTAAAACCCTCGGGATTCGTGCCCGTGGCTCCGCTTAAGGATGAAGCGATCGCTTGGGGAACACCGCGTCCCCGCAGCGTTCCCTATCCGGACTACGCGCCCATGCGGCCGGCAAAAGTGGAAGCGGCCGGGCCATTGAAGGACGGCAAACGGTTGTTGGCCGTGCAGTCGATTGACTCGGAACTTCCCGGTAATCGAGGCAAAGCGCGACTGACGCAGCGGCTCTTGAGCTGGATTTGGTCTCCCCGGTCGCACGATTGCGTGCTCGATTGCCTGTGGGTGGACCTCGAACTCAACGGTGTTCCTATGGAACGGGTCGGGACCACCCCTCTTGGCAACCATGAAGTGGCCACGCTGCCGCTGCGGCAGGGCTGGAATTTATTCGCCGCACGGGGAAAGGTGTTGAGCGAATACTGGACGCTGCTTTTCGGCTATCCGCGGGAAGAGGAGATTTCATGGCACGCTTTGCCCGATCGCTTGGTGAAAGAGGCTTTTCTCGTTTCACCGTTGGAATCGGAGGAGTTTCCGTTACCAAAACCCGCGACGCCCGCGTCGTTTGAAATCCCTGCGGGATGGGGCCGGCAATCGGGAGACGCCGATGCGGCCACGCCGGCACGCCTGATGGCATGGGATGAGTTCGCGGAAGGGCAGAGCGTGCGGGACCTTGACGTCGCGCGTCTACCGGAAATCGCTTCTCTCACCGGCGAATCTGTCAGTTGGTGTCTTTCTTTCGGGGATCAATTCTACGGGCATCCGGTGATTGAAGTAGAGGCACCTCCGGGAAGCATTCTTGATGTTGCCTACGATGACTGGCAACGGGCGGACGGAGCGACCAACCTCTACTCCTCCAATCCCTTTACGGATGCGGCGGACCGCTTCTATCTGCGCGGGGGGCGGCAGCGCGTCGAGGTCGTAAATCCCCGGGGGGGCAACTACCTGCAGGTAACTTTGCGTTCTTCGGATGGCGAGGCCGATTTCCGGCTGCACGAGGCGACGGTTCTTTCACGACGGACGTTACGGGGAAAAGAGGACGCGTTCCACTGTGCCAACCCTGTCTTCGAATGGACCTGGCAGCGCAGCCTGCACACACTGGTGGCGTCCACGGACGAGGGGTATGCGGACTGTCCATGGCGGGAACGGGGAAGCTACATCGGGGACAGTTACGTGAACTTTCACGTGCATACGTTGTTGAGCAGTGACCTGCGGGTGGCGAGAAGAGTGTTTCGAATTTTCGGGGAAGCGCAATTGGAGAACGGGCAGCTGGCCCCGGTAGCCCCGGCATGGCACCGGCAACCCCACGAGGATTTCAGCCTGATCTGGTTGTTATGCCTGCGGGATTACTGGTCTCACACCGGCGATACGAGCCTTTTGGCGGAAATGTGGCCGCGCATTGAGCGTCTCTGGCAAAGTCCCACATGGGAGCAGGGCCCGGACGGGTTGTGGAACGCGCAAAAGACCCACATTTTCTGCGACTGGGGAAAGCTTTCCTCCGAAGTGACGGGGGAAGCGAATGCCGTTCTTAATCTTTTCCGTTTGGAGGCGACCCGTGCGACGGCGGCGATGGCACGCGTTCTCGGGCGAACGGAGACGGCGGAATTTTATGAGCAGGAAGGCAAGGGCGTCGAGGCGGCTCTCGAAGATCTTCTCTGGAACAAGGAAGAAGGACGCTTTCGGCCTTCGCTTGGGGCGAACACGCCGGCGGTGCATGCCAATGTCCTCGCTCTGCGCTTTGGGGTGGGCGACCCGCAACAACTCCTTGCTTACCTTGAACCGCTTTTGCGGGGCAATCTCCGGCACGGAATCGACAAGGGGCAGGGAAGCGGGTTCGTCGAGCTCTACTTTATGATATATCTGCTTCCGGCCCTTGCCGCGAACGGCCGGCATGACCTTGCTGAAACCTTGATTGAGGAGCACTACGGATTTCTGAAAAGCTTGGACTACCCAACTTTGAACGAATGTTTTTCAAGGGCCCATCGAAAAATGGGCAGTTGCTGCCACAGTTGGAGTGGGGCGGGGAGCGTTTATTTCGCGCGCTACCTGATGGGCTTCCGTCAACACACAGCCGGAAACCCGGATTGCTGGACTCTTGATCCGGTTTCCCCCTCCCTTGACGGGGCCGTGGCCACCTTTCCCCACGAAAAAGGGCCTATTCAGGTTTCATGGGAGCGGTCGGGACCGGATCGACGAATCGTCGCCGAGGTCAGTGCCCCGCAAGGGGTTTCGATTATTCCGTCAGAGAGAGTCGAACTCCGCTGAAGGCCGTTGCCAGAAGCGGGTTCAGGTGAGGCCGCTTCGCTCCGTGGTATCGACAGGAATTTCCGCGTCGCTCCGGCGAAAAAGGGGAATCCGCTCCAGAGGGGCCGGGACCGTGATCCAGTGTTCCCCCGCGAAGGTGGTTTTGTCGTCCCATGACATCCAGTTCCCGGCGGGGAGGTATAAGCGGCGTTCCCGCGCATCCGGATGAAACACTGGCGCGACGAGGAGGTCCGGGCCGAGCAGGTATTGATCGTCAATGGCGTGGGCAACGGGATCGGAAGGGTACTGAAGAGCGAGGTGCCGCAGGAGAGGAAGACCGGTCGCACAGGCTTCCGCGAAACAACGCTTCAGGTAGGGCGCAAGGCGGTAGCGGAGGCGGGCGTAGTGGCGCACGACTTCGACCGCCTTCTCTCCGAAGTACCACGGTTCGCGGGGGCAGTTGGTCCCGTGAAAGCGCGCCAAGGGGGAAAGGAGGCCCCATTGCGCCCAGCGAATATAAAGCTCGGGGGACGGTTCCGGTCCCGTGAAGCCGCCGATATCGCCGCCCCAGAGCGCCTCCCCGTTGAAACCGGCGGAGAGACCGCCGCGCAGGCAGGCAAGCATCTCTTCCCATGTGGAGCGGGTGTCGCCCGCCCATGTTCCCGGGTAGCGCTGCGAACCGATGTAGCCGGAACGACGCCAGACAAAGCCGCAGCCATGCACTTCCTCGACGGCTTCGTAGCAGGCGCGGGTGAACCAGAACAGATAAAGATTATGGATTTGACGCCCGGTTCGCCCGTCGTGCGTAAGCGCGTTTTCGGGAACCCGGTCGCCATAATCCGGTTTAAGGACGGCGGCTCCTTCCCGTAGAACGGTACGGAGATACTCCTTCCACCATTCGTAAGCTTCCGGATGAAAAAAGTCCACCATCCCGACGGCTTCCCCATGGGAAAGGCGGGCAAGGCCGCCGTCAATGGCGCGCAGGAGGTAACCTCGCGTAGCCGCCTCTTCGTATATGGGCGTGCCCTCCGGCAGGTAGGGATTCACCCAGAGGCAGGTTTTGAATCCGTTTTGCCGCCATTTTTTCCATAGGTCGGGCAGGTTGGGAAAGGCTTCTTCATTTTTAACGAAGTCACAGGCGTCGACCCCGATTCGGAAATAGTAATGGGTCCGCATCCAGAGTGGATCGAGGTGAACGACATCGGCGGGAATGCCGCGAGTGCGAAAACCATCCATCGATTCCTCCGCTTGGTCCCGGTTTTCAAACTGGCAGCGGGAGATCCACACTCCGAAAACCCAGTCCGGCACAGGGCGGGGGCGGCCGGTAAGCAAGGTGTAGCGCCGGATGAGTTCCTGTGGATTGTCACCGAAGAAAAAGAAAGCGTCCATCGCCGCATCCTCTGTACAGCAGGAACCGGAGACGTAGGAGAAGTTGCCAACCTCCCAGAAGGAGCGACCGGCGTTGTGCAGAAACAGGCCCCAGCCCCTGGTGGAAAGGAGATAGGGCAGGGACTTGTAACTCAAGTCATTGGAATTGGATCCGCAGGTATCGGAGGCCCAGATGGTTGCCCGTGTGCCGCTCTTTTCCACCGCGTTCCACTTCTCCCCAAGGCCGAAAAACCGCTCCCCGTTACGGATTTTCCATGATAAATAGGGTTCCGTTGTTCCGGTTCCCGGATTCGTCCGGAATCCAAGAGCCCCCACAAGGGGCTTTCCGGCCAATGGATAATGTTCGGTTGTGAAGACCGGTTCGTTTGCGCCTTCCTTTTCAATGAAGAAACCGAATGGTTCCCGCCGCAGAATCAGAGCGTACTTACCGAAACGGAATCGAAGCCCGCCGGATTCCTCGTGGGATTCCAGACGGGTAGCGGTCTCTCCCGTATCCACCAGCATTTCCGAGGTCGTCGGCGGCGGGTCCGCTTCCGCCGGAACAAGGCTCAGGCGCAGCATTTCCTCCCCCGGCGAGCGGATCAGCAGCGTGGCTGTGGCACCGGATTCCGTTTGCAGGGGCAGGTGGAGGACCTCATTTCCTTGTGAAATCGGCACTCCGAAGGTTTTCACCTCGTCATACGTGAAATTTGGCTGGTGAAAGATGCGCGCATCGCTCTGATGGACGGAACGATCCGGGGCAATGTTTGCGTAGGAGGCGGCGTCGTAGCGGATTTCCATGGGCTCTGGCTCAGGAGGATTGCACGCGAATGGCCTCCGCGTGGCGGAGGTGGAGTTCGAGGTCGTCCGGGTCCTTGATGGGCTGCCCATCGAGGCGAACGTTGGTGAAGGTCACCTCGCGGACGGGATGGTCCGCGTCGTAACCGCCGATGAGGGAAATGGTGCTTCCGGCATTGAAACGATTTCGCCGCCATTCGATATCACGCAGATGAATGCCCCGGATGTGGCCGCGTTTTTCGTCCACATTGTAGCGGGAAACGAGGACGCGGAAGTCGATGAAGCGGTCGTAGCAATGGTCGATGCGGATATCCTCGAAGACAATGTTTTCGATGACCGCGCGGTCGCCGTTGTGAATAGAGAAGACGGCGCCCATGCCTTCGACGCTGATGACATCGATATCGCGGAAGCGGATGTCGCGAACATGGTCGGCCGCCAGTTCGAAGCCAAGTTCCATGGCATTGCCGCCGTGCGCGTTGGCAAGAAGACAGCCGGAGATGTCGACATC
>CAYFRH010000137.1:0-6744 GCA_964345345.1 uncultured Puniceicoccaceae bacterium | reverse complement strand
AAAGAAGATCCCCCTCCTTTACATCCATGTAGTGGTGAAATTGATTCGGAAAAATAAGGATGGCCTCCCCTGGATGCAGGATATGGGTATGGTTACCGATCCGCGCAGGTCCCTCCTTTTTCAGAACAATCAACAGCTCGAAGCGATGGTGAAAATTGGTGCTTACCCCCTCGGGGCGGAAATCGCTCGTGTGCGTGCGGCGGAAAAAAAGGAGGTTGTCCGGTGCGAATCCTCCCTTCAGGACCAAGCCGGAGAAGAGGTCTGCGGGAGTCTCCATGTCGATGACCATTTCCTCGATGGAGGATAGGGCAGCACATGAGTTGGAATTCTTTTTCGCCATCGGCACGGCATGGGGATACGGACCGATAGGATTTTGACAATCATTGTTTGTCATCCGGAAAAGCACATGCTGTACCTGACCAACTTTTCCCAAAATCTTGCCGGAAACTGAAACAGTTCCTACCGAAACTCCGAAATTCCACAATCAACGATACCACTTTTATAGCATAGGTTCTTTAAAGAATTCGTGCAATCCTTACAGACGAATCAGCTTCGCCGTGTTGGCCCCTTTTATGGAAACATTAGCATGGAAGAAATCCTTTACGAAGAATCCTCCGTCCCGCGCTACACCCTGCCTGAACTTCTTCGCTTTGAAGACGGTTCGCCAATTACGGTGGCGGAAGAATGGCCCCGCCGACGCGGGGAACTCCTCGCGCTCTTCAGGGATCATCTGTATGGACACGAACCGTCTGCCCGTGTGCACCCCTGTGTGGAAGAGACCACCGATCCGGTCCCGGTTTTGGAGGGCCGTGCCCGCATGCGGCAGTTGCGCCTTGTGCTGCGCCACCGTGAACGCCGCCACGAGGTCATGCTGCTTCTGTTCCTCCCACCTGAACAGAACGGCCCCGCGCCCGCCTTTCTCGGTTTGAACTTTTATGGGAACCACACCTTGCTCTCCGACCCGCGTGTACCCCTGCACAAACGTTGGTGCGCCCGAAATCCGGAAATGGGCATTCCCGATCATGAGGCCACGGAAGCCTCCCGGGGACGCCGCGCCTATCGCTGGCCGGTCGAGCACATCGCAGGGGCCGGCTTTGCGCTCGCCGTTGTCTACGCGGGGGATTTCGACGAGGACTTCGATGACGGCTTCCGCAACGGCCTGCATGGGCTTTTCGAGGAGGCCCCGTCCGCAGTCGCCCCGGAACGCCGCTGGGGGACGATCGCGGCATGGGCGCGGGGACTTTCGCTGATGCGGGAAGTCCTTGCCGCTGATCCCGCCATCGACGCCTCCCGCATCGTCGCGGCCGGGCATTCCCGCATGGGCAAGGCCGCTCTCTGGGCCGCCGCGCAGGACGAGGCCTTCGCCGCTGCCGTGAGCAATTGCTCGGGTTGCGCCGGCGCCGCCCTTTCGCGTCGTCAGTTCGGGGAGCGCTTTCTCCAGCTGCAAACGAACTTTCCCCACTGGCTTACCCCTTTCGCCCGACGCTACATCGAAAGGGAGACCGCCCTTCCCGTCGACCAGCACCAGCTCCTCGCCCTCCTCGCCCCGCGCCCCCTTTTGGTCACCAGTGCAGCGGAAGACCTGTGGGCCGATCCGAAAGGAGAGTTCCTCGGCCTTCGCCACGCCGCCCCCGCCTTTCGTCTGCTTGGCCGCAAACCCGTCCCCGCTTCCGATCCGCCCCCCGTCGGGACAAGCCTCCACGGACCCTGCGCCTATCGCCGGCCGGGCTGCCACGACATCCTCCCGGAGGACTGGCGGCGCTTTCTCGCCTTCGCCTCTTCCCGCCTCCCCTCTCCAGCCCATAATTGACATAGCAATGCCAATTGCGAAGCTGACCGGGTGGAAGAACATAAGGAGCGGCGCGGCCTCTTGAGCCGCTGGAGCTGGCGGGGCGGCATGGGGCCTTTGCTGGGGCTGCTGCTCCTCCTTTCCCTGAGCGCGGGACCCGTCGAGACCACGGCCTTCGATGTCATCGGAACCCTCGGAGAGCGACTCACCCTCGGGGCCCTGGAAACCGGGGTGACGGAGCGCAACGCCGTCGTGATCTGGGATCTGCGGCTACCGCGTGCCCTCACGGCGCTGGTAACGGGAGCGGCCCTCGCGATGGCGGGGGCCTGCCTGCAGGGCCTGTTCCGGAATCCACTGGCGGACCCCGGGCTGATCGGGGTTTCCAGCGGTGGGGCCATCGGGGCCATTCTCGCCATTTCCCTGCTGCCGCTGCTCCATGCATTGCCGGCCTTCCTGCAGGCTTTGCAGCTGCCCATATGGTCAATGCTGGGAGCGACGGGAACGACCTTCCTCGTCTACCGCCTTGCCCGGATTGCCGGGAAGACGCACGTCTCGACCCTTCTGCTGGCCGGGGTGGCCGTAAATGCCCTCGCCGGAGCGATCGTCGGCGGTGTTCTGTATTTATCCGACGACTACGCCCTACGGCGCTTCACCTTCTGGACCCTCGGCAGCCTGCACAACAGCGGATGGCCGGACCTCCTTCTCATGGCCCCGTTTATCCTCGGCCCGGCGCTGCTGCTGCCGCGTTATCGCAGAGCCTTGAATGCCTTTCTGCTCGGCGAAGCGGAGGCCTATCACCTCGGTTTTCCGACCCAGGCAGTCAAGAACGCCGTCATTCTGCTCTGCGCGGCCATGGTCGGTGTAACGGTGGCTTTCTGCGGGCTGATCGGCTTCGTCGGCCTGGTCGTTCCCCACCTTGTCCGGCTTCTCCGCGGTCCGGATTTCCGCCGCCTGTTGCCGGGCTCCGCCTTTCTGGGGGCGCTGATCATGCTGGGGGCGGACTTTGTCGCAAGAACGGCAAACGCACCGTCGGAAATCCCCATCGGGGTGCTCACCGCGCTTCTCGGCGCACCCTTTTTCCTCTATCTCATCGAACGCCGCAAGCGACAACTGGCCGCCTGATCCATGTTGAGCGCGACGAACATTTCCCTCCACCGCGGCGGTCGCCGAATTCTGCGGGAGATCAGTCTCGAGCTGGCTCCGGGTAAAGTCACCGTCATCCTTGGACCCAACGGGGCCGGCAAAACCTCGTTGCTTCGCATCCTTTCCGGGGAATGGGAACCGGACCCCGGAGGCGAAGTCCGCTTTCAAGGACAGTCCCTGCGCTCCATTCCCGTCCGGCGGCTTGGTCAACTGCGGGCCTACCTGCATCAGGAAAGTTCGCTCGACTTCGCCTTCACTGTCCTCGAGGTCGTCCTTCTCGGTCGAAGCCCACATATGCGCGGAGGTGAGCGGCCGGAAGACTACGCCATCGCCCGCGAAGCGCTTGCCCGCGTCGATCTGGGCGACCGTGCCGGGGAGCTGTATACCCACCTCTCCGGAGGCGAAAAGCAACGGGTTCAACTCGCCCGCGTCCTCGCGCAGATCGAGGGCCCACCGGAAGAACGAACCCGGCGTTGCCTTTTTCTCGATGAGCCGACGAACAACCTTGACCTCTGGCATCAGGAAACAGTGCAGCACGTGGTGCGCGGGGTCGCGGACAAAGGCTCGGCCGTTGTCATGATTATCCACGACCTCAATCAGGCCATCCGGCACGCCGATCACGTTCTCGTGCTTTCCGACGGGTGCCTCGCCCTCGAAGGGGAACCGGAAACCCTCGCCGCGGATTCGCGCCTTGCCGATATCTTCCGTGTCCAGCTTCGCTCCGTCCATCTCGAAGGCCACAAGCGGCCGTTCCTTCTTGCGGAATGACGGGGTATCCCGGATTCCGTATTTACAGATAAACCCATTTCAGCGCGCAATCCGGCGGGGTCCTTCCGGGAGTACCTCGATCCGCTTTTCCGCCCCAACGACGTATCCATCCAGGTGCGGAAACGAGTAGACCCCTCTCCTTTCGACCGCTGTCCTGCACTTCAGAGTTGAATCCTCCGTTGAAATCGGCGTTACGTTTTACCCCCCCCAACCCTTCAATCTGTACCCCCCGACCCGCAAGGAGGCCCATATGATCATTGGATCGTTTTTATTTTTCACGGCACTGGTAGCTTTGGTCACCTATGTGATCACCCGCCATGACGAGAGGTCCAGCAACGATGGGTATTTCCTGGGCGGGCGGAAACTGACGTTTCCTCTCATCGCCGGGAGCCTGTTGCTGACGAACTTGTCCACCGAGCAAATGGTAGGCCTGAACGGCGACGCCTTTCGGGACGGGCTAAGCGTGATGGTGTGGGAGGTGGTGGCGGTATTGGCGCTGGTGGCCATGGCGCTGTTTTTTCTTCCCCGCTTTTTGCGCAGCGGCATCACCACGGTCCCCCAATTCCTGCTGGAGCGCTACGGGAAAACCAACCACACCATCTGCAATCTGGTGTTTCTTTCCGCCTATGCCCTGCTTTTGTTGCCCATCATTCTCTACACGGGCGCGCAGGGGATGATCGGGATATTGGATGTGCAAAACGTATTGGGTCTGGAATCGAGCCGCATGACCCTGATCCTGATCGTCTGGACGGTGGGGTTGATTGGATCGGTGTACGCGTTGTTCGGCGGATTGCGCTCAGTCGCGGTGTCGGACACCTTGAATGGCGCGGGCTTGCTGGTGGGCGGAATGATGATCACGGTATTTGGTTTGCGCGCAATCGGAGGTTCCGTGGGTGAAGGGTGGGTGGTGTTGACCACCGAGCACGCCGAGCGCATGAATTCAATCGGCGGCCCCGAATCTTCCGTCCCCTTTTTCACCATTTTCACCGGGGTGCTGCTGTTGAACTTCTTTTACTGGACCACCAACCAGCAGATTATTCAGCGCACCCTTGGCGCGAGTTCCCTCGCGGAGGGGCAAAAAGGGGTGTTGCTCACGGGCGCCCTTAAATTGCTGGGCCCATTGTACTTGGTGATACCCGGGATGATCGCGTTCGTATTGTTTATGGGCGAGGACGTGCGCGCGGTGGAGGCGTACGGACGGCTCGTAAACGAGGTCTTGCCCACGTCCCTTGCAGGATTTTTTGCGGCGGTGATGATGGGCGCGATTCTGTCCAGCTTCAACTCCGCACTGAACAGCACCTGTACCTTGTTCAGTCTGGGCGTGTACAAAGACCTGTTCCATCCCAACGCCCCCGACACCAAGGTGGTGATGTCCGGGAAAATATTCGGATGGATCATCGCCATCACCGCGATGCTGATAGCTCCCCAACTGGCGAAATTCGAAAGTATCTTCGGATATTTGCAGAAAATGAACGGGATCTACTTCATTCCCATTTTCGCGGCGGTACTGGTGGGACTGCTGAATCGTCGGCTGCCGCCGCTGGCCGGAAATTTCGCCCTGGTTGCCGGGATCATCCTGATTGCCCTTGGGTATTTCGTTCCGCCTTTCCAAGGGTGGGCCGCGTTGATCAATGAATACCATTTTCTGGGTCTTGTTTTTCTGACCCTGACGGTGGGGATGTTGATTATTGGCTATCTGTCCCCGTTGCCCGAACCTTGGGTCCATCGGGATTCCGAAACGGTCAATCTGACTCCCTGGAAATTCGCACCTCTGGTGGGAACGGTTTTGGTGGTGGCGGTAATCGCCATTTATGCCCTTTTCGCCGACTTTTCAGTGCTAACGTCCTGATTCTCGACCAAACGGCCAGGAGTAAGCGGGTCCCGGCAGGCTGGACAAATGGCGGTTGAATGTTGCTTAGGAAAACGTGGGGGGGCAGCCTGGGTTGCTTGAGAACTTATCAGGTCCAATTCCCACCTGGCTTAAGCAAGGATCTCTGATCATTTCGGGACCGCCGACGCCGCCGTCGGGAAGCCATGACGGTTTTTTGACGACCGTCATGGATTAAACCCGAGCTGAATTCCTCTCAATGGCCGAACAAACCATCGACGTAAGCCGTGACGGATACCCAACACCCTACTTCGACTTCCGGCGCTCCATCGGAAGAGCAACTCATCAAGGAAACCATCAGCCTCTGTCCGGATTGCCTGACGAAGATACCGGCCCGGGTTGTCGAACGCAACGGCGAGGTCTGGATGCTCAAGCAATGCGCCTGTACCGGAGCGACACGCGAATTTGAGGCGCTCCTCAGCTCTGACGTCCGTCATTACTACCGCTCGTCCGGACAAGGGGGATGCGGGAATGGCGGCTGCTGCTGCGGGTCTGCCCCGGAGGGCGAAGCGGCGGGAGCCCGGACAAACCACAGCTGCAACGTCCTGATCGAAATCACCCAGCAATGCAACCTGACCTGCCCGGCCTGTTATGCGGCTTCCTCGCCAAAGCAGACGGAATACCTCTCCGTGGAGGAGGTGGGGCGCCTGGCCGATCAACTTGTCGCGCAAGGTCATGGAGATGCGGATGTCGTGCAGCTCTCCGGCGGCGAACCGACGCTGCACCCCGAATTACTTGCCATCATTGAAACCGTGCTGGCCCGCGGTTTCCGAAAACTCTATCTCAACACTAACGGCATCCGCCTTGCCAATGAGACCTTTGCCGCCCGGCTCGCGCCCTACGCGGAGCGTTTGGGGGTCTACCTTCAATTCGACGGCATTCGCCCCGAAACCTATGAACGCCTCCGCGGTAATGCCCGGTTGCTGGAAGATAAACGAAAAGCCTGGCGTCACTGCGAGCGCCTCGGCATCGACCTCGTCCCGACCATGACCGTCGCCCGCGGCATCAACGAGGACGAATTGGGCGATTTTATCGAGTGCGCCGCCGCCAGCGAGACGGTTCATAAGGTTATGATCCAGCCAGCTATCTATTCGGGGCGCTACCTGAATCCCCTCCGCGTGGACCGCCTCGGAGTGGCCGATGTCATCCGCGCCAT
>CAYFRH010000136.1:0-6985 GCA_964345345.1 uncultured Puniceicoccaceae bacterium | reverse complement strand
AGAAGGCCACCGCCGCAAAAAAGACCACCGCCGCAAAGAAGGCCACCGCCGCAAAAAAGACCACCGCCGCAAAGAAGGCCACCGCCGCAAAGAAGGCGACCGCCGCTAAAAAGGCGACCGCCGCAAAGAAGGCGACCGCTGCGAAAAAGGCGACGACCAAGAAAGCGGCGAAGAAGACGGCTGCCTCCGGTGCTGGCAAAAAAGGGAAACAAAGCCCTGCGAAAAAAGCATCCGGAAAGAAAAAGGCTTCCGAGATGATGCAAAAGGCTGCTCATACGCCCGCCATTTTTAAGACCGGTTCCCGTCGTGCTGCCCATATAATTTTCACCCTCGAGGATGTCCGGGAGTTGCTTAAAAAACGGGCCCAAGAGGAAAAAAGTTCCGGGGAAGCTTTGGAACCGGCGGGGAAGACAACGCCGAAGAAAGCGTTGGCAACGGCACAGAAGACCGAAACGGCCGTAGACAACGTCGTTTCCCCCGCTCCAAATCGGCATGGGGCCGCCTCCCTTGATGATATTCTCGGCATGTCGCCGGCCAACACCATTCCCAGTGCCAAAGGTCCGCGGACGGTTCCCGATAAGTTCAGGCGGTACTACAACCTTCTCATCGAACTTCGCGACGAGGTCCGTAAGGAACTCAATCTGCATTCCAGCGATACTCTGAAACGTTCCCAGAAAGAGGACGCCGGCGATATCTCCATCTCCGTCGATGCCGGTACCGACAACTTCGACCGTGATTTTGCCCTTAGTCTTCTTTCCAGCGAGCAGGAAGCACTGAATGAAATCGAGGCTGCCATCGAGCGCATCTACGACGGCACCTACGGAATCTGCGAGGTGACGGGGAAGCCCATTGCTCATGAAAGACTGGAAGCGGTGCCGTTTACCCGATACTCGCTCGAAGGCCAGCGGCAGCAGGAATCCAATCCCCATCGCCGCGTCGATCGGCAAGGAGCGTTTTTGAATGACGAATCCGGGGAAACGATCAGCTTTGGGGATGACGACGGAGACAACTAATCTCTGCGGCCTGAAAATATTCTGGTTTCTGGCGGTTTTCGTGCTCGCCCTTGATCAGGCCAGCAAATGGCTGATTGTGGAAATAGCTGGCTTCCCCCTCGGGTTGTATCCCCCGCGCGGCGGAGTCGAAATCATTCCGGGCTTTTTCAGTCTCGTTTACTCCGTTAATTATGGAGCGGCGTGGGGGATGTTGCAGGGATTTTCCATACTGCTTGTCGTCCTTGCGATACTGGTCCTCGCCTTGTTGGCGCTTTTCCATCGCAGCCTTGAGCTACATAAACCCGCGCACCAGTTCTGCTTCGGATTGATCACCGGCGGAATCCTCGGAAACACTATTGATCGCATTCTCCGCGGCCATGTCGTGGATTTTCTCGACTTTCATCTTTCCTTCTATCGCTGGCCCACTTTCAACTTCGCCGACAGTGCGATTGTTGTGGGAACTTTCTGCTACATTTTCCTCCAGTTTCGTAACCCGGCTCCGGAGGCGGGCCAGTGATTCCACCGCCTGCAAGGAGACGGGCCGCCCCGCCTTTCAGGATGCAAACGGCGGCCTTGCCCGCGCTGCTTTTATTCTTTTCCACAATCCTTCATGCAAAGCTCGATAAGGAATTGGAAAGGGCGGAAAACCTGCGCAACGCCGGCGACTACATGGAGAGCCTGGAAATTGCGGAGAGGGCCCTTGATGAGGCGGAAGCAAAGGAAAAGCCCCGCTTGATGGGAAAGGCCTACCTCCAGAAGATCCTCGCCCACTACTTCCTTGATGAGCCCGAAAAAGCCCGCTCTCTCCTTGATGTCGCGCTGACCCACTGCCGACTGCATGACCTTTCCTCGCTCGAGGGGGAATTACTTAGTGCGGAGGGCGTCCTCGAATGGAAAAAGGGCAACCTGTGGTTGGCCCGCCGCCTTCTCGGCAAAGCCTACGCAATGAAAGAAAACCTGGGCGAAGAGGAATCGATGGTATCCATCGCCAACAATCTCGGTATCATTTCCTATTCCCTGAAGGAATACTCCGCTGCGGTCCGTCAGTACCAAAAAGGCCTTTCCCTGCTTGGGAAAGGTGGGAATCCGCGACTGCGTGCTTCCCTGCTCAGCAATATGGGGGAATCCCTTTTGCGCATGGAGCGCTTTAAGGAAGCGGAAAGCCGCTTGCAACAGTCGCTCTCCCTTGAGAAAGAGCTGAAAGAGCCGCATTACCTCGCTTATACGTATTTCAACCTCGGGGAACTACGGGCCGCCGAGGGCAATTGGAACCGTGCAGAGGAGTTCTATCGGAAGGCGCTGAATTCGCAGGAGAAGCAGGGAAATACATGGGGAGCCGCCTTGACGCGGTTGCACCTTGCAAAAACCTGCCATGCCAAAGGGGAGACCGGCAGGGCTTTCGATGTCCTTGAACCCGGATACCGCGAAGCGAAAGCGCTCAATGCCTTATCCTTGCTGCGTGACTACGCCGACGTCTATGCCGAACTTTACGGGGCCGAGGGAGAGGAAGGCCTCCGCAACTATTATACCGACCTGCGGGAATGGATTTCCAACCGACTGCGGGGTGGGGAGAAAACGGTGCAAAATGAAGTGCGCTCCATGGCCGCGATGAGCACCGCTGAAGGCCCCTCCGTTCCGCGGACTACGCCATGGCGGTATTCGGTCGTCGCCCTTCTTCTCCTGCTGATCCTCACTCTGCTACTGGAGATACGACGACTGCGACGACTGCGACGACTGCGGCGCCGAAAAACCTCCGCCGGGAGCTGAATTTAGAAAAATTGCTCAAGCGGATTCCGAAAGGGAGGGAATCGGGACCTCCGGGTCTGTGTCGGCATCGTAATCGACGTTGTCGAGCCCGAAGCCGAAAAGACGAAGAAAGGCTTCCTGATATCCTTCGTAGTCGGTCAATTCGTCAATGCGATCATTGCTGACCACCGGCCAAAGTTCTTTAACCCGAGCCTGGATTTCCGGGGACATTTCACGATCATCCATGCGGATGCAGCCCTCCCGGTCAAGTTGGGGGCCGCCGGGTGCGTACAACTGCTCGCGGAAAAGGCGATCGATCTGGTGGACACAATCTTCATGCAGGCCCTCCTCCTTCATCAACTTGAAAAGAAGGGAGATGTAAAGGGGCACGACGGGGATGGCGCTGCTGGCTTGCGTCACTACCGCTTTATTCACGGAAATGAAAGCTTTGCCGGATGTATCCTGTAATTGTTCGTCAATCCGCCGGGCGGTTTCACGAAGGTGGGCCTTGGCCCGCCCGATGGTGCCGTTATGGTAAACGGGCCATGTCACTTCCGGGCCGACATAGTCATAGGCGACGGTGCGGCAACCTTGGGCGAGCAAGCCGGCCCGCTCGAGTTGGTCGATCCAGCGCTGCCAGTCCTCCCCGCCCATTACTTTCACGGTGGCATGGATTTCCTCCTCGCTCGCCGGCTCAAGCGTAACGGGAACGATTTCTTTGCGGTCGGTATCGAGGGTATGGGAGGAGAACGACTCGCCGATCGGTTTGAGGCAACTGCGATAAGTCACGCCGTCGACCGGATCAGTGCGTCGGGGAGCGGCAAGGCTGTAGATGACGAGATCGAGCGGGCCCATTTCCTTTTCAATCCGGCCGATCACCTCCGCCTTCATCTCATCGGAAAAAGCGTCCCCATTGGCGGACCCGGCGTAGAGGCCTTCCGATTCCGCCGCTTTCGCAAAAGCGGCCATGTTGTACCATCCGGCCGAGGCCGGTTTTTCTTTCGCAGAGGGACGCTCGAAGAAGACGCCGAAGGTACGCGCCGACGCACCGAAAGCGGCGACGATTCGCGAAGCGAGTCCATATCCGGTGGAAGATCCTATCACCAGGACATTGCGCGGCTGCTGCGGTAATGAACCCTGTCCTTTGACGTAGGCGATCTGTTCCTCGACATGACGGGCGCACCCTGCCGGATGGGCGGTCACGCAAACGAAACCTCGGACTTTCGGCTTGATGATCATGGCCTCCCATGCAGCGAAAGAGGTAGCCTTGCGGCAAGAACAAAGCTGTGTCCATGGCGGTGCACAAAAATTCCCGCTTGCTTCAGCATCGCTTCGCCCCAGCTTTTTGCGGCATGGAGGCTCCGGACAACCGTCACAGTCTGACTTTCCGAATTCTTCTCGGGCTTCTTCTGGGAGGTCTCTGCGGGCTCGGCCTGAACGCCTTGCGCGGCACGCTCCCAGGGATCGGGGAAGACTGGATCGATCCCTTTTTGATCAACGGCCTGCTCCAGATCATCGGAAAAGCCTTTCTGGCCCTTCTCCAGGTGCTGGTGGTGCCGCTCGTCTTCGTCTCTCTGGTCTGCGGAACGGCGGCCCTTGATGACGTGCGCCGTCTCGGCCGCATCGGGCTGCGAACGGTCGGGCTTTATCTTTTCACGACGGCGGTAGCGATTTCGCTCGCCCTCGTGAGTGCGGTGATCATCGGCCCGGGGCGCGGATTCGGACTGGAAACGGATGCGAACTTTGAGGCCACGGAGGCGCCCTCCCTCGTCGAGGTGCTGTTGGATCTTTTTCCGCGCAACATTTTCGAGGCCCTCAGCGAGGGGAATATGCTGCAGATTATCGTTTTCGCGGTTCTCTTCGGCCTTGCCCTGACCATGGCCGGCAAGGCGGGACAGCGCGTGCTCGCCGTTTTTAATGACGTCAACGAAGTGATCATGAAGCTGGTCTGGATTGTTATGCAGCTAGCCCCCATCGGTGTTTTCGCCCTCCTTGCCAAGACCTTCGCGACGCAGGGGTTTGATGCCTTCGGCCCGCTTTTAAAATACTTTTTCCTCGTCCTCGCGGTCCTGCTTCTGCAGGCGCTGGTCACCTATCCTCTCCTGCTGAAAGCGCTGGCCCGCTTGCCGGCGATCCATTTTCTGAAAAAGCTGCGCGAGGTGCAGATCTTTGCCTTTTCCACCGCCAGTTCGAACGCCACCATTCCCGTCACGCTCCGCACCGCCGAGGAAAAGCTCGGCGTCAAAAACAGCGTGGCCTCCTTCACCGTTCCCCTGGGTGCCACTATCAACATGGACGGGACCGCCATTATGCAGGGCGTGGCGACCGTCTTTATCGCGCAGGCTTACGGTATGGGGCTCGGGATTACGGATTACCTTACCGTTGTTCTCATCGCCACTCTCGCCTCTATTGGCACGGCGGGCGTACCGGGAGTCGGACTCATCATGCTCAGTATGGTGCTGCAACAGGTTGGACTGCCGGTGGCGGGCATCGGACTTATCATCGGGATCGACCGCCTCCTCGACATGGTGCGTACGGCCGTGAACGTCACCGGGGACAGCGCGGTGACCTGCATCGTCGCGCGCCGGGAGGACGAACTGGACACGGCCACCTATAACGCCCCTTCCTGAAAGCGACCATGGCGTTTGTCCTCAATTCTGACTACAAGCCGACGGGAGACCAGCCCGAGGCCATTGCGAAACTCCTCGATTCCCTGCGCGCAGGGAACGAGTGCCAGACGCTGCTTGGGGTGACGGGATCGGGGAAGACCTTCACGATGGCCAACCTCATCAAGGAACTGGATCGCCCCGCGCTCATCCTGTCTCACAACAAAACCCTTGCCGCCCAGCTCTTCAGCGAGTTCAAGAGCTTCTTTCCCGACAACGCGGTCGAGTATTTCGTCAGTTACTACGATTATTATCAGCCGGAAGCCTACATCCCCGCGACCGATACCTATATCGAAAAAGATTCTTCCATTAACGACGAGATCGAGCGCCTCCGCATTTCCGCGACTAGCTCGCTCATTTCGCGGCGGGATGTCATCGTCGTCGCCTCCGTCTCCTGCATCTACGGACTCGGGTCCCCGGAAGACTTCAAGGAATTGATGATTCCCCTCCGCGTTGGGGAGGAATTTGCGCGAGATGCCTTCCTCGAGCGTCTCGTCGAAAATCTCTACGAGCGCAACGATATCGATTTCAAACGGGGCGCCTTCCGCGTCCGCGGCGAGACGGTGGACGTCTTTCCCGCTTACATGGAGTCCGCCATCCGCATCGAGTTTTTCGGGGATGAAATCGACCGCATCCGCTACCTCAATCCCCTCACCGGAGAGACCGGCCAGGCCTTCGGGGAATTCCACCTCTATCCCGCGAACCAGTTTATTACACCGCGCTACAAGCTGGAGGAAGCGCTCAAGGGCATTCGCTCGGAACTGGAGGACCAGGTCGGGACCTTTGAAAAGCAGCAGCGCCTGCTCGAGGCCCAGCGCATCCGCATGCGCACGGAGTACGATCTCGAAATGCTGCAGGAGATGGGCTTCTGCCAGGGCATTGAGAATTACTCCCGCCACCTTTCCGGACGCCGCCCCGGAGACCGGCCTTTTTGTCTGCTCGACTTCTTTCCCGATGACTTTCTGACCTTCGTGGATGAAAGCCATGTCACCGTGCCCCAGATCGGCGGCATGTATAACGGCGACCGCTCGCGCAAGGAACGGCTTGTCGACTATGGTTTCCGCCTCCCCAGCGCCCTCGATAACCGTCCCCTGCAGCTCGAGGAATTTAAGCGGATCACCGGCCAGACGATCCTCGTTTCCGCAACGCCGGCGGACCGTGATCTTGAATCTTCCTCCGTCGTTGCCGAACAGGTCATTCGCCCCACCGGCCTGCTCGACCCAGTGACAGTCGTCCGTCCCGCCGAAGGCCAGGTCGAGGATTTGATCAATGAATCCATTCAGGCGGTCGAGGCCGGCGAACGCGTTCTCGCCACCACCCTCACCAAACGTATGGCCGAGGATCTCAGTTCCTACCTCCGCGAACGCACTATCCGCGTCGAATACCTTCACAGCGACATTGATGCCATCGAGCGCGTGGAGATCCTTCGCAAGCTGCGCGCCGGCGAATTCGACGTTCTCGTCGGCGTCAACCTGCTCCGCGAAGGCCTCGATCTTCCCGAAGTGGCCCTTGTCGCCATCCTCGACGCTGACAAGGAGGGCTTTCTCCGCAGCACCACCAGTCTGATCCAGACGGCCGGCC
>CAYFRH010000135.1:0-6989 GCA_964345345.1 uncultured Puniceicoccaceae bacterium | reverse complement strand
GGAAGGTAAGGGGTCAGCCCTTGGATGTTGGCATGCGAGGTGGCCATACCAAAATCCAAGGGCTGACCCCCTTCTGTTAGTCTTCGCCGTGGAGCTGATTTTTCCAGCCGAGGACGCGGGCGCGGGCGCCATGGTTCTCGGCGGTCTCCTTGTCGCCCATTTCCATGCAGATGCGGGAAAGGGTGGTGTGGAGGTGGACATCTTCCTCGTGAAGGGCGAGGGCCTTGCGGCCGGCCTCGAGGGCGGCGGGAAAGTTGCCGTTGGCGAATTGAATCTCGGCGAGGGCATGCCATGCGGCGTGGGCCTGCGGATTCTTTTCGACGGCGGTCTGCAATTTCGCGAGGGCGGCGGCGGCGTCCCCCATGGTAAAATCGAAGGTGGCTTCATCGACGAGGGACTGGACGGGATCGGACATTGTGGGCGGAAAGTGGATTTTCTATTGCAGGGTGAAAAGGGGCCGCTTTCGCTGCCCGGGATGGTAAGATTTCCCAAGCGACCGTGTCCGGTCAAGCAGGTGAACGCCTTTTGCGAGGTGCGCAATTCCCCGATCCACGGAAAGGGGGTCTTTGCTTCCCGGTTCATTCGAAAGGGCACGCGCATCCTCGAATATGTGGGGGAGCGCATCGACAAGGAGGAATCCAATCGCCGCGGTCTGGCCTTGTTTGAGGAAGCGCAGAAAACGGGAGGAGCCTCGGTCTACATCTTTGACGTGAATGAGGAATATGATCTCGACGGCAACAAGACCTACAACGACGCGCGGCTGATCAACCATTCCTGCGATCCCAACTGCGAAATGGTGAATGAGGACGACCGGTTGTTTTTGTATTCGCTGCGGGACATTCTTCCGGAGGAGGAGCTGACCTTTGATTATGGATACGATATCGAACACTTTCTCGATCATCCGTGTCGTTGCGGAGCATCGAACTGTGTCGGTTATATTGTAGCCCGCTCGCAATGGCCACAGCTGCGCAAGCGGTTGAAAAAGGGAGCCAGAAAGGGGAATCAACAAGCGTGAAAGTCGTATCCTGGAATGTGAACGGCCTGCGGGCCTGCCGTAAGAAGGGTTTGGACGACTACTTGCGGGCGGAAAAGGCCGATCTGTACTGTTTCCAGGAAATTAAGGCGCGGCCGGAGCAACTGGCGGACTGGTCGCCGCCAAAAGGGTACGCGGCTTTCTGGAATCCGGCGGAGAAAGGGGGCTATGCGGGCACGCTGGTGCTGAGTCGGCACGAACCTGAAGCGGTTGAAAACGGAATCGGGGAACCGGCGGGCGATGTGGAGGGTCGGGTACAAACCCTCCGTTTTCCGGAGCTCGTTGTCGTGAACGTCTACACGCCCAATGCAAAAGGAGACCTCTCCCGGCTGGCGTACCGAACGCAAAAATGGGATCCCGCCTTTCGCGCACATTGTCGTCGTCTTGCCGGCGCCCGTCCCGTTCTCTTCTGCGGGGATCTGAATGTTGCCCACAAGGAAATCGATCTCGCCAATCCGAAGAGCAACCGGCGCAGCGCAGGGTTCACGGAAGAGGAGCGGACGGAGTTCAGCGCGCATCTGGAAGCCGGTTTCCTCGATACCTTTCGTGAATTCCATCCCGAGCCGCACCAATATTCATGGTGGAGTTACCGTGCCGCCGCGCGCGAGCGGAACGTCGGCTGGCGGATCGATTACGCCGTCCTCTCCGAAAGCGGACGGGACCGCCTGAAGGATGGATTCATCCGGCAGGAGGTCCACGGCTCCGATCACTGTCCTGTCGGGGTTGTGCTGAAGGATTGAGGGCGTTTTGGAATATGGAGGCCGGATTGGCAGGCCCCGGAATTGCGTTCACGCTCGGATCACCCGGATCTGCGCGGCCGCCTGCAATCCGAGGGCGACGGCGTCGCCGCCTTTGACCTCGACTTCAATCACATCGGCATTGGGATTTCGCTCGCGTACCTTGAGGACGCCTTCGGGAACAAGGCCGCGTTCGTGAAGAAACTGGAGAAAGGCCGCGTCCTGCTTAAGAATGCGCACGATGCGGTAGTTCGTTCCGTTATCCCCTTCACTCAGAAGAACGGTATGGGGCTCGCGGACCCGGCCTTCCTCCGTCGGAATGGGATCTCCGTGCGGGTCCACGGACGGATAGCCGAGGAAGGCGTCCATGCGGTTGACCAATTTGTCGGAGAGGGCGTGTTCAAGCAGTTCCGCCTCCTCGTGGACCTCCGTCCAGTCCAGCCCGAGTATTCCAACGAGGAACATTTCGAGAAGGCGATGCTTGCGCAGAACCCGCAAAGCTTCCTGCCGCCCCTCCTCGGTTAGCCAGACGCCCACCCGCGGTTGATACTCCAGCCATTGCTCCCGCTGCAAGGACTTGACCATCGTGGTCGCGGTGCCCGGCACCACCTGCAGGCATCGCGCCACCTTGCCCATTGGAACGGGTTGCCGGGGCCGGCCCTCGGCGAGGTCGTAAATGTGTTTCAGATAATTCTCGACAGTTGCGGACGGCATGGTTTTCCCTTACTTTGATTATTCAAAATGGAAGAAAGAACAACAAAAAATCCTGTCAACGGCGAAGCGAACGAGAAACGGCGGAATCTGGGGCGGGGGCGCTGGCTTCTGCTGGCGGCGGCGGCGATGTGGCTATTGGGGGTACCGGCGTGGGGGCAGGGGCGTGTAGTGACGACGGTGGGGATGATCCGTTCGATTACGGAGCAGGTGGTGGGGCCGGAAGCGGAAGTAGTAGGCCTGATGGGGAGCGGGGTGGACCCGCACCTGTACAAGCCGACGCGCGGGGACGTGGTGGCGCTGACGCGAGCGGATGTGATCCTGTACAACGGGTTGCGGCTGGAAGGGCGGATGGGGGAAATCCTTGAACGCATGGAACGGCGGGGACCTCCGGTGCTGGCGGTGGCGGAGGCGGCTCTTGCGCGGGCGGGGTGCGAGGCCCTGCCGGGGGGTGATCCTCATGTCTGGATGGATGTATCGCTCTGGTCGGAAGCGGTCTCGGCGGTGGCGGAGTTCCTGGCGGAGCACGATCCCGGCAACAGCGAGGAGTACCGGGAGCGGGCAGCGACGTACCAGCGGCGTTTGGAAGCGCTTCATGAATACGGCCTGCGCATCATCAAGAAAATTCCGGAGAAGCGGCGGGTTTTGGTTACGGCGCATGACGCCTTCGGATACTTTGGGAAGGCCTACGGAATGGAAGTACGGGGTATCCAGGGATTGAGTACGGAATCGGAGGCGGGTGTTCAGGGAGTGGAGCGGCTGATCGAGTACATTCTCGCGCGGGACATTCCGTCGATCTTCGTGGAGGATTCCGTTTCGGACAAAAACGTGCGCGCCCTAGTCGAGGGAGCGCGGGCCCGCGGGCATTCTCTGCGGATCGGTGGCACCCTCTATTCGGACGCGATGGGACCGGAGGGAAGCTACAGGGGTACCTACCTCGGCATGTTGGACCATAATCTCACGACCATCAGCCGGGCCCTTGGCGGCTCTGCTCCGGCGGCGGGCCTGAACGGAAAACTGGAGAAGGAGAACTGATGGGGGAAGACTGGCGCGATGAGCGGAGAAAGTGGCTTCCCGGGCACGGGCAGCCCGGGAGTGCGCGGGCGCGGGAGGATCATCCGGCCGCTCCGCTATCGGTACACGACCTTACTGTGGCCTATCACCGCAAGCCGGTCATCTGGGACGTCGAGTTGTCGGTTCCGGAGGGTAAACTGGTCGCGGTGGTGGGGCCGAACGGAGCCGGAAAAAGCACTCTACTGAAGGCCTGCCTCGACCTCATCCCGGTAACCAGTGGGCTGGTGCGGGTGTACGGCGAACCGTATAAGCGCAACCGCCACCTTGTCAGTTATGTTCCGCAGCGGGAAAGCGTGGACTGGGACTTTCCGGTGAGCGTGGAAGAAGTTGTGGCCATGGGCACTTACGGTCGCCTTGGCTGGTTCCGGCCGGTCAACCGGGAATGCCGCGAACGGGCGCGGGAGGCCCTGCGGCAGGTCAAGATGGAGGAGTTCGCGCATCGTCAGATCAGCCAGCTATCCGGAGGCCAGCAGCAGCGGACGTTCCTCGCCCGGGCCCTCGCCCAGGATGCCTTCGTCTACCTGATGGATGAGCCCTTCGCGGCGGTCGATGCCTCCACGGAACGAGCCATTGTTGACCTGCTGCAGAACCTGCGGGCAGACGGAAAGACCTGCGTCGTGGTTCATCACGACCTCTCCACGGTTCCGAGCTATTTCGATTATGTCATCCTGCTGAACATGCGCATTGTCGCGAACGGGCCCACTGCCGAGGTCTTCACGGAGGAAAATTTGCGCAAGACCTACGGTGGCCAATTGACCCTCTTGACGGAAGCGGCCAATGCCCTCCGCCAAACGATCAAATGAGCATGGAGAAGGAAGAAAACGGAGGGGATCAAGTGCGCCGGAGGGCTCTGCTGGCCGTTTTGCCCGTGGTTCTACTGATCGGGTGGTTTGGTTTGCAGGTTCTGCCGGAAACCTTCCGGCAGGTTTTGTTTCTGCGGGACTACAACACGCGGCTGGTTGTCCTGACGACCGCGCTTTTGGGGGTCAGTAGCGGTCTCGCGGGAAGTTTTCTGCTCCTGCGCCGGCGCTCTCTTCTCGGGGATGCCCTTTCCCACGCCACGCTGCCGGGAATCGCGATCGCCTTCTGGGCACTGGTTGCCATGGGCGCCGGAGGGAAAGCGCTCGGGCCGCTGCTGCTGGGCGCGTTTCTGAGTGGGACGGCGGGTATTGTCATGGTATTGTGGATACGAAAACTTCCCCGCATCCGGGAAGATACCGCCCTTGGAATCGTGCTGAGCGTGTTTTACGGGGCCGGCGTGGCGCTGCTCGCGCTTGTACAGCAGCTTCCCGGAGCAAGCGCGGCGGGCCTTGAATCATTCATTTACGGAAAAACGGCCTCCCTTCTTTTCACGGATTTTCTCCTCCTTGCCGGACTTGCGGTGGTGGTACTGCTGGTCGTGACCCTTCTTTTCAAGGAGATGCAGCTGCTGGCTTTTGACGAGGAATTCGCGGCGAGCTGTGGCTGGCCGGTTCGCCGGCTCGACCTTCTTCTGCTCATGCTGGTATGTATGGTTACGGTGGCGGGGCTGCAGGCGGTGGGCTTAATTCTCATCATCGCGTTTCTGGTGATTCCACCGGCGGCGGCGCGCATGTGGACGGGAGAGTTGCGAGGATTGCTTCTGGTCGCGTCCGTGATCGGGGGCATCAGCGGTTGGTGCGGGGCCAGCGTAAGCGCCCTCGCACCGGACATGCCGGCGGGCGCGGTGATTGTCCTTGCCGGTGCCATTGCCTTTATTCTCAGCGCGATTTTCGGGACCGAGCGCGGCCTGTTGCCCCGGATTCTTCGGTATCATCAGCTCAAGCGCCGTATCGAACGACAACACCTGTTACGCGCCTTGTACGAAGTCCGGGAGCGAAGCGCTGAAAACGGCAGGGAGCTGCCTCCGGCTCCGCGTCCCCCCTCCGTCGGGTTTGCGGAGCTTCTCCGCATGCGCTCATGGGCACCGCCGCAGCTGCATCGCCTTCTTCAGCGGGCGCGGAAAGAGGGCCTTCTGGAATGGGCCGACAACAACCGCATCCGGCCGACTATGCGGGGGGATGCGGAGGCCCAGCGCGTGACGCGGAACCACCGCCTCTGGGAATGTTACCTGATCGAGTACGCCGACGTCGCGCCTGCCCATGTGGATCGGGATGCGGATTCGGTGGAGCACGTCCTTGGAGAAAACCTGACCCGCGAACTGGAACGGAGGCTACCGGATTACCTGCAATCGGGGGCGCCACCGGTTCCGCGGAGTCCCCATCCCTTACGGAAGCAGAACGCATGAGCTGGTACCCGCTGGATACGTGGATCGTCGTGATCGGGGCCGTAAGTGCGGTCGCCTGTTCGCTGGTGGGCACCTTCCTCGTTCTCCGCAACATGAGTATGATGGGAGATGCCATCAGTCACGCCGTATTGCCGGGACTTGCCGCCGGCTACCTGCTCACCGGGGAGCGGGCGAGCCTGACCATGTTCCTTGCCGCCGTTCTGGTCGGGGTCCTTACCGCTTTTTTCATCCAGAGCATCAGTCAACTTGGCCGCGTCGATCGCGGAGCCTCCATGGGGATTGTCTTTACCTCCCTGTTTGCCCTCGGGCTGGTTATGATCGTGCGCGCCGCCGACAATGTCGACCTGGATCCCGGCTGCGTGCTCTACGGAGCGATCGAGCTGGCTCCGCTTGACCGGGTTGCCGTCGGGTTGGCTTCCGGCGGATCGGAAATGGAGGTGCCGCGCACGCTTTTGACAACCAGCGGGAGTCTGTTTCTAAACCTTCTTGTCATCGGCCTGCTTTTCAAGGAATGGAAAATCAGTTCCTTCGATCCGGAATTGGCGAAGACCCTCGGGTACAATGCGACCCGACTGCACTATCTTCTGATGATGCTGGTTGCCGTCACGACAGTGGCGGTCTTTGAAGCGGTCGGGAGCATTCTGGTGATCGCGATGCTGATCGTACCTCCCGCCTGTGCGGCCCTGCTCGTGAACCGGCTCGGGACAATGCTGGTGGTGGGAGCCCTCTACGGCGTGGCCTCTGCGGTATTAGGGCACGGGGCGGCTCTGGTCGTCCCGCAGTGGCTTGGCTTCGGGGGAACGTCAACCAGTGGGATGATGGCGGTGATGGGCGGGGTCCTTTTCCTGCTGACCGCTTTTCTGGCGCCCGAGAGAGGCCTCTTCCTCACCTGGTGGCGCCGGCGCCAGCAAAGCCCCGAAGCAGGGGAGCTCCGGGAAGCCCGCGGTCAAGGTGACCGGTGACCCGAACAACGTCAGGCTCCGGACTCTGCGAAGCGGGTGGGGAAAGGTGCCCCCACCTTAAAGAGGCTGAAGGCACATTTCATACCACCTACAATATGGATTGCATAAATGAGGTTCTCTCACGCGGAGCCCCGGAGCTCTCGGGAGAGAATAATGTATCCTTGCTCCGTGGGCCCCGCGGCTCCGTGTGAGAACAAAAGAGGATA
>CAYFRH010000134.1:0-7093 GCA_964345345.1 uncultured Puniceicoccaceae bacterium | reverse complement strand
CGGGAGTCGGCCTGGAGACCGACTCTACGGTGTGGACATTGGTTGTAGAGAATGTAGACGCGGTCTCCAGGCCGCATCCTGTTCGTTGTAGAGCCGATTGGTCGGCGGTGCCGGCGGTACAACTGACGGGAGTCGGCCTGGAGACCGACTCTACGGTGTGGACATTGGTTGTAGAGAATGTGGACGCGGTCTCCAGGCCGCGCCCACATCATTCGCCTATTACGGAGATTACCAGTGACCGGGTATGCGGCGAGCGGCGGTGTTCGAAGAGCATCAGGCCTTGCCATGTGCCGAGTTGCAAGCGGCCGCCGGTGAAGGGGATGCTTTCGCTGCTGCGGGTCAGGACCATGCGGATATGACTGGGCATGTCATCCGCTCCTTCGAGTGTGTGCGTGAAGGCGGGATCGTTTTCGGGAACGTTCCGCTCAAACCAGTCCTCGAGATCCCGACGCGCGCTCGGGTCGGCGTTTTCCATGAGGACGAGGCCACAGCTGGTATGCTTGCAGAAGACAGTAAGGAGGCCTTCCTGCAAACCGGTGGATCGAAGGAAGTCCTCCGCCTCGGTGGTCAGCTCGTATGTTCCTTTCCCACGCGTGGCCAGTTGAAGGGTTTTGCTGTGTACGCTCATTTTAAGAATTCATCGCCCGAAGCGGGAGTTTGATCGAGGATTTTCCGGGCCTCATCCGCCTCCGGCAGCTGGCATTGCTCGTGGCGTCCGAACCAGCGGTAGCGGTTACGCGCGATCCAGCGGTAGGTGCCGTCACGCAACCCACAGGGAAGGAGGCGAAAGGCTCGCAGCCATGCCCACGGCCACGGCAGGACCGCCGCGAGGACAAGGGCGGCCCCGGATTCCCGATGCAGTTGTCGACCGTCCCAGACCAGCATGGAGTCCATCGAGGGGGGCTCCATGCCTTTTGCCGCGAAAAAGCGCTGCCCCCACTCCCCCTGCAGGGAGGCGAAACGGAGGCGGTCGAATTTATCCCGGCGTAACAGGAATTGAACCCAGCCAAGGCAGAACGGGCATTGGCCGTCGTAAAAAACCAGATTACGCATCATTTCATCCTGATTAGATGATATTTTCCCTTGCGGTGCTTTCATAAGAAGTCAGGATGCTGAATTTCCTATGGGTATCAAAATGCAATTCAGTTCGGAATCGGTCGGGGAAGGACACCCCGATAAAGTCAGCGATTTCGTCTCGGACAGTGTCCTTGACGCCTGCCTCGCGCAGGATCCGCAGAGCCGTGTGGCCTGCGAAACGCTGGTGAAAAACAATCTGGTAACGCTTGCCGGCGAAATTACAACGGAAGCGAAACTGGACTACAGCGAAATCGTGCGCGAAGCGCTCGAGGAGATTGGCTACAAGAACGCAGAAAATGACCCGGTATTCGGGGCGGAAACCTTTTTCCTCAATAATTACCTGACCAAGCAAAGCGCGGATATCGCCCAAGGGGTAGATGCCCGCGAAGCGGAAGGGAAGAAGACGGATGAGCAGGGTGCCGGCGACCAGGGCATCATGTTCGGATATGCGGTCAGTGAAACGGATGAATTGATGCCGGCGGCGATTATGTACGCCCACCGTATTCTGCGCCGTCTGGCCGATTTGCGCAAAAGCAAGAAAGTTGACTGGCTACGGCCGGACGCGAAAAGCCAAGTTGCCCTCTCCTACGAGGACAACACCATTACCGGCATCGACAATGTGGTCGTGTCCACGCAGCACCGGGACACGGTCAGTCAGAAGGAAGTGGAAGCTTTCGTCCGTGAAGAGGTTTTGCCGCATGTATTGCCGGCGGAGCTGATCACCAAGGAAACCGACTATTTCATTAACCCGACGGGTAAGTTTGTTGTTGGAGGGCCAGCCGGAGATGCCGGTTTGACCGGACGGAAGATAATCGTCGATACCTATGGCGGCTGGGGCCGTCATGGCGGCGGAGCTTTCTCCGGGAAGGATCCTTCCAAGGTGGACCGTTCCGCGGCGTATTATTGCCGCTGGGTAGCGAAAAACATTGTCGCTGCCGGTCTTGCGGACATCTGCGAGCTGCAGGTGGCCTACGCAATCGGGTATCCGCATCCGACCTCCGTTCACGTCGACACATTCGGCACCGGTAAAGTCCCGGGTGAGGAAATCACAAAAGCGGTGCGCGAGGTTTTCGACTTCCGCCCCGCCAATATCGTCAAAGAGCTGGATCTGCTTCGGCCGATCTTCCGCCAGAGCACAAACTACGGACACTTCGGAAAAGCCGAGATGCCGTGGGAACAGTGTAACCGCGTGGAACAGCTCAAAAGTGCCCTTGCAAGCGGGGTTGCCTGAAAATCAGATTAAATTTATGAGTACGCAAACATTGGAGACGGTCGACCATAAGGTGGCCGACCTGAACCTTGCCGATTTCGGTCGCAAGGAAATTGAAATTGCCGAGAAGGAAATGCCGGGCCTGATGGCCACCCGCGAAAAGTATGCGGGAGATAAACCCCTTGCGGGTGTCCGCATCACCGGCTCCCTGCACATGACGGTGCAGACGGCTGTCCTGATTGAAACGCTGACCGCCCTTGGCGCCGATGTGCGCTGGTGTTCCTGCAACATTTTCTCGACGCAGGATCATGCTGCCGCCGCCGTTGCTTCCCAAGGGGTTCCCGTTTTCGCATGGAAGGGTGAAACCCTGGATGAATACTGGTGGTGCACCTATCAGGCTTTGACATGGCCGGACGGCAAAGGGCCGCAATTGATTGTCGATGACGGTGGCGACGCCACCCTTCTCATACACAAGGGCTATGAGCTGGAAAACGGCAGCAAATGGGCCGAGGAAGAAGCCGACAGCGAGGAAGAAGCTGTTGTAAAGAAGCTTCTCCAACAGGTCAATAAAGAGGATCCGCTTCGTTGGCAGAAAGTCGTGGAAGACTGGAAAGGCGTCTCCGAGGAGACAACCACCGGTGTTCATCGACTGTATGAGCGTCAAAAGGCCGGGACCCTTCTCGTACCGGCGATCAACGTGAACGACTCCGTTACGAAGAGCAAATTCGACAATCTCTACGGATGCCGCGAGAGTTTGATTGACGGAATCAAGCGGGCCACGGACGTCATGATTGCCGGCAAAGTGGCGGTGGTCTGCGGCTACGGCGATGTTGGAAAAGGATGCGCCTTTGCTCTTCGTGGGATGGGCGCCCAGGTTGTCGTTACCGAAGTGGATCCGATCTGTGCCCTGCAGGCGGCCATGGAAGGGTTCCGGGTCATGCCCACCGAGGATACGCTCGGCTGGGGCAACATCTACGTGACCACGACGGGCAACAAGGACGTCATCACGGCCGACCACATGTCAAAGATGGCCGACCAGGCGATTGTCTGCAATATTGGTCACTTTGATAACGAGATCCAGGTGGCCAAGTTGATGAACGACCAAAACGCCAAACGGGTGAACATCAAGCCGCAGGTCGACCAGTTCGAGTTTCCAAACGGCAATTCCGTCTACCTTCTTGCCGAAGGCCGCCTTGTGAATCTCGGTTGTGCCACTGGTCACCCGAGCTTCGTCATGTCCAACAGCTTTACAAATCAAGTGCTGGCCCAAGTGGAGCTTTGGAAAAATGTCGAGCAGTACACGCCCGGAGTCTACATTCTTCCAAAACACCTCGACGAGGAAGTGGCCCGGCTACACCTCGAAAAGATCGGGATCAAGCTGAGCAAGCTCTCGAAGGAGCAGGCCGATTACATCGGCGTGCCGGTAGAGGGTCCTTACAAGAGTGATCATTACCGCTACTGATCCCTTTCGCTCTTCTTTTGTTTAGGCATGAAAAGGCCGCCGGAATCATCCGGCGGCCTTTTTTCATCACCGCAGCTGCGGCAAATTGAATCTCATAAACAGATGGCGGTTTCATGATCTCTCCGGGAATTACCTGAAAAAAGGTAGGGTGCAAGCTTGCAACCGTGGGCAAAGTTCTATGCTAACGGCGTTATGAATATAGAAAGCGTGCTGATTGTAGAGGATGAGACTTTGATGCGGGAATACCTGTTGCAGTGGTTCAGCATGGTGGGCTACCGGGTGGTGGGAGCGGCACGGGACCGGAAGGCGGCGGAGCGGATGAGCGATGGTCACGAACCGGATTTTGTTCTGTTGGACATGGATTTACCGGACGGGGAAGGATGGGACTACATTGAGCGGCAGATGATGCGGCGGCCGTCGACCCGCATTCTGGTACTGACGGCGCACGTAGGGAGCTACCCGGTGCTGCGGTTGAAAAAGAGCGGGGTGATGGGGGTGCTCGACAAAGCGGAGACGGACGGGGAGGAGCTGGAGCGCGCGGTGACGGCGATCGCGCATTGGCGTACGTATTACACGGAGCGGGTGGAGCGAACGTTTCGGGAACTGGTGCAGGAGGGAACAGCTTTTTACAAGACCCTCTCGCCGCGGGAAGAAGAGTTGATCCGTTATTTTGCTCTTGGACTCTCCAACGCGGAAGTGGGCGAACAAGTGGGCCTGCGCGAGTCGACGGTGCAGGGTCACCGGCGCAACGTCATGGGAAAAGTCGGGGTCGGCAGTACGCCGGAGCTGATGGCCTGGTCGATCCGGCAGGGATTTGTCTGCGGGCGGCAGATCCAACGCGCTTCCGTGGGATGAGAGCATCCGCCTCACGGCGGGATGCTACCGCCCTCACGGCGGGATGCTGCGGCTGCCGGCGGGATGCTACGGATTAATGGCGGGTTGCTACGCCTGACGGGGGGAGGTTGGGGGTAGCATCGACCGGCTAGGTCGATGACCCTTCACGGTATTTCGTGAAACGCCACCACCATTGCCTTTCCGGCATCCATCCGTTGATTGCTTTCCATGGGCGAATTTTCATGGGAAAAAGCGATCGGGGAAATCCTGCCCGAGGTGCGCGAGTTGCGACGCGAGCTGCATCAGTATCCGGAGCTTGGCTACGAGGAGTCCACGACGGCGGAGCGGGTGCGGCAATTCCTTGGCGAGCTGCCGGGAGCATGCGTGGAGACGGGGTTGGCCGGGACGGGGATCAAGGTGGTTTTTGGAGGGGATAAGCCGGGTCCTGCGGTGGCCTTGCGGGCGGACATGGACGCCCTGCCGATCGAAGAACGCAGCGGCGTACCTTGGGCTTCAACAATTCCGGGCAAGATGCATGCCTGCGGTCATGACGGGCACACGGCCATGCTGGCGGGGGCGGGGAGAATTCTTGCCCGTCATGCGGAGCGTCTGGAGGGGCCGGTCTCCCTCCTCTTTCAGCCGGCGGAAGAGGGCGGCGGCGGCGGTAAAGCCCTCTGCGAGGCAGGTGTTCTGGATGATCCGCCCGTGGCGGCGATTTATGGCCTGCACAACAATCTGCCGGATGGGCGGCTCAAGGCGGGAATGATTGCCTACACGGACGGACCGGCGATGGCGGGAACGGGAACGTTCGATATCGAACTGCGCGCGGAGGGCGGGCATGCGGCCATGCCGCATCGAACGGTCGATCCGGTTTATTGCGGAGCCTGTCTGGTGGAGCAGCTGCAGGGGCTGGTTTCCCGCTCGCTCGATCCCGTCCGACCGGGCCTCATTACGGTCACGCGTTTCCAGGCCGGCAGCGCATTTAATATTATCCCGGAAAAGGCCCTCCTGCAGGGGACGTTCCGGGCGCTGGAAGAACCGGTGCTGGGATGGCTTCGGGAGTCTATTGAGGAACGGGCCCGCTCCGTCGCGGCGACACATGGGGCATCCGTGTCCGTCCGTAGCGAGACAGGATATCCGCCGTTGATCAACGACGCGAAGGCCGGGGAGGTCTTCCGGTCTATCCTCGAAGAGGTCGGCCTTGCCGGGCGCCTTACCGAGGTTGCGCCCAACCTCGGTGGCGAGGACTTTGCCTTTTACGGGCAAAGGGTTCCGGCTTTTTTCTACTTCCTGCCCGCCTGTCCGGAAGGCAAGGCGGAGGCCGTCGCCTGTCATCATCCGGCCTTTGACTTCAACGACGGGCTGCTTCCTCTGGGGATGCGTCTTCACTTGGAAACGGCCTTCCGTTTCGCCGCAAAGTGGCGCGCTTGACTTTGGCAGGAGCTTGGCAAGATTTCGCCATCTTATGGCTGGCCTCGGGAAAATGCTTAAGCAGATGAACAAGATGCAGAAAAAGATGTCTGCCGTTCAGGAGGAGTTGGGAAACCAGGAGCTGGAAGTGGCCAGCGGGGGCGGAGCCGTCAACGTGACGGTGACACTCTCATCGGAGGTTAAAAAGCTGAAGCTGGACCCGGATTTTCTCAAGGAGGACCCCGAGCTGGTGGAGGAGACAATCCTCGAAGCACTCCGTGACGCCCTCCGGCAGGCGAACGAGAAAAGCGAGGCGGCCATGCAGGAAGTGACAGACGAATTCCAGATGCCCGGCATGCCGGGCATGAGCTGACAAAAAGGATTACGGGATGCCCGGTGCCTTCGAACAGCTTCAGCAATGCCTGAAACGCCTCCCCGGACTCGGCTACCGGTCGGCGGAACGATTGGCCCTTCACCTTCTCGTGGAAAAACCGGACAAAGCGGAAGAGTTGCTCCAGCGCTTGCGCGTTGCCATGGAAAAAGTGACCGCCTGCCCGCGCTGCGGCAACCTCTGCGAGGGAGATCTTTGCGACATTTGTGCGGACCCGCGCCGGGATGCGACCGTTCTCTGCGTAGTCGAGACCGTTCCCGACCTGCGCGCCATGGAGAACGCCGGTGCCTACCGCGGCCTGTATCATGTCCTGCAGGGAAAGCTGTCTCCCATTCATGACGTCGGGCCGGGGGAGCTTTCCATGGACTCTCTGCGGCAGCGGGTCACCGAAGGTACGTTTACAGAGATCATACTCGCCCTTTCCAACGACATTGAGGGCGAGTCCACTTGCCATTACCTGCAGGAGGAAATTCTCAATTGGCCGGGATTGAAGATCACCCGTATCGGTTTCGGCCTCCCCAGCGGCGGCGGCATTCCTTTCGCCGATGTCACGACCTTGCGTAGCGCTCTCGAAGGAAGGCGTGCCTTCGAATGAATCCATTGATCCCTGATTTTCCTTTCTTAATTCCCTGAGCGAAGATTCGGATTGAGCCCGAGAAACTGAGGTGCACACTTCAGGTGCAATGAGGAGAGGCTTCTTGCTGAATAA
>CAYFRH010000133.1:0-7151 GCA_964345345.1 uncultured Puniceicoccaceae bacterium | reverse complement strand
GGTATCGACCCGGCGATCCTCGTGCATCAGGTGGACGTGCGCGGTGTACAGATGGGGATGGGAAGGCGACCAGAGGGCGGGTTCAACCATCTCCGCGGCGGGGAGCTCGATCTCCTGAAGGCCGGTGCCGTCCAGTTGCACCGTCACGTCGCTGCGGACAAGTTCATTGTTTTCCGGGTCGAGAATAACCCCCTCGACGGTGGCCTCATCCTCGAGGCCATCCGGGTAGCGGATTTCCGTGCGGATGCCCACGCGGGCCCCTTCCCGCGAGACCTCCGGTGTATCCACGTAAAGGGCATCCAGGTGGACCGGATCGGTCGCGACGAGAAAGACATCCCGGTAGAGACCGCCGTACATGGTGTAATCGGCGCGGTGGGGCGGAATGTCGTAATGAAAGGAGTTGTCCACCTCGACCTTCAGCACGTTCTTCTCTCCGGCTTTCATGGCCGGGGTCAGATCGAAGGAAAAAGCGGAATAGCCGCCCTTGTGTTCGCCGAGGTAGTGGCCGTTCAACCATCCCCTCGCCCTCTGGAAGGCCGCTTCAAAGAAAACCTCGACGCGCTGGTCCGCGTAGTCCGCGGGAATGTGGAGCTGTTTTTCATAGGTTCCCTTGCCGCGGAAATAGTAGTCCATGATCGTTACATGGGCGGGGCCGTCGAGGTGATCAAACGCATCCCGGGCGTTCCATGTATGCGGCAGGTCAACTTGCCGGTGTTCCGCGCCCTCGGCGGAGAGGTGGAAATCCCAGTCCTCGTTGATATTCAGAACGGTCCGTTCCCCGTGCAGGAAACCGGCGAGGAGAAGAGAGCAGGCTGCGCTCAGGAGCAGGTGGTGATGTTTCATGGCCGAAAGGGGGCTTGGTTGACGAAAAAGCGGACCAGCCGGGCTTCCCCGGCCTCCATGTCGAGTTGGAAATGCATGGGCTCGCCCATGACTTCCTCATCAAAACGGACCGACACCGCGCCATCGTGCGGTGATACGACAAGGGCGACCGCCTCGCGCTGCCGCATCATGGCGATGACATGGGCGTCCGACTCCACGGCCGGAGTGAGGTCGTGCGGGTACTTGCTGACACGGAAGGTGGATTTATCGACTTCCCAGCTCTGGCTGAAAACAATGCCCTGCCAGAAAAAGAAATTGAAGGTCTCGCCTTCGAAGGAGGCGCCCTTGACCGCCAGCCATGTCCAGTCCTTCGGAATCACCGGATCGATAAAGACGTCCTCACCGTTTCCGAATTCAGTGAGAAAAACTTTGTCCTCCCAGTTGGCGGGTTCGTCCGATTTTTCAAAACCTGGATAAAGGCACCAGGACTCCGCGAACAGGAAGGAGGGGCACAAAAGCAAGTAGAGAAGGATGATTTCTGAATATTTCATTTGATGTAGGTAGATTGAACCGCGATGGCCGCCCCATCAAGAAAGACGGGATTTCATTTCCGCGTAAAACGATTGGAGAACGGAGAAAGCCAGCTTCCGCTTCCCGTCGGATCCGATGAGGCCTTTGCGATTCCACTGGTCCTGGACTTCCGCGAGATTGCGGCGGGGAGAACGAAAGTCCCGGAGAATCCAGGGCGAACAACCGCAGAAATTCGGAAGCTTCCTGAGCATCTCGATCTGCCGCTCGTAAACCCAGGCCTGGTATTCTTCCGTCCAGACATCCTCCTTTTCCCCGTGGCGACCGGCAAGGGCGCCGGCACCGAATTCACTGACAAAAAAAGGTTTCCCGGAGGGGATCTTCCACTGCAGTCGGCGGCAGAGGTCGGGGGTTCCGTCGTACCATCCCACGTATTCGTTGCAGCTGACCACGTCGCATTCCTCGGCGAAGGGATCGGCGACCTCCATGACCCTGTCTTTTCCGTCCCCTTTCTTGTCAAGGGCCGCGCTGACGAGGCGCTCCTTGTCCAGCGTGCGCACAACCGCCTTTAACTCCTTCAGCAGTTGCAGCCGGCTGGCCGTGACGGGCGTTTCATTCGCGAGGGACCATACAATAACGGAGGCCCGGTTGCGGTCCCGGCGGACAAGCGTATCCAGCTGATGAACAGCCGCCGTCCGCACTTCGGGAAGATCAAATTCAATTCCCCAGTAAACGGGGATTTCCTCCCAGAGCAGAAAACCCCGCTCATCCGCCATGCGTGGCATGTGCTCATTGTGCGGGTAATGGGCCAGCCGCAGGAAGTTGCAATGCAGTTCGCCGGCAAGGTCGAAGATCTCCTCGCAATCCTCCCGCAGGTAGTTCCGGCGCGGAACGGCCGGGTTTTCCTCATGCACGGAGATTCCACGCAGAAACAGGGGTTCGCCGTTCAGGAGAAGACGGGTGTCCCGGACCTCGATGGTTCGAAAGCCGATCCGGTCCTCGACCTCATCTTTCCCCGCCTTCCACCGCACGGAATACAATTTGGGATTGTCGGGATGCCACCGCGTCAGCCCCGGGGCGGAAAGCTGAAAGGAGGCACGTCCCTCTGCGTTGGTACGAAGGGACTGATGGAGCGATAGTTCCGGTATGGAAATTTCGACGTCGCGGGACACGGCCTCGCCCGCCACCTGCACATGGCCCTCGAGAAGACCCTTTTCGCGCGTCGAAAGCTGCAGTTGGTAGTCAATAATCCAGGTCGCGGGAACCTCGAAAAGGTAGATATCCCGCGTGATCCCTCCGTAGTTCCACCAGTCCGTCGTCATGCCGGGAACACGTCCTTTTTCCCGGCGGTTATCGACATGAACAACGATCGAATTCTCCCCTTCTTTTAGAAATGGCGTCACCTCGAATTCAAAGGGGTCAAAGCCTCCCCAGTGGTCACCGACGTAGCGCCCGTTCAGATAAACTTCGGCATGGTAGTTGGCCGCTTCAATCCGCAGCCTAAAACGCCGGTCCTTCCCTGCGCCCGGATGAACAAAATCGCGCTGAAACCAGACCGACCCTTCGTAATAGGTCAGCTCGGTGACCTGATGGGACCAGGAACCGGGGACCCGCATCACCGGGGATCGCCGGAAATCATATTCAATGCGCTCCCATGGTTGACCACCGCGAAGATCGCTTCCATAGGCTCGTCGGGCAAGGTTTTCCTCCTCCGCGAAATGGACCCAGTCGCGATGATTGCGGCTACCCGTTTCATAGGGATCAACGATGTAGTGCCACTCTCCATTAAGGCTGAACTTCGGGCGCGCGTAGGTGTTCTGGGTCAGGCTCACTTAGCTCACGGTGGGTAGAGAGCCCTCATTCCGTTGACAACCGGCGGATGTTTTATAATTGTTGAATTCAAATTTCACAACCCCATCCCCTCTCTCCATGAGCGCATCCTCAAGGGTCACTCTCCGGCAAATCGCCGACAAAACAGGCTATCATTTCACCACGGTCTCACTGGCCCTGCGCGATCACCACAGCATCGCCCCGGGAACAAGAAAACTGATCTCGGAAACCGCCGCGCGCATGGGGTATCGACCGGATCCGGCCCTGTCCGCCCTCGTGGCCTATCGCCATTCCACGAAAAAACCCCTCTTTTCCAGTACCCTCGCATGGGTTTGCGCCAACGAGAAAGGGTACCACTGGAAAGAGGTGCCCCTCTTCTGCGAGTATTATGCCGGGGCTCGCGAACAGGCGGAAAAACTGGGTCACAAACTGGAACCCTTCGATTTGAACACGCCCGGGATGACGCCCCGGCGCGCCCAGCAGATCCTTGAATCACGCGGAATCACGGGTCTCCTCATCGCCCCCTTCCGCCGGGCCGGCGGCACCATTCCGCTGGAGTGGGGAAAATTCTGTGCAGTGACTTTTGGATACACCCTGCGTTCTCCCAAGCTCCACATCGTGAGCAACAACCACTTCCGCATGATGCTGGAGCTGTTGTCGCAGGTTAAAGAGCGCGGCTATTGCCGTCCGGGGCTGGTTCTTCTCCAGAATTCCACCGAACGGGTGGAGAACAAATGGATCGCGGCCTTCCTTTCGAAGCAGTTTCTCGAAGAACGCGAGTATCCCATCCCGCCCCTGCTCCTTAAAAAATGGAGCAGCGGAGCCTTCGAGCGCTGGAGAAAAGAGTCCGCCCCCGATATCCTCGTCACCGGCAGCCGCCAGCTGCCCCAGCTCATGCCGCACCTGTCCCGGAAGGGGATCAGGGTGCCGGAGGATCTGGGGGTGGTGGATTACAATCTCAGCGCCGAGGACAATCTCCTCGCGGGCATGAAACAGGACGGGGAAGCGGTGGGCAGGACCGCGGTGAGTGTCCTCTCCCGCCTCATTCACAATAATGAACGCGGGGCGCTTGAATCCGACCAGATCCACACCCTCATCGACGGGTACTGGCACGAAGGGCCGTCCATCCTGCCGGCGGCGCCTAAGTCCCGATCATGACTTCCCGAGCCAGGGCAAGGTAGCCGGGATCGTAGTCCACGCCCATTCCCGGACCGGTGGGAACGGTCATCCGTCCATCTCTGATGACGAGATCCCCTCCGCCCGAAGGCTCCCACGGGACCTCGCGGTTCAGTCCCTTGAATTCCTGATATGGACCCATTGCCGGGGCACAGGAGGCAAATACCGCCATGTAAAGAAACCCCATTCCGGATCCGGAGATGTGCGGGACGCATTGAATGCCGGCGGCCTCGGCCATTTCGGCCACGCGCATCGACCGGATCATACCTCCGAAGTAAAACAGGTCCGGCTGCGCCACTTGCAGGGCGCCGTGGGCGATCAGCCACCAGAACCGGTAGAGGCTGCTTTCCTGCTCTCCCCCGGCGATGGGAATCCTCAGTTTCCGCGCCACCCGGCGGGTTTCCTCATGAAAGTCGAAGGGCACCGGTTCCTCGAAAAAGGCGAATCCGTGATCCTGCAGCAACCGTCCCACCCGCACGGCCTCGGGAGCAAGATAGGAACTGTTCGCATCCGCGTACAAAGTGTGGGTGGAACCGAAGGCCCGGGCCACTTTCGCGACCAGTTGACGGGTCCGGTCCGGGACACGGTCGCCTTTGAGCATGCGTCCCCCGACTTTGATCTTTAATGCCTTGACCCCCGTTTCCGCGACGTTTTCGGCGATTTTTGCAAGCGAGGCCTCGGCATCGCGGTCGCGGTAGTTGTTCGCCCGATACAGATCGATGGTCTTCGTCCTGAGTCCACCGAGCAATTCGGCCACCGGTTCGTCGGCCACGCGCCCGAGAAGGTCCAGCAGGGCGAATTCCGCCGAGGCCACGCAGATCCAGAAGGGAAGCCCCTGCATTTTGTAGTAGTTTTCGCTCTCGTACACGGCATCGACAAGGGCATCCAGCCCGCGCGCGTCCTTGCCCTCGAAGAACGGGGCGATCAGCTGTACGAAGAGCGGGTGGAACTGCGGCAACCATTTGACATGCCCCATGGCCAGACCCACGGCCCCGTCTTTCGACTCCGCGCGTACAAACCAGTTTTCCCCGCGGCGCAGGAGCTTCAGGCTATCCACGACGACGGGACCGGGAAGAAGTTCGCTGCGGATGACGCGCGAACGGTAGTGCTCCGAGAGAGGAACCGTCTCCGGTGACTGCCCGGGGTCGACCGGGCTCTTCCGGGCAAACAGGTCATGCCCGCAGATCCCCGATAAGCCAAGGAATCCCGTTGTTTTTAAAAACCGCCGCCGCTTGCCGTTCATGTTTCGCCTTTATCGCTCAACGTTCTTCTGCCGGTCGACCTCACGGTCGTTGATGAAAACGGATTCGAAGCGCACGTCATCGTGCCCGGACATGCGCACCGGCGTCTCCGCCTCCTCGATGGTAATGTTTTTGAGGACCACGTTCCGCAGCGGACGGCTTTCCAACCCGTTGGTCCAAATCCCCACCCCGTCGACTTGCCCGCAATGAATGTCCTCCACGAGGATGTCGCGGAAAGTAGTGGGATGGTTTCCTCCGCGCCAGCTGTGATAATTGGTCTGGAAGCGGAGCAGGGAATCCTTCGCATGCCCGACGGTGATGTCGCGCACAACCACCCCCGCAATCTCCCCGCCCCGGTCAAGGTTGCTTTTGAAATAGATCAGGTTACCACCGGTCCCGAAGCGGCAGTTTTCAATGAGGATGTTGCGGACGCCTCCCGACAGCTCACTGCCGATCGCAACCCCGTTGTGCACTTCGGCAAAGGTATTGTTCCTGATCACGATATTCTCGGAACGCATCGCCAATCCGCGGCCCTCGGCGTCGCGACCGGATTTGATCGCCACGGCATCGTCCCCCGTACGGAAGTAGCTGTCCTCGATGAGGACGTAGGCGGAGGAATCGGGGTTCACGCCATCGTTGTTGAGGCGCTGACTGTCCACTCGGATATCCCTCACGACCACGTATTCGGAAAAGACCAGATGGACGATCCAGAAGGGGGAATTCGTAAAGGTGGTTCCTTCGATGCGGACGCGTCGGCAGTTGATGAACTGTACCAGCGGAGGCCGTAAAAAATCACCCTCCCCGTAGACCCTTTCAAACAGGGGGACGCCCTCGTTGCCCTGTTTGCGCAAACGGTCCTGGGCGGGATCCTGCTTGTCCCGCCAGGCGGCAAAGGCCTTTCCTCCGTTGCCGCTGATCGTCCCCTTGCCCGTCAAGGCGATATCCCGCGCCTGAAAAGCATACAGCATGGGCGAGTAGTTGAAGGCAAGGGTTCCCTCCCAGCGGGTCAAAACGGCGGGCAGAAAATCTTCCGGATCGCCACTGAATTCAAGACGGGCCCCTTCGGGCAGATGCAGGCGGACCCCGCTTTTCATCCGTATGGGCCCGTTGAGGGGATACGTTCCCTTCTCAAGACGGACCGTCCCTCCGCCCGCATGGCTGAGACGGTCAATGGCCGCCTGGATCATGAGATGAAGCGCCTCTTCGCTCTGCGCGCAGGGAGAAATTACCTCCTCCTGGGAGGGGATGGACGGCTCATTCGCGTAAATGCGGTCAAGGATGGGACCGTCCTCCACCCCCCACAGAGCCGGGCAAACCGATAAAAGCATCCACAATCCGAGGGTAAAGTAAATGATCATGATATCAGCCTTTTATCCACCGCCCCGACCGGCAACGGAAGCGCGGTTAAAACTGTTTAGAAAGCAACTCAATTTCCTGGGAATCCGCACTTCGCCCACAAATAAACCGGCGTTGACGCCGCCCGCGTCCGGCCCCGGTTCAGTCTCCCGAGTGGGTGCGTCGCCCGCTGCTCTCCAGCGTGACGGAGAGCGGCGT
>CAYFRH010000132.1:0-7260 GCA_964345345.1 uncultured Puniceicoccaceae bacterium | reverse complement strand
TGGCCGCCAAGGTCGTTGTCCCCTAAATTCATGCTGATTTTTTCCATGATTTCTCGATGTCGCGATCATCGATTGGGTTTAGGGTGATGGTATTGACAGGTCTCCAATCGCGAGTGGAACCCTGGATCCATCTTCCCGGATTTTTGTCGCGGCTTTCTTGATACAACTGATGCCGCCGGGCCAAGATGGCGGGGTCTTCGCCTGGCGGCCGTCCTCTACGCCATCGCTGAGAGCCTGGCAGGCATCAAAGACTACGGAGGCGTCTTTTCCCATGGCCGCCGGAGCCCGCGCTGGGTCGCGACCGAAACCGGGCAGGTCGGCGCGACCTTCCGTTCCCCGGCCTCCGGCGGCTACAGCGGCTACATTATGCGCATCGATCTGGAACACCAACGCATCGAGCTCGACCTCGCTGAAGGCTTCGAAAGCGTCGAGGTCCACTGCCTCCTACCCCCTTGCACCGAAGTGGTGAAAGTAAGCCTCAGCGGTGAGGCCCTCTACTTCCGCACAAACCAAATCGAAGGGTCCGTTTGCACCGACTTCACCTTGCCAGCCTGCCAGGAAACCCCATCTTGTTCGCCCTCCGATCCTCCGCTTCATTGTAAGCCGAGAGGGACGTCGGCGCTTCCCGGGCGCTTTGGCGTCCCCGCCGACCCGAACGGCCAAATAGCCAAAACCAACTCACCGGCATTCCGTGCAGACCCATGAATCCCATTGATTTGTCCACCCATCCATATTTCGAATCCTGGTGCGATCCCTTGTCCGGGGTGGAAAGTTTTATTCTAACCGAACGGGTAGCCCCGTGGCAGAAGGGGTTTTATTTTGTCAACTCCTCGATCAGTCCGGACGGGAACTGGCTGTGGATGGAGACCGCCTTTCCGCCCAACCCGGTGAAGCATCTGGCCGTGGTCGGGCTCGATCCCGGAAAGCCGGTGATCCGTTATTTTCCAAATGCGGCCTGCCACGCGGAAACCCCAGTGATCGACGCGTTGGGCCGGGTAATCTTCAGCATGGTCGAAGATACGCCAGATATCTGGAGGATGGACGTGGCAGGGAATCTGGAGCGCCTGTTTTCGCTGCCGGAGAATTTCGTGCGACACCGGAAAATTACCCGGACCGGCACCCACTTCACGATCTCCGCCGATGGAACGCATCTGCTCTGGGATGGAAAGGTCGGTAATCGCTGGTATGCGGCCAGCCTGAATCTGGAAACGGGTGATTTCCAGGTTATCAAAGATTTTGCCCGGCATTACAACCACGCGCAGATGTCCACAACCGAACCGGATTTGTTTTCCATTGCCCAGGATCACTGGCGGGATCCGGTGACCGGGGAGCAAGGGAGGTATGACCTCCGTATCTGGCTCATGTCGTTGGAAGGAAATCGGTTCGAGCCGGTGGAGCCGAAGTCCTTTCACACCCCGTCGGAAGCGGGCAACGAAGTCTGCCACGAATGGTGGGCCGAAGACGGCCGCCTTTGCTGGATCCGATACACCGACGGCGCGTTTGAGATGGACGTGTCGAGCCGCCAAATCCGCCACGTCTGGAAACGTCCGCTTTGCCACGCCCACTGCGACCGGACAGGGCGTTTTTGGGTCGCCGACCAGAGCCCTTATCAATGGCCAAATCCGTGCGAACTCTTGTTTTACGACCGTGAAACCGGCCGGGAGAAGCAAATCGTCTCCGCTATGCCCGGCCCGAAATGGGGACGAAACCCCTGGCACGTCGACCCTCACCCCCGCTTGGTGCGCGGGGATGAGTGGGTTCTCTACACCACGACCGTTCGTGGTGCGGTCGATGTCGCGGTATGTCCCCTTAATGGGCCGCGCTCCCCTATCCGCAAGGATGGTTAATCGCTCTGGTAAAGGGGATGCTATTGTTGGGGAAGCCTTTGACGGGGATCGCCCCAAGCGGCAGGAACGAGGGATCGACTGCCTTTCTAATCGACGGAGGAATCGGAATGCCAAGCGGCTTCCTGACCACAGGAAATTCCTGTTTCTTTGCAATAGGCGAGGTTTTTTCGGATCAGGCTCTTCCGCTTCCGCACGCATTCCCCGGAACGAAAGCCATCGGCGGGATTATTTTGTACGTAATCCAAGAGCGTCCCGACATCCGAAGTAGCGACATGCAGCCTTGTGTCGCAGGACGCATAGTAGAGGAATACCCTCCCTTCCTTGTCCACGATCAGGCCGTTGGAAAAAGCGACATTGAATACATCCCCGATCTGTTCCTCCTTGTAGGGAGCCAGCAGGTACCCTCCCGGAGCGGCAATGATACGGGAGGGATCCTGCAAATCACAGAGAAAGGCATACAGCACGTAACGCAGACCGGAGGCACAGCCGCGAACACCGTGCGCGATGTGCAGCCAACCTTCCGAGGTTTTGATGGGCGCGGCCCCGGCCCCGTTCTTCACCTCCTTGATGGTGTGATAAACGCGCTCATCGATGATTTTTTCGGTGTCCACCGGGGCCGGGTTGATCGAATCGGAAAGGGCCCAGCCGATTCCTCCGCCCGTGCCGGTACTGATGAATCCATCCTGCGGCCGCGTGTAAAAGGCGTATTTTCCGTCCACAAATTCCGGGTGCAGCACCACGTTACGCTGCTGCGGAGAAGGCGAAACGAGGTCCGGCAACCGTTCCCATGTGCGAAGGTCCCTTGTCCGCGCGATCCCCCCTGCGCCACAGCAGCGGAAGTATCGCTTTCCGGGGCCGCAGGATCCTTTCGCTCCGTACAGAAAATACCGTAAATCCAGCCATCTTCATGTTGAACCAACCGCATGTCGTACACGTTCGTGTCCGGATCCTCCGTCTCCGGCATCTCCACGGGTTCATCCCAAAAGCGGAAGCGGTCGATCCCGTTAGGGCTGTCCGCGACGGCAAACAAACTTTTCCGGTCCACTCCCTCGACGCGGGCCATAAGCCGTCCGCCAAATACCCCGAGAAAAACAGTCCGCCATTTCACCGTTTAGGGTGACTCGTAACACGCAGCCCTCATTCCGCGCTCCGGGCAAGCGCATTTGCCGGATCCGCTCCCTTGCATACCAACATCCAAGGTCTGACCCCTTGGCCGCAGCCTGCGGGCTATTTCAACGGATTCACCCACTTGATTCCGCTAAAGCGGTCGAAGTCGCGGTCGTTGCTGTAGATCGTCGCCGAGTGTTCGCGGGCATGCACGGCGATCAGCGCGTCGGTGCTTACGTCGCCGCCCATCCGCGCATCCTGCAAAAGATCAAAAAACACAGGTAAGGCTTGATCCGAGACCTGGATCACCCGCAGACAAGGCGCTCGCAGCCAGTCATCGGTGATCTCGCGGACCTGTTCCGTGCTGAGCGGATTTTGGGAAACTTGCGGATGTGTCATGATTCGGGTGAAAGCCAAAAGGACGATCCAGGGAAGTCCTACGGATTCGTGCCCGCAAAGGGTATCACGCCACCATGCATACGCCCTCGAGTGATCGGGCGAGCGCATATCGTGTGCGTAAACCAGTAGATTCGCGTCGGGGATGATCATTCCTCGGCCACCTTCAAGGTCGTCTCCGCTTCCAACTGGTCGTAGAGCTGATTCATGCTCATGCCTTGGTAGGCGGGTTTGATCCCGACTTTATGGGTCCGGATATTGGGTTCATACGCTGGGTCGGCACCGGAACCCACCGATAAACCGCGGCGTAGTGTTTGCTCAACAACACGGGTCATTGGCATGTTCTTCCTCTGCGCTTGCGCTCGCAGTTCCCGCAAAAGACCATCACTGATGTTTAAAGTGGTTCGCATTTAAAGCATCATGATGCGGTTCTGGCCTGAATGTCAAAGGGCTTCTGCCATTTCAGCAGGTATTGCTTCACCCCGGGCCATCGAAGCCCGCACCGACCAACTCTTCGACGTGTCCTCCCTCCAAGCGCTCTTTCCCGACCTCATCTAATTGCGGTAAAATATCCTCGCCGGCCCATGTGGCACGACAAGGCCTGAAGACCTCCCTCATCGGGTTCCGCGAAGCTTGTACCGCGCTCCGGCCAATGAGTAAGCGCTTCAGCGCTTGTCCGGCCCCGCCGGGCCGCCCCTTCCCCCCGACAATCACGGGACTTCGCCATCTCCGCGCTGTCGGGCTCCGTCGGCTATGAAACGTCCAGTCTTCGGGCTCTTGCGGTCAGGTCGGCTTCGGCTCGATACAGGAGCCGGCTTCACCTGCTCTGACCTCCAGCACTTCCGCCTTCAGATCCGGGAAGCGTCCAGCGGCGCCGTGCGGGCGTTTCGGTGTGGACGGCCCGCTTTCCCGGTCTAAAAAAGCGGTTCACGTTCACCGGAATAGGATTCGGGTTATCGAGAAAACGGAATTATGAGCAAACCGACCATGGAACACACGCGGATAGAGGGGTTCTCCGGAGAATGGCATACCGGCGAAATGATGCGCAGGCTGTATGCCACGGATGCCTCCGCCTACCAGGAGATGCCGCGCACGGTGGCGATCCCGAAAACGGAAAAGGACCTGCGCCTTCTCATCAAGTTTGCCAACGAGGAGGGCCATCCGCTCATCCCGCGCGCGGCGGGGACCTCCCTTGCCGGACAGGTGGTCGGCGACGGCATTGTCGTGGATATTTCGCGACATTTCACCGACATTCTCGAAATCAACGAAGAGGAGGGCTGGACCCGCGTGCAGCCGGGGGTCATCCGGAACGAGCTGAACATGGCGCTCGCGCCGAAGGGCCTCTTCTTTGGTCCGGAAACCTCCACCCAGAATCGCGCCATGATAGGCGGAATGCTCGGAAACAACTCCTGCGGCTCCAACTCCGTCCGCTTCGGAAGCACCCGCGACCACGTGCTCGAGATCCGCGGCCTCCTCAGCGACGGCAGCGAGGTGGTCTTCCGCGACCTTACGCCGGAGGAATTCGAAGCGAAATGCGAGGGCGATCCGCGTTCCCTCGAAACAAAACTATACCGGGACATCCGCGATCTTCTCGGCGATCCCGAGACACGGACGCGGATTCGGAACAGCTACCCCGATCCATCCATCCCGCGCCGGAATACGGGCTACGCTCTCGATCTGCTCATGGATTGCGCCGTCTTCGGGGAATCGGACAAGCCGTTCAATTTCTGCAAGCTGATCGCCGGGGCGGAAGGCACCCTGCTCTTCGTCACGGAAATCAAGGTCCGCGCCCTGCCCCTTCCGCCGAAAAACAGCGCCCTCCTCTGCGCCCATTTCGAGAGCGTGGACGCATCGCTGCGCGCGAACCTCCTCGCCCTCCCCTACGAACCCTACGCCTGCGAGTTAATCGATCACTACATCCTCGAGTGCACGAAGGCGAACATCGAGCAGCGCAGGAACCGCTTCTTCGTCAAGGGCGAGCCGGAGGCCATTCTCGTTGTCGAGCTGCGCGAGAGGTCCGAAAGCCGCCTCGCGGAACAGATGGAACGGCTCGTCGCGGAGCTGCGGGCGGCCGGCCTGGGATACCACTTCCCCGTCCTGCGGGGAGAGGACACCAACCGCATCTGGGACCTCCGCAAAGCCGGTCTCGGCGTCCTTTCCGTCATGCCCGGGGATGCCAAGCCCGTTCCCGTCATCGAGGACACCGCCGTCAAGGTTGCCGACCTGCCCGCCTATATCCGCGAGTTGAATACATCCCTCTCGCGGAAGTTCGGCGTCGATCTCGTGCACTATGCGCATGCCGGATCCGGCGAATTGCATGTGCGCCCCATCGTCGATCTCAAAGAGGAGGAGGGCAACCGGACCTATCGGGGCGTCGCCGAGGAAACCGCGCGGATTGTGAAGAAGTACCGGGGCTCGCTCAGCGGCGAACATGGCGATGGCCGCCTCCGTGGGGAGTTTATCCGGTTCATGGTCGGCGAGGAGACCTACGCCCTCCTCGAACGCGTCAAACACACATGGGATCCCGGCAATCTCTTCAACCCCGGCAAGATCGTGCATACCCCGCCGATGCATACCCGTCTGCGCTACACCCCGGGACAGCCCGCGCGGGACATTCCCACCGTTTTTGATTTCTCCACAACCCGCGGGGTTCTGCGTGCGGCGGAACTCTGCAACGGCTCCGGTGACTGCCGCAAAACCCACCTTTCCGGCGGGACGATGTGTCCGAGCTACATGGCCACGCGGAATGAAAAGGACACGACCCGGGCGCGCGCGAACATTCTCCGGCAGATCCTGACCGCATCGGACGCCTCCAATCCGTTCGACAACGACGAGATCCACGAGGTCATGGACCTCTGCCTCTCCTGCAAGGGCTGTAAATCCGAATGCCCTTCGAATGTGGATGTCGCCAAGCTCAAAGCCGAATTTCTGCAGCATTACCACGATGCCCGGGGAATTCCCCTGCGCACGCGGATGATCGCCGGCTTCACCTTTTCCAGCCGCCTCGCCTCCAAAGTCCCCTGGCTCTGGAACGGCCTCTTCGGCACGGCGCCGGTCCGCCGCATCCTTAATCGGATCGTCGGGTTCGCCCCGGAACGGTCAATTCCGAAGGTGCATGGAATGACCCTCGAAAAATGGTACAAGCGCCGGCACAACGGCGCGGGGAAGCCCGCCCGCACCCGGGTCGTCTATCTCTTCAACGACGAGTTCACCAACTACAACGACGCTCCTGTCGGGCGGGCCGCTTTCGAGCTTCTCGAGGCCCTCGGCTACGAGGTGCGGATCCCGCGCCACCTCGAAAGCGGCCGGGTCTACCTTTCCAAAGGGCTCGTGCGAAAGGCCCGCGCCATCGCCATCCGCAATGTCAACCTCCTCAAGGACTGCATAAGTGAGGATTCCCCTCTCGTCGGCATCGAGCCCTCCGCCATCCTCGGCTTCCGGGACGAATACCCCGAACTCGTTCCCGAAGAGCTTCGCGCGCAAGCGCGCCGACTCGCGGGGAATTGTCTCCAGTTCGATGAGTTTTTCATGCGGGAGGTCGATGCCGGGAACATAACCCGCGACAGGTTCCAGTCCCGGCCGCAGGAGATCCGCCTCCACGGACACTGCCACCAGAAGGCCCTCGCCTCCATCGTGCCCACCCAACAAATGCTGGCCTTCCCCGAGGGCCACACGGTGCGGGTCATTCCTTCCGGTTGTTGTGGAATGGCCGGCTCCTTCGGATATGAGAAAGAACACTACAGGCTGTCCATGGAGATCGGCGAGCTGGTGCTCTTTCCCGCCGTCCGCAGCCTCCCCCATTCCACCCTCGTCGCCGCTCCCGGAACCTCCTGTCGACACCAGATCCACGACGGTACCGGCCGGCAGGCCCTCCACCCGATCCAGATCCTCCGCCAGGCCCTCGCGCCCG
>CAYFRH010000131.1:0-7414 GCA_964345345.1 uncultured Puniceicoccaceae bacterium | reverse complement strand
AGATGGGCAAACAAGAAGCAATAGGCGGCTTATTGGGCCTTGGCTGGAGCCACCGCGAATAGCGCATGAGCTGCGGATCCACCGTGCGGCAGCGGTACGCGGATGCAAAGTGTACCATTGGGATGTTGTCGGACTGCTTCCTCGGTACGCATACCGGGAAAACAGGGCGTCAAAGCCTTTGCGAGGAGTACGCGGAGCTGATCCGGGAGAAGTACGTGGCGGGGCTGAGTGTGGAGCGCATCCATTAGGATCTCCGGATTGGGCACTGATTCCTATCCGCCGGGGTAGTTGTCCGCTCTGGTAAGGTGGATTCTACAATTTGGGGTAGCCTTTGACGGGGATCGTCCTGAGCGGCAGGAACCCGGGACCGAAGGCTTTCCGAGTACCGAGCGAACGGTGACCACCTCAGAAAGTCTCCCACAGGTAGATGGACGTCTCCATCTCGAAGCGATTGGGCAAACCCTATAAAGAGTCTCAATTTTCTCACTGATTTATGTCATGCCGTTTGGTTAAGCCTTCGCGACGTTATCCGCGCCCGCCATATTCCCCCTCTCGGACAACACCTTGGCCGCTATTATGGAGCTTACAGCAACCGCGCCCGGGGCGGGCACTTTAAGCAGCCCTATGCTTGGCGGCTGTATGACATGACAAGTCGCAAACTGTGTGGGAATGGTGCTGGGACCGGAAGGACCTCTATCCAGGGACGGTAATTGAACTCACAGTGTTCACATCGGGCTCGGGCCGGGTGGGCCGGGGCGGCAGTTGATTGCTCAACGCGCAGGACTGCCGTTTCGCCTCCCACAGCATGGAACCTCCGAACAACGGCAACTTTGGCTTCCGCCCTGCCCGCAGCGCACGCGTTTTTTTAACTTATGCCGGATGAGTTAAACCAGACCCCGGTCCCCAGACAGGGTGGAGGCAAATAGGAGTTGAACCGCCTTTTGCGTGGGGCGCTCTTTGGCGGGGGGATGGAAAAGCGGATTCGTCCCTTTGGCGTCGTATGAAATTTCTGAGCTGACGGATAGGCGGTGGCATGACATGGACCTGCTTTCGCATCCCTGTCGTGGGAAGGCTGGGAAAGGCTATGGGGATTCCTTGAAGCCTGCAGGAAAAGGGTTTTGTGCGTTTTAAATTCTTTTCGTTGTCTCACGCACGGAATAGAGAAAAGCCTTCCCAAGTTTCCCGGATACAGCACCTATAGGATCCCCGCCCGTCCTTGGCGGTCTCCGCCTCCAAACGATCCTCCCTTTCCTCGGGAAGTCCTCATGCTCCTATGTCCAATCGGAGACCTGGTCCTCCAAAATCCGCCTATGGTTCCAGTGCGTAAAACTTCGCGTTCACTAACTGCCTAAAACTTCGTGACCCTTGATATGTCTCCGAAGCGAGCCTTCGATTAAATGCGTCGGGAAAGGCCGGGCGGGCATATCGCTTAGCTATCCAATCCGCGACCATATCGCACAACGTCCGCTCGACGGGGTGGTAGCCGGACGGCTCGATGTTGGCCAGGATGGCGCGATTCAGTCGGTGTCGGTCGTGGCAGGAAGCGCGGTAAGCGCTTTCGCCAAGGAAAAAGTCCAGCTTTCGTGCGTTTCGGCCGTGTTCGTAGTTGCCGTCGACCGTCGTGACCGGCCGAATTTCCAAAAGCTCCACATAGGGTTCTTTCTCGAAGTCCGGCTGGACGAGGTCGCAGTCCTGCGTGAGAACGAAGAGGAGGCTGTCTTCGTGGAGGGAGAGCCCGTCTCGAATTTCAGGATCCAGATTGGTGGGGATCAAAACGGATCCCTGTCTCCAGCCGCGCTCTCGAATGTTCACAGCTTTGTCCACGTGGAGTCGTCACAGGTTTCACGACCGGCGCCGAGCCGCACGGAAGGCGGCCTTAACATTTCTGCCATGGTCGGACGCGGAGAGCGGTTCGGAGCCGTGCCGCGTCCGCAATTCTTCGACGGTCGGGAGCTTCCGTGCTTTCTCGCGGGCGTTGAGCCGATCCGCCAGATTGTCCAGCGTTGCGTGGATTCTTGCTTCTTCCAGCTCCGGCGCGGTCAGGAGATTCAGGAGAACCTTGCCATCGACCGATTCGCGGACCAAGGAGCCGAGTCGTCCGGCTCCGGTTTCCTGCCAGTAATCGGCGAAGGCTTGGATCGCGGTGATGCGTTGGCGGTTCGCTTCTTTGACGGTGCCGCCCTCGATCCAATCGTAGACCGCGCGTCTGGACACCCCGAAAACTTTGGCAAGCTCGATGGTACTGAGCGAGAAGGCGTGCCGGATCGAGGCCAAAGCGTGCGGCACCTCGCAGGTCGGTAACGCTTCGACCGACGGTGCGGGCGCTTCGGCAATATCCAAGCTCGGGAAATCACGCACGGAGGTCGCGATGCGGAAGATCGTGGCCAAACCGGAGGCCGCGGCGTTGCCACCCGGCCCGGTCGGGTCGTTGAACAGATTCCAAGGCGAGTTGTTTGGGTTGACGGGCTTCACGATTTCGTCGGCTGCGAAATCGGTGGTGGCGAAGCTTGGGTAGGGCGCGGCTTGGCTCATGAGGAACTCCATTCGTTCATAGCGACTTTGGTGACGCTAGCCTCAAATGCCTTGGTCAGGTGATTGTGCAGCGACCACAGGCCATTGATGATTCGAGGCACGGAAAATTCATCGTCGAAATACATAAAATGGTCCATGTCCAAAAGACCGAAGGGGGACTCGCGTTGCAAGTCGCGATCAAACCGAAGGGAGACAGGTAGTAAATCCGGCGGAAAGCCTAAGCCGCGGTCCGCCTCGTAGTAACGGTGCACGAATCGCGAGTGCTCGCCGGTTTGACTGACCGACTCCACGCGAAAGGCCTCGCGGGGATCGTCTTCCCGGACGTGGAATCCCCGTAGCTTCTCCGAGACGTAGCTCTCCAAGGCTTTGCCTTCCGTCGGAACGACAAGGTCGATATAGCGCAAGCCGATCCGCTGCAACAAAGCCGGCTCGGCGTAATAGGCGAATTGGTGAAGCACCGCCTGAAACGCCTCCAAGTATTCCTCGAAGACCTCGTAGCGGGTAACTTGGAAAACAATGAACTCCGTATCTACGAGGACGGAGGCTCTCTTCTCCGTGTCGATGAACTCCCATTGCTTGCGCACCGCGACCTTCGTCTTCCCGCCGGACTCCTGATTCACCGTCTCGACTTCACGCCGCGACAATCGCGGGAAGCCGTTTTTCCGCAGGGAATCCTGGAGGTCGGGAATCTTGTTCTCCATTGAAAGAATCGGAGCGAAACGAACCTGCCCGAGTACGAAAATCAGGGGCGATTTCGGGAGATGGAGCGCTGGCTGGGACCGTTCATTCATATTGGGAAACATGTACTTTACATATCACTTTACAAGAACAATAAGGATTGATTGCTGTGCAGAGCGGAGCAGAGGTGGCTGGTCCTTATTGCCAAGCTGGATTCGACCCAATCACTTGCGATTTTCGCCCACCAGTTCACCGAGTTACTCTCCGTTCTAAAAAGACCCGTACAAATTCTCTTCCCTTTCCTCTGTAACCATGGGGAAAAAGTTTTTATTCGGGGACGCTTTATAGGAATCGGGGTAACCGGAATAACCGGGTTAACCTTGCTCCTCATCCATATCGTCCAGTAAAGGCTCACCCCTTCCCGTTCTTCCATTTACCGAGGAGGGAGCGAGTTGATTTCGCGGACCGACTATTGCTGCTTCTTCTTCACCTCTTTCAGCGACTTCCCCTTTGAATTTTTCCACTCAATCCACCCGTTGGCATGGCCACCGCTGACAACTGCGGCCGCTCCGCTGGGAGAGCGGAAAGGGTGGGCCTCCCTAAATTCCAATCCCCGGTTGCTTTCCTTTAGAATGCCGTCCGCGATCATCTTCTCCCTGCGCTGGGCGAATGCCGAATTTCTGGCACTGGGAGTGAAGTCCTTGCTGCAAATGGAGCCCTGGTGGACGCGGGCCGTGAAGTAGCGAACAGCTAAGAAGGTATTTTGGGGGAATGCGGCTTGAAGCCAGTAGCAAGGGATTCAGCCACTTATGAGGCGTGTCTTTGACGGCGCTGTAGTAGAGGTTGAAGACGTCGATGTAGAGAAAGGTCTTCATCGATCCACCTCGTGTTCCATGGGGAACCCTGTAAAATATGCAAGGGCAGCCCCTTGCTAAACCGCCCTGCGTCCAGCCACCGAAGCGAACTGGTGGCGTATGATAAAATATTTCCAAGCAAGACGGGCTTTGGTCAAGCGGGAAAAGCGGGAATTACCGGTCTTGCCGTCACCAACTATTCGACAAATTCGAATCGTTGGCGATTCAACCCCTTGCTTCCCTCTGCGTTCTCGGCGCTCTCTGCGGTTCATTCGACCAATCCCTCCAGCATGTCGGCTATATCTTTCTCCAGCCTGGTGATGTCCTTTTCGATTTCCGCCAGTGGGCGCGGCGGCTGGTAGACGTAGAAGTGGCGGTTGATGGGGATTTCGTAGCCGACCTTGGTCTTGTCGTAGTCCACCCATGCGTCGGGCACGTGGGGCAGGACCTCGCGGGCCATGTAGGCGTCGATGCTTTCGCGGAAGGCCGCGACGAGGCGGTCGTTGGGCTTGTCCGGCCCGAAATCCATGGGCAGGGGAAGATGGGTCCCCTCGGGCAGGGGAATGTTCTCGGTGTCGCGCAGCTCGGGATCGGGCTCGGGGCGGCCCTTCCCGTCGCGGCATATCTCGGCCCCGGGGTCGCGCTCGCCGAGGGCGGCGAAGATGCCTTTTTTGATCGGGGCGGGCAGCTTGAGGCCGGCGGCCTTCGCGGCCCAGCTCGCGGTGCTCCTTTTCCACCACCGCCTTTTGGTCTTTCCACTCCACACCGAAGGGCGGGTTCGCCAGCATGAAATGGAACTGCTTTCCCGCGAAGCCGTCGCGGGTCTTCCCGTCACCCAGCGTGTCGCCAAGCACGATGCGACTCGCGTCCTCGAGATCATCCAGCAAGCGTTCGCGAATTACTTCTGGTAGCGCGGCCCAAAGCTGTTTCGGCGCCCGAAGCAGCCCTTAACAAGGATCGCTCCGTCCACGATCGGTTGCTCCCCCTGGCTCAAGTTCACCCGGTCCGGCGACTCCGGGTCGATCGCCGAAACAAGGGCCCGTACGGCCAGCTCGCGAACCTCGGCCTGCAGCTCCGCCTCGCGACCGCCAACACACAATGCCTCGAGCCTCGGTGCGATACCACAAATGGTGCGGCCGATCGCCTCCAACAGGCGAACCTGCTCGCGCAGAAAAACGTGCCCGGGCTTCCACTCCATCGGCATGCGCTCGTGCAGCTTCCCCTCGGCCATCGCCTCGAGCACCGGACGCGCCGTCCGCGTCAGCACCTCAACCCAATATGCCCGATCCTCCGCTCCACTCGCGTACCGGCGTGGAAAGTCTTCCTTGTTCGTAGTCATCATTCCAATACCGTTTTCCATTTTCCGGGAATCAAACGAATTCCACCCTGCCCTTCACGCCATCACCGGCCGAGATACCGATCCCGGCCGCACACGAAGTGATAGGAAATTCAATTTCAGCGGTTTGGTTGGTAAGGTAAATTTGCCAATGAGTGATAGGAGAAGGCGGAATCCATGGGCAGGTCCGTACCCGAGCCCAAGAGCCGTCTCGCGTATGCCTGAGGAACCGCCCTTACTGAGAGGGAATCCGCGCGGACTTACAGCCCGCGTGTCGTGGGTGGGACGTCGTATCCCGGCCCTGACGGACCGGGCTGGTATCCGGCCGGCCCTTCAGGCCGGTGCCTTGAGTTCTGATGCGGCGTTTTCGAGATAGCGTCGTTCCATGACGCCTCGAAGCTTGTTCATACCTTTCAGAAGATTCAGTGATGCCTTCAGAGACGCGACAACACCTCTGGCACCCACATGCAGGGCCAACAGATAGAACGGAAACGCGATCCACTGCACAGGGTGTTTGTAACGGAACGACCGGTAGTAGGCATGGTTGAACTCCCGCAGGATGTCCGCGAAGGGGCAGTCGCATTGCTTCATTTCATTGGAAAGCTTGTTGGCGAACTTGCGAATCTCCGGGGGCATGGGCCTCCACGGTTTCCAGTTGAGCGCATAGTGCCTGTGCAGCATGACCGCCTGCATGGCTTTGAACACAACATCGTGACTAAGGTCTCCATGCACGACGCGTCCTTCGAGCAACAAATCCTCCATTGTGCCTACCAACCTGGCTATTTTCAGCTCGGATTCAGCCACGATGCGCAGACGGTACTCCTTGAACCAGACCATAAAGGCCCAGATAAGGACTATACTTAGTGGAATTAAAAAGCTCATGAATTTTCTCCGCGTTGCTCTCTCAAGGCGCGGTTTTCTTTTCTCAGCTGATCGTTTATGCTGTGGAGTTCGTCGATCCGTCGTTTTTTGGTCATCAAACGGGCGTCCAGTTCGGATTCCCGATCCCGTTCATATTCCTGACGGGCGACACGTTCTTTACTGGCTTGGCGATGGGCGACCGGGACCATAATGGCACCGGTAGCCACTCCAAGTCTAAATTCTCCCCATTCAATAAGTTTTTCAAGTGTTTCCGGCATAGATTTATCCACCGATTACCGTGCGTGGGGGAATCGATTTTCGCGTCGTTGGACAATGTATTGATAGGAAATTCAATTTCAGCGGTTTGGTTGATAAGGTAAATTCGCCAATAAATGCGGGCCCTGCAAAGTAAAAAAATCCCTCTTCTCGTGTTTGGGATAGGCCGGGGGGACCGATTGGTGGATTCCCTTGGTCAGATCCTGGCTGAATCCAGCGCCCAGCCCGGATAATCCATGGTTATCCAAGGCATGAGTGAGCATTGACGACACGTATCGAGAGCCCTCGATGCGGAAGGTCGTCGGATCCGTCGGCGAAGAAGACGGTTTCGTCCTCAGGAGGAATGGGGTCGATACCGTCCCAAGCGTCTGCTGCGATTGCCCATTGTGCCAGTGGGGTTCCTGCAATTGTTCGGCTGTTGGGTCCCATTGGCTATCCTGCCAAGCCTCTGGCAGGGGTTGATCGAACGCGTCGGGGGATTCCTCTGGTTGGATCTCAGCGGCGGTTTGGGGCCAGGAATTTTCCTCGATATTCTCAGCCCATTCACCGTCGTAGACAACGATCCCGATGGGCTGGAGCAACTGGCATTCGCTGGCGATGGGGATCCTGACGGACGCGGGAGCGGCGGCCTTTCTGAAAGCGACCAGCTACGCGCGCAAACCCTTCCCGATGCTTGCCGAGGTGCTACAAATTGACCGAATTCCCTCACCCCAAAACCCGCTTTTTCAGCCGCTTCCGCACGGCGTTGTCGCTGACCCCGAGCCGCTTGCCGACCTGGGTCATGGGTAGGGAAGCGACCATCTCCCGGAGTTTTTCGTCGGAGGGCCATGCGATGCGTTTGGGAGTAGCCGGTTCCTCGGCAAGGTTGACTTCGATG
>CAYFRH010000130.1:0-7523 GCA_964345345.1 uncultured Puniceicoccaceae bacterium | reverse complement strand
CCAAGACCGCGGTTGGCAAGATCGGCCGATCCGAAAAGGGCGAGTCCGCCGCTGCCGAAGGAAACCGATGAATTCCGGACGAAGTTCCCGATCGTGTAGTCGAGCCCGCCACCTTCAACGGCCCATTCCCCGATGGCGCCGGAGGGATTCAGCGCATAGCGGCCAAGGGTAAGGAAACCGTCCATGACCTCGCCATTGAAGACGGGATCGGGAAGGAAGGGATCCGGCTCGAGGTAGGGGAGCGGGTAGGGATAGAAGAAGGCCGGTTCGGCGCCGCTGGCCAGCGTGGGAGCGGCGACCGCTGTCAATGATTCGACCGGATTGCCCTGCAGCGGGTCGAAGACGGTGAACCATGCCTCGGTTCCTTTTTCCGCCATTTCCATGCCGTGGCCAAAACGAAAGGTGCGGATGGGATTCAGAGCGTCGGTGTATTCCCCGAGAAGGCGGGGACCTGCGGACAGATCCCACAGGTAGTCCCGTTGGCCTTCCGGCGTTGTCAGCCGCAGGGGGAATCCCAGCGCATCGTAGGCGATGTCGTAGCTGTCTTCCCCGACGGCCATGCCGGTCAGGTTTCCGGCGGCATCATGGGAATAGGTCATCCCTTGTCCATCGACGACCCGGGTCCGTAAATTGCCGGAGGCATCCCATGTCGCCTCGGTGGAACCGACTCCGGTGATCCGTCCGTTGGCATCCGTGGTGACGGGGAGGTCCTCTCCTTCGCGGGTGATGGAAACCAATGCACCGTTCCCATCCCGGTGATAGGTGATCACCCGTTCCGCCTCGCCGCTGGGAGTGAAGGATTCCTCCCGCAGGCGACCCGCGCGGTCATGGGAATATCGATACTTTCCCTGAGGCGTCTCGTAGGTGAGCGGCAGGCCGTTGAGGTCATAGGTGGCCGCGAAGCCCGAGGTGAGGGTTCCCTGCGGCGAATAGGACCGCTGCGTGAGGACCTGTCCGCGTCCGTTTCTCTCATATACCGTCTTCGCGCCGGAAGCGTAGCGACGTTCGGCAAGGCGTCCGGCCCGGTCGTAAAGGTATTGTACCAGCGTCGATCCGCTCGCATCCCGCACGAAGCCAAGGCGGCCGGAAGCGTCATAGCCGTACCGCGTCACTTTCCCGTCCGGATAGGTCACAGAAGCGGGACGGCCCGCATCGTCGTATCCGTATTCCAGGGACAAACCGTTGCCGAAGTTCACGGAAGCGAGACGGCCGTTGCCATCGTAGGCAAGCTCGGTGTCTCCCTCGGCATTGGTGGCTTTTTTCAAGCGCCGCCGGGTATCCCATGTGAAACTTCGCGTGCCGCCGTCCGGAGCGACGACCGTGGCAATTTCACCCGAGGGATGGTAGGTCGTGATGGTTGGATTGCCGAGGGTATCGGTCTGCTGAACGAGCCGGCCCTTCGCATCGAACTGAAAGGCCTCCTTCCGGCCATCCGGGAACTGGACCCATTCGGGATACCCGTTGTGATCATAACGGACCCGGGTAATACGCCCCGCGGGGGTAATGGTTTTGGCTATTTGCCCGAATGGCCCGTATTCGTAAGTCCACTCCTCCCCGTTCTGGTTGACCATGTGATGGAGCTTTCCGTCGGAGTTGTAGCGGTAATGGATGGAGCTCCCGTCGGGCCCGGTTGTGGCGATGTTTTGATGATCGGCATCATAAGCCAGACGGGTAACACCGCCTTCCGGACCGGTTACCTGGCAAAGGAGGCCGAAGTGATTGAAGGCGAGGACGGAAGCGTTGCCTTCCCCGTCTATTGCCTTCAGCTCGCCCTGGTCATAGCTGTACGTAATGGAAGAATCCCCGATTGCGTGGGAGGCAAGCCGTCCCTTGCTGTCGTAGGCAAACTGATGACGGACGCCTCCCGGTAGGAGAACTTCCGTCAAGGCATGCCGTGTGCGGGCATGGTCATTGGATCCGTAGCTGTACTCAATGACACGATCGTCCGCTGTCGTTACCTTCACAAGGTGACCCGCAGCGTCGTAGCGGTAGCGGACGCGCTTTCCATGGGAATCCACAATGGTATCGAGATAGCCCGAACCAGTATAGGAAAGAATGAGGTAAGTCCCGTTGCTGTGGTCGAGGCGATGAAGTCGATCCCCGTTATAGGAAAGGGCGACGTTGTTGCCATGCCGGTCGGCGATCGCAAGCAGTTTACCGTCCGCACCGAAACGGTAGGTCCGTCCGTTGGGCATGGAAAGCCGGTAGACGCCGCCGTCGATCTTGACAAGCGATGCCGGATCGCCGCTTTGCGCAAAGTAGCCTCTTCCGCGGCTGTCCGGCTGGAAGGAGCGCGTCCCTCCGTTTCCGTGATGGAGAAGAATCGTACCGTCGTCCATGAAGCGGAGATGCTTCGCCCAGTTGTGGGTCCATCCGTGGCCAAGGATGCCGTCCTGATACCGTTGCGACAAGTGGCGCGGAAAGCTCCGGCTGAAGGATAGAGAGAGCCGGCCATGGTGGGGGATCAGATCGACCTCGGCGGCAAGTTCCGACAGGGGCCCATGCAGGCCGCGCGCCTTGATCATTTCAAAGGCCAGCAAGCGGTTGAGGTCCCGGACATCCTCTCCCAGCCGCCCAAGGTACAAGGCGCTCCGCGAAAATGCGGCCACCATGTCGCCGACGGTTGTGCCCACCGCGGCGGTGAAATTGCTCCACACGAGATCCCATGCCGCACCGGCCAGATCGGGAGGCCGCAGGGCGGTTTTGAGCGCGGGAAGATCCAGTGGTTGCGGGTCGTCCGCCTGAAAAGCCGCGACCTTGAATTCGAAAGGCGGGTAGCGAAAATCCCATGGCTTTAACCAGCCGGCGTAGTACACGGGGATGCTCTGTTTTTCACCCGGTTGGAGAAGACCGCTCTCTTCCCCACTGGCGAGGATGCGAACGGAGGTCTGAAAACCGTCCGGTATGGCCGAGGTCCAGAAACCCCGCGAAAGGTGGTTGCGGTCCAAAGTGAAAAGGGCGCCGGGCTGACCGTTCTGAAGGGCGGTGATAAGCAACAGGGGCGCGCGCATGGGGGCCGTTCCCCGGTTTTCGTATTCCACGAAAAGTGTTGCCAACTGGTGGTAGCCCATCGCCCGCGGACTGATGATATTGACGTGGAAGTCCGCTTCTCCGCCGCTGACCATCTTGATTACATCGCCAAGATCGGCCGTCGATTCCCCTTTGCGGACCCGCAGGTCATACGTGTCGGGTGGAAGGGCGTTGGCGGGAAAGTTCGCCGTCAGGGAAGAGTAGTTGTGAACGTCGACGTTCTCAGCAAGATAAGAGGTCCCGCTAGAGGAGAACAAACGTACTTCGATTGGAGCGAGAAAACCGGCTCCGCTGATATTTATCGCAAGGCCCGAGCCCGTATCCTGGCTTGTCGGAGTTGAGCTCTGCAGAATCAATTCCTCACTGCTCAAGAGCAGGTCAAAGGTCCCTCCGGCGGGAATGGAATCCCCGCGGACGAGAAGGTACCATGTTCCCGTCGGCGGCGAAGGGAGAACATGACGACCCGCTTCAAACCGATGGTCAAACTCGCCATCGTTCGGCAGTTTTCCATGACGGAGCAACAATTCGAGACCGGAAAATTTCGTCCCGAATTCAATAAGAAGATTTTTCGTTTCCGGGGCTGTTGTAAATTTGTAGTACTTTTCCACTTGGCCAACCCCGTGAATGCCCTCGATGGCCACTCCATCGGTGAGGCCGGGAATGCTGACCGTAACCTCGGCGGCGGCGTGGTTGTTGAGGCGGTGCAAATCGAGGATTTCCCATTCGTCATCAAGGGACAGAAGAAGGAAACGGTCTCCCTCCGCAAGTGGCGGAAGGGTGAGGGGCATCTCCGCAGGAAGGGTTTCCCCCACCACAAGGCTGCCGGTTTGCACGATCGCGTTGAGCTGCTGGTCCGTGCTGTCGAGAATGTCATCAGTGGAGAGGTACAAACGGTCGGTCCATGTCCTTTCGGCAAGGTCGCCGTCGCCCGCATTCCTTATGAGATATTGGATGGACGTGGGTTCGCCAATGGTCAGGGAACCGGGAACCGCAAACTGTTCCACGACGAGGTCGGGTCGCCGTCCGTCGTTGGGGACCACATCGTATCCACGGATATCCGGATTGGGCTGGGGTACCCCGTCGAGAATGGTGCGGAAACGCACCGTGAAATCGTCGGCGGCGGGAAAAGGGATCATGCCGGGATCGCGGACAAGGGATGTTCGTCCGTCACCAAAATCCCATGCAAAGGAGGCCGCCGGATCAAGGCCGGCCTGCCCAAGAAAACGCAGGCTATCGCCTTCGACGATTTGACCCGACCGCAGGGGAGCGCGGATCAGCCCAAGGCTCTCGCTCTGCCGCCAGGGATCGAAAAGAACCCCGTCGGTCACCGGATTCCCGGTCCCCTCCGGATTCTTATTCTCGTTGTAGGGACCGGAGGCCGATCCCCACCAACCGCCGCGGGCGTCCGCCTGCTCGGAGCCGGTGTTGCGGGCGCCGTAATCCTCGTTGCCGACAAAGGAACAGGCCTCGAGGAGAATGCTTTGCGGGACGTGATGAAAGTGCACGCCGGTGTCGTTGGCGAGAAATCGGCTCCGCCTGATATTGAGTTCAGCACTGGTCTGATCAAGCAGGAGGCCATTCCCGCCATTATGGCTGAGTTCGCAATTTTCGATGGAGAGCCGACCGCCTTGCCGTACGGCAATCCCGGCTCCATGCCGATAGCCCGCGTATCGTTGCCTGCAATGGAGCAGCTGGACACTGCCCGTATCGAGGATATTGATCCCACTCCAATAACCGGTCGTGGGCTCACTGGCGTTTTCGTCGCCATTGCTGTCTCCTCCTGCGCTGTCGTCGGTTTCCGCCGTAAAGACAATCGGACTTCCAGGTGTGCCGAGGGCGACGAGTTCACCGCCCACCGATATTCCCTTGTAGCGGTCAAATTTGAGTACCAGCCCTGGATGAAACGTCATTTTCGTCCCTTCGGCCACGGTTTGCGACCCGTCCATAACCATCGCGTATTGCGAGGAGAGCTGCCACTCCACATCAAGGTTGTGGGTGCCGCCATCGACCAGAACCGGGGCCCGCGAATTGTCGGTAAAGACCGAAGTCCTATCGTTGAAGGATGTGCCCGGACCCAGCCGAACGCCCGCCTTGTTGTCCTCGTAGTGATTATATTCCGACACCAAGGCCTCGTAGCCGGACGTCACATACAAGCCAGCCCGGCTGCCGTTGTGAATGTGACTATGACGGAGGGAAAGGGATCCGGTGTGCTCCTTGCGGATGTTTGCCGCGTACCAGTACCCCGCATATCCGATATCGCAATAATGGAGGGTGCCACTGCCGTTTCCCGTGAAGACGAGACCGCCCCAGTAGCCGGGATGGGGAGCGGATTCCGCGCCGTCGCCGTTGGAATCGCCGCCAACGGAATCATCCCGGTAGTCGGTAAAGATTATCGGGTTGTCGGCCGTTCCTTCGCCCAGCAGAAGACCCTGGACGAGAAGATTTTTATATCGATGAAACTTGACGACGAGACCCGGTTGGAAGGTAAGAGTCGTCCCCTCCGTCACCACTGTGTTTCCACGAAAAACAATGGCGTAGTCCGATGAAAGGCGAAAGCGGGTATTCAAGGTAAAGGTACTCGTGTCGAGGGTTACCTGGGCCTCGGCGTTGTCCGCGAAAACGGAGGTGGTATCATCCAGTGGGGTATTGGGTCCCAAGCGGATTCCGTACCGGTTCTTTTGAAAAAGATTGTTTTCGGTAATGAATGCTCCCGGACCTTGCGTTATGTAGATTCCGGCCTCACTGCCGTGCTCGAGGACGCTGTTTTTCACGGAAAGGTCTCCGTTGCCCTTCTTGCGGATAAGGGCGGAATACCAGTCTCCGCCGTAGCGGAGTACACAATGGTTTAGCTCGGCGGTGCCCTCGTCATACAGATGGATGGCTCCCCAATAACCGGCACCGGGCGCGTCGGCGTCATCATTGTTGTTCGTATCGCCGCCGACGGTGTCATCACGGTAATCGGTGAAATAGATTGGTGCGGAGGAAGTGCCCTGCGCGTGAAGGATACCGGCGACATCGATATCTTTGTAGCGATTAAGTTTAAGGACCGTTCCGGGCGCAATCGTGAGGGTGACTTCCGGAGCGATTGTCATGTCTGTCCGCAGGCGGATCGCGTAGTCGGAGTGTAATTCAAGGGAGACATCCGCCGTGTGCACGCCCCCATCAAGGAGCACCTGCGATTCTGTATTCCCGACGAAACTTGAGGTCGTTTCAGTCAGGGAGGTGTTCAATCCGACCTGGAGTCCGTGGGTATTTTCCTTGTAGGTGTTGTTTTCGGAAATAAACCGTTCCGCGTTCTCGGAAATATAAATACCGGCTCCGGCTGTGCGGGAAACAATGCTGTTGCGGACAATCAATTCACCCGATCCGGTTTTGCGTATGCCGGAGGAATACCAGTTCCCCGCATAGGCGATACGGCAATACCGGAGATCCGCACTCCCTTCCTTAAAAATATGAATCGCTTTCCACCAGCCGGGTCCCGGACCGGAAGCGTCGCCATCGTTGTTGCTGTCGCCGCCGACCGTGTCGTCCCGGAAATCCGTCAGGTCAACGGGTTGGGTGGCGGTTCCCTCGGCCACAAGGCGGCCTTTGACCTCGATCCCCTTATATCGGGCGAACTTAATCACCGTGCCTTCTCGCAGGGTCAGCGTGCTGCCTGGATTGACGGTCATGGTCGTTTCAACATAAAAGGCCGCCTCTGGCGATAACTTCCACTCGACATCGCTGGTATGCGTGAGGTTGCCCACGACCACAGGCGCCTTGGCGTTGCCGGTAAACCGCGACGTGATGTCGGAGAAAGATACATTTGCGCCCAACCGGATGCCGGTTTCGTTTTCCTCAAAATGGTTATTTTCCGTCACCAGAGAGGAAAATCCTTCCATAAGTTGCAAACCCGCGTAGGCGTTGTGTTTGAAAAGACAGCGACGCACGGATAACGAACCGGTGCTGTCCATGTTGAGAGCTGCCCCATGCGAAGAGCCGCTGTGGTGGAATTCGGAGAATTGGAAGGTACCTTCGCCGCTGCCCCTGATACTGATGCTGCGCCACCAGCCCGAGTTCGCTTCTCCGCCCTTGAAAATGATAGGGCTTTCAGAGGCCCCCACGGCATGGATCTCCCCGTAGACGTACATCGCTTTGTAGCGCGAAAAAACCACTTCCACGCCCGCTTCGATGGTCAACGTCGCTTCCGCCGCCACTGTGACGGAACTGTCGACGACGTACGGCGAGCCGGCCACATTCCACGTGGTGTCGCCCGCAATTGTTCCGCCAACCAGAGTCTCGGCCTTGAGCGTGAAGGATAACCCTGTCCAGCAGAGGATAAACAGAATGAACCTTAGCCACCAACCTACACGATGCTGATACATAAATCCCTCCTTGTTGAGAGAGAGAATAGATATTTCGCTGCAAAAGGCGATTCAAAAAACTCAGGGAGTCCCCTTAGTCCATTCTTTCAAGTATTTTTCCCGGAACAAGCGCCATGCGACAACGAAGAA
>CAYFRH010000129.1:0-7594 GCA_964345345.1 uncultured Puniceicoccaceae bacterium | reverse complement strand
CCATCGATGTCGCACCGCACGCCACGCATGCTCCTCGTCGCGCTCTACTGCGCGCTGGTCATCGGGCCGCAGTTTTTTCTGCAGCTCGGCGCATGGGGTTGGATGTTGAGCAGCTATGCGCAAGAGGACGGCTTCAGACAGGCGATTCGGGAGACCTTTAGCGGGGAGCGGCCCTGCCGGTTGTGTAAGATTCTAGATAAAACTCAAGAACAGGAAACGCATAAGAGTTCTGTCCTCCCACAAAACGGGGATTTCCGGTTACTTCTACCCTCCTTCGACAAGGTAACGATGGACGCCCCTTTGCCTCAGAAGGATTCGTTTCGTCGTTTCAACGAGTCGGCGACGACCATCAAAGAAAATGTGCCCACGCCGCCACCGCGAAGGGGCAAAGCCTGACCTGACGAGGCGCAAGGAAGCACTCAAGCAGTGCGCAGCTGAGTTCAACCTGTAGTTTCATGGGTCGGCTCCCATATCAGCGCGCATAACCGCCGCAGGCGGCTCGCGCAGTCGAACCGGCTCATGCCGGAGATGGACGCTCAACCTCGCGATTGGCAGCCAACTTCAAGCTACTGCCCGGATTCGTCAGCACCGCTTTATGGTCGAATCATAATTCCGGGATCTGGATACCGCACACCTTTGATCCCCTGCCGTCTAAAAGCCTGATCTTCACAGATTCAGAACAGCATCCGCGCGACTTCTGTATTCGACACCGCTTCGATCGGAGGAAGCGCCCGCCCTCCTTCGACAAACACCTCTATTTATTTACATTATATTTTCAAATTTTTTATTATGAATTTCCATCACTCACGAAAACCTACGCACACCGGCGCATTCTCATTCGCGCTCTTCAGATCGTTGGCTCGTCCGGCGATCGCTTCCTGCATGGCCCTTGTTAGTATCGGTTCAAGTTCCCAGGCGGCCGAGCAAACAGATTCCGAAGCTATGCCCCAAGTCGATCTCCCCATGTTTGAAGTAAAGACACTCCGAACTTCGACCGGTGCTGTCCGCCAAATACAGCCGGAGGACGGCCTTGGAGCGGGATCGAGTGCGGGCGGGAGCCTGCGTGGCGAACCAGGCATGGCCTACATGAGCAATGGCCCGGTAACCGGTCTTATCCAGCGCCGGGGCATGTTTGGCGACCGTCTCAATACCAAAGTGGACGGCCAGAGCATTCAGCCCGGCGGCCCCAACTGGATGGATGCCCCTATCCACTACGCGCCGCCGGAGCAGATCGAATCCATTCAATTCCATAAAGGCATCGCACCGATCAGCGCCGGTCCCGAAGCTCCCGGTGGCGTGGTCAATATAAAGACCCGCAGCAGCGCTTTTGCTGAATCACCCGGATGGGCGACCAGCGGCCATCTGAACACCCGCTTGCAAAGCAATGGCGACGGTTTCGCCGCCGGTGCGCTTGGGAGCGTCGCCAGCGAGCAACACCGCTTCCACGCCATGGGCGGCTACACGCGGGGTAACGACCGCCGTTTCGGGGACTCCGGCAACGAAACGATCGACGGCACCAAACATGAAAAAGCCTATTTCGGCTTCGGCTATGGGGCCCGTTTCGGAACCAGCGAGATCGGTTTCGACTACCGCCGCCACGAGACGAATGAGGCCGGGAATCCCTCCCTACCAGCTGATACCCTATTTATCGACAGCGATCTCGCCGATTTGGAATACCTCGCCAAATTCGGCGACTACGAACTGGTAGCGATGGTCCAATACCAAGCGGTCGAGCACCGGATGAATAATTTCACGCTGCGTCCGGCTCCGGATTTCTTCACCCCGCCCGCCATGGCACCGATGCCGGTGCAAATGGCTTTTGGGGGCGATGACCGACGCACCATTGACGCCGAGTCGGAAACCCTGGGCGGTTCCCTTGACCTCAAACGCCCCTTCCGGGGCGGGGCTCTCCTGTTCGGCTTGGAATTTGAGGGCTCCGATCACGATGTTTCCGTCAGCGACCCGGATTCACCCTTCTTTGCCACCCCCTTCAAAGATGTCGAACGCGACCGCGCCGGACTTTTCGCGGAGTGGAGCGGCTCGATCACCGACGCGTGGGAGTTGACGACGGGTGCCCGCATCTCCGGGGTGCAATCCGACGCGGGTCCCGTCACGGCGCCGCCCATTCCACCCGCTCAAGCCCTCAAAGATGCCTTTAATGCATCCGACCGGAATAAAAGCGATACCCTATTCGATTGGGCTCTCCAGCTGGACCGTCCCCTCACCGAAGCATGGACCCTCGGCCTCGGGGCCGCCCGCAAGACCCGTGCCCCCAGCTACATTGAGCGCTATGCATGGATCCCGGTCGAGTCCACTGCCGGACTGGCGGACGGCAACAATCACGTCGGCCAGCTCAGCCTCGACCCGGAAATCAGTCACGAAGTGGAATTTTCCCTCGAATGGACAAACGCGAAGAGCTACTTCACACCCCGCGTTTTCTACCGTGAAGTGGAGGATTACATTCAAGGCGTGCCCGTGCCCGCTTCGGAATCGGCCCTGATCACGGTCAGCACGGTCAACGGAGATCCCACCCCTCTTCGCTACGACAATGTCGAGGCCAGCTTTTACGGTGCAGATCTCGCCTTCGGGCACCGCTTTGACGACCACTGGCGAATCGACGGCACCATCAGCTACGTGCGTGGCGAACGGGACGACATTAACGACGACCTCTTCCGCATTGCCCCCCTCAATGGGCGGTTCCGCATCACCTATGCTCAACAGCAATGGAGCCTTGCGGCAGAAACCCTCTGGACAGCCGATCAAAGTAAAGTCGCAGCCACCAACAACGAACCGGAAAGCGACGGCTATGCCATCCTCAATCTCCTTTATCGCCAACAGATTGGGAACGGACTCGATCTGCGCATCGGTATCGAGAATGTCTTCGACACCTTCCACCAGGATCACCTCTCCGGCTTCAACCGGGTCGGCGGCAGCGATATCGGCGGCGGCACCGCCTCGCCCGCCACCGAACGCAACCGCATTCCCGGCTCAGGGCGTAACTTTATCGTAGGAATCGATTACGCGTTTTAGAGGGTCGATAAGCCATAACCAGTTCAACACGATCCCCGCCGTTGCCAAACGGCGGGGTTTTTTGTCTTTGCTACGGAGGGTTGGACCTAAAAAGACGGAAAGCCGTTTTTCGATGAAAGCTGGGGGCGTGATGTTGGCTTCCCTTGGCAGATTGCGGATAGGCGGATATGTGATTTCACCGAACTGACTTGACTCTCTATTAGAATAAACCGTTACGTTATGGTTTATTCTGTGACTGCATCGACCATCATACAAGCTCTTCGACGGCTGGGCGAGCTGGCGCAGGTCGAATCGATCAAGCTGGAGGTTTCCATTTACGGGGGATCGGCTTTTCTTACTGGCGATGAAAGCATTGGCCTGTCGGCGTCCGATCGGGGGCTACCGGGGGGATATTGATGATCTCAGCTTCCTGATTCGAAAAATGCATATCCGGTCGCTGGACCAAATCCAACAAGCTATCGACCGTTTTTACCCGGATGATCCTATCCGCAGCCAAGACCATGCGCTGCTTCAATCGCTCATCGACGAGAGTTATGCATAAACTTTGGCAACGTCCACAAACCGCTGCCGAAGTTGCGGCCAGCAGCAGTGACCCGGAGGGCTTTGGACGCAATCTACGGGACTGGCAGCACGAACTTCGACGCATCAGCAGCTGCAAAGAGTTTGCCGTTAAGATCCAGGAGCCGCCAGAGCTGATGGTTGAAACGCTCAAGGATTACAGCCAATGCGACGCTTATCTCGCCGCTTACGTTGATTGGCTTTGCCAGCGCCATGGAATCGACGCACCTGCCTGGGTGCATGACCCTAAGCGGGTGGCAACAAAAGCTTGGTATGACTATCCCCCGCTCTGGAAGGCTGCGTTTATCAGCGCGCCGGGTGCTTTTCGCCGCAGGGGGGTCTTCACCTGCCCCGAGGACGTTCTTCGCTTTCGCCGGGGACGCCCAAAACTTAGCGATGCCCATAAAAGGAAACAAAATGCCGAGCGTCAGCGCCGCTACCGCGCTCGCATCCGGGAAAAATTGAAACAATAAAAGGGATTCACCGCTATCTTGACTTAGCAGCAATCCGGGATTTTCAGGCGTCGATGCGGTCTCTCTCGGGGGAGACGAGAATGAGTATACCATTACCGGTGCCCTCGGAGCCGAACTTCGGCCCTTCGGATCAGCCTTTGGCCTCCGCTTGGCTTATGAAACCGAGCTGAGCAACAACGTGTCCATGTTTGGCCATCGCTGGACGTTTTCCACTGTCCACGAATTTTAGTCCGGGTTTATCAGACTACATTCCGTTTTCTGACTTTTCCCCACACTTTCATCCTCGCTGGTGGGTTAGATCCGCTAAAGAGAGGCCTTTCCAAAGCCCCGGCAAAACAAAGCAGAGCCTCCAACCCAATCGCCCTTTCCCTTTTGACAGGGGGGCTGGAAAGGGGAACGGTGTTCGTTTTGCCTTATGGAATCTATTGACCGAATCCGCATGGCGCGGGAACGCCTCTTCACTGAACTGCGTAAGGTCCTTGTCGGCCAAGAGGAGGTCCTCGACCTCATGCTTATCGCGCTGCTGGCGCGAGGGCACTGCCTGCTCACGGGGGTTCCGGGTCTAGGCAAGACGCTCCTTGTCAAATCGCTGGCACAGACGCTCTCGCTGTCTTTCAACCGCATTCAGTTCACGCCGGACCTCATGCCGGCGGACATTTTCGGAACGGAAGTGGTGGAGGAGGACCCTGCCAGTGGCAAACGGCATTTCCGCTTCGTCCCCGGGCCGGTCTTTACGCATCTGCTGCTTGCCGACGAAATCAACCGGACGCCGCCAAAGACGCAGGCGGCCCTGCTCGAGGCAATGGGCGAAGGCCAAGTGACGGCGGCAGGACGCAACCTTCCGCTGGAGCCGCCTTTTTTCGTCCTCGCGACGCAAAATCCGATCGAACTGGAAGGAACATACCCCCTTCCTGAAGCCCAACTGGACCGCTTTCTCCTCAATCCGGTCATGGATTACCTGCCCGAGGAAGAGGAGGTGCGAATGGTTGCGGCGACCACGGCCCCGGCAACCGAGCCCCCGGCCCCGGTCTTTTCCCGGGAAGAAATCCTTGAGCTGCAGGACCTCGTGCTGCAAGTCCCGGCCGCCGAGGAAGTGGTGACTGCCGCCGTACGCCTTGTCGCGGCGACCCGGCCCCAATCGGCGACGGCTCCGCAAATCGTGACGGAGAAGGTCAGCTGGGGAGCCGGCTCGCGCGCCTCCCAAGGCCTTGTCATGGCAGGAAAAGCGCGGGCCCTCCTGCATGGCCGCGCCCATCTTGCGCGGGAAGACCTGCGCGCCCTCGCCTCTCCGATCCTTCGTCACCGCGTCGTTCCCAATTTTCATGCCGAAGCGGAGGGACTGAAAAGCGACGCCATCGTCGCCAAGCTTGTAGACCAGTTTCTTTAAGCGTTTCCTCTCGTGCCCGCGTCGACCTCCAAACTGCTCGATCCCGCCCACCTCAGCGCCATCGCCAACTACAGCCTGATGGCAAAAATCGCTGTGGAGGGCTATTTATCGGGACTCCACCGCAGCCTCTTCCACGGTTTCGGTTCGGAATTCCAGCAATACCGCCCCTACACCCCGGGCGAGGATCTCCGCACCATCGACTGGAAGGTGTATGCCCGGCGCGAACGGCTGCAGACCCGCCTTTACGAGGAAGAGACAAATATGAACTGCAGTCTCCTCGTCGACACCAGCGCTTCCATGAACTACCAAGGAGAACGGGCGGTTTGCAGTAAGTTCCACTACGCGGGCATGCTGGCCGCCACCCTCGCCTACCTCGCTTCGCGCCAGGGCGACAATGCGGGGCTCTACCTTTACAGCGACGATCTGCACGAGGCCCTGCCCCCGGGCAACCGTTCCGCCCGCCTTGCCGCCATTCATCATGCCCTTGCCCGGGTTCAGCCGGGCGGCTCGGCGGATCACACCCGCGCCTTTGACTACCTTGGCCACCACTTGCGGGGACGTGGGCTCGTCGTCGTCATCTCGGACATGCTGGAGGCCGAGGAAGCCCTGCCCTCGTTGCTCGCACGGGTCCGCATCCGCCACTACGACGTCCTTGCCCTGCAGATCCTCGATCCGGACGAAATCGAATTTCCCCGCGACAAGGCTGCCCGCTTCCGCGACCTCGAAAGCGGACGCGAGTGCCTGACCAGCCCGTCTGCTGTAGCGGAATCCTACGACAAAGCGATGGCGGCCGCCTCCGGTCGGCTGCGCCGCGCGCTTTCGGGCTCGCGGGTCGAATACTGCCGCCTCTCCACGCGAAATTCCCTCGGGGAAGCCCTCGCCCGCTACCTGCACCACCGCCAACGGATCTGAGCCTCCCGCCCGCGCGCCCCGACCATGCTCACCTTCGCACAGCCTGCTTTTCTCTTCGCCCTTGCCGGCCTCGCCCTGCCGGTGCTGATCCACCGCATCAGCCGGGCCCGGGCGCGTCCATGGTGGTTTCCTTCCATTCATCTAATCCGCCGGGCTCCTTTGCCCCGCCAGGGGAGCCGCAAAATCAGCGACTGGCTGCTCCTGCTGCTGCGCATGCTGCTCTTCACTCTCCTCGTTCTCGGCCTTGCCGGCCCCCGCTGGCAGGCGGCAGCCGGCGACGCGGAAGGGCAAGCCGGCGAGACCCTCGTTGTCCTCGATCTTTCCTCCAGCATGGGAGGATGGGACGCGCTTGCCGACGCGCGGGAAAAAGTCCGGCAAGCCATGGACTCCTTGGCGGAGTCTGAACGGGTCGGCTTTGTTTTATTTGACAAAGCCGTTCGGGAAGCGCGTGCCCCTGCCCCGGACGGAGCACAGGTCCTGCTCAAACTATTGGACAAGGCGGACACCCGCACCGTGAGCGGCCGCCCGGAAACGGCCCTGCGCGAGGCCCTCAACCTCTTCGGGCAAGGAGGCGGACCCAAAACGCTTATACTCGTCTCGGATTTCCAGGCCACCAATTGGGAGGGAGTCACCCTGCCCCGCCTGCCCGGCGGCCACAGTCTCCGCTTGCTTCAAGCCGGAAAAAACCGGGCGGATCCGAACCTGGCCGTAACGGAGGCAAGGACCGTACCGATAAGTGATACGGAATTGCGTGTCGTCATTCGTATCCAAAATTTCAGTACGACCGCGACGAAAGCGGAAGTGCGCCTGCGCACCTCCTCCCGCGAAGGCACGGAAACGATTTCCGTGGCGGCCGGGGCCAGCGAAACGGCCTCCTTCCGAATTCCTCTCCCGGAGGGAACCCCACAGGGGATTGCGGAAGTTGTCGCGGAAAGCGATCCCTATGCGGCGGATGACGCGTACCACTTCTGGGCGGGAGAGCCCCCGGCGGCAACCGTCCTCGCCCTCCTGCCCGGCGAGGCCGATCCCACTGACGGTGAGGAGGTCTTTTTTCTGGAGCAGGTCCTCGCCGCCGTTTCCGAACATGAATGGCTGGGCTTCAGCCTCGTGCCCATCGGAATGAGGAGCCTGCCGAAACAGACCCTCTCGCGCGCGGCAGCCGTCTTTCTTCCCTCCGGCCCCTCCTCGTCGAAATAGAGGTCGCGGCTGCCGGGCATGCGGAGCTCGAGGCCCG